>PSRJ01000396.1 GCA_003175985.1 Terriglobia bacterium
GGGATTTGAACCCTCGGCCACTGGAACCACAATCCAGCGCTCTACCAGCTGAGCTACACCCACCGCAAGGGACGCCTTAATTTTATCAGGAGCGTTCCGAAACGAGCAAATTTATAGCCCCGCCTTCTTCCATAACTCATCCACGCGCTGCTTCACTTCCGGCGACATTTGAATCACACCGGGCCACGGTCTGGTGAAGCCTTCCCCCGGCCATTTGCGCGTGGCGTCCACACCCATCTTCGAGCCGTAGTTGGGGAGGCGGCTCGAGTGGTCCAGCGAATCGACCGGTCCCATCACAAACTGGATATCTCGCTCCGGGTCGATATTGTTCAGAGCCTTCCAGGCCACCTCACGCACATTTTGCACGTCCACATCTTCGTCCACCACGACGATGCACTTCGAAAACATCGCCTGCCCTAATCCCCATATGGCATGCATCACCTTGCGCGCGTGCCCCGGGTAGGACTTGCGGATCGAAACCAGAATGAGATTGTGAAAGATGCCCTCGGCAGGCATGGCGATATCGCGGACCTCCGGAATTTGCATGCGCATCAGAGGCAGGAAAATCCGCTCGATCGCCTTGCCCATGAAGTAATCTTCCATGGGCGGCGGGCCCACGATGGTGGTCGCATAGACAGGCTCCTTACGCTGCGTCACGCAGGTCACGTGGAAGACCGGATATTCATCGGCCAGCGAATAGAAGCCTGTGTGATCGCCGAAGGGCCCCTCCGTGCGCAACTCACCCAATTCTACGTAGCCCTCAAGAACGATTTCGGCGTTAGCCGGCACTTCCAGATCCGAGGTTTGGCACTTCACCATCTCCACCGGGGTTTGCCGCAGAAACCCGGCGATCATCATCTCGTCGAGATCGGGCGGCAGGGGCAGGATCGCGGAATACATCGTCGCCGGGTCAGCGCCGATCGCCACGGCAACGTCCATACGCGTGCGCCCGTGGTGCTGCAGGCGGCGGTAATGTTCCGCCCCCTGTTTATGCGTCTGCCAGTGCATGCCGGCGGTCCGCTCGTCGAAGATCTGCATGCGATACATGCCGCAGTTGCGCTTGCCGGTATCGGGGTTCTTGGAGAAAACCAGGGGCAGGGTAATGAACCGGCCCGCATCCTCCGGCCAGCACTGTAGAATCGGATAGTCGAAGAGCGAAAAGCCCTCTGTGCGCACCACTTCCTGACAGGGACCTCTGCTCACGGCTTTCGGAAAGAAGGCGCCCACTTCGGCCAGTTTCGGCAGCATCTTGATCTTGCCGATCAGTCCCTCGGGCATGCGCATCTCCAGGAACTCCACAATGCGCGCGGCGACCTCTTCTACGGAGGACACTTCGAGCGCAATCTCCATCTTCCGCATGGACGCAAAGGCGTTGATCAGCACGGGTATGGCGGACCCTTTCGGCTTTTCGAAAAGCAGCGCAGGTCCGCCGCCTTTTACGGCGCGGTCGGCAAACTCCGTAATTTCCAGAATGGGATCTACCTCAAACGGAATGCGCTTCAGTTCCTTTTTCTGCTCCAGGGCGCGCATGAATTCCCGCAGGTCGCGATAGGCCATAGGCTATGATTTTGAGTGTAATTACCAGTACAGCCTAAAGGAGCGGGAATGTCCAACCGTGTGGCCTTCGTGACGGGTGCAAGCCGCGGCATCGGCCGCGCCATCGCGCTGGCGTTGGGGCGCTCCGGTTACACCGTGGTAGCCGCCTCCACCGCCATCGAAGCGAACCACGAATTCGTGGAAGAGTTGCGCGCCGTCTCTGCGGAGATGCTGGCGGTGAATCTCGATCTTCGCTCCCCCGAATCGATCAAAGAAGCGTTCGGCCGCGCGCTGAAGGAGAAAGGCCGGGTTGACGTGCTGGTGAACAATGCGGGGGTCACGCGCGACGGGCTCGCCGTCCGCATGAAGCAGGCCGACTGGGACGCCGTCATCCATACGAACCTCAACGGCGCCTTTCTCGCCACGCAGCAGGTGTTGCCTGGTATGATGCGCAACCGTTGGGGCCGCATCATCAATATCGCATCAGTGGTGGGGCAGGCCGGAAGCGCGGGGCAGGTGAACTACGCCGCTTCCAAGGCAGGGTTGATCGGGATGAGCAAATCGTTAGCCCAGGAGATGGGGAGCCGCGCCATCACCGTGAACGTAGTCGCGCCGGGTTACATCGCCACCGATATGACGAAGGACCTGCCCGAAGAGCGCAAGCAGAAAATCCTGGCCGCCATCCCGCTGGAACGGATCGGTAGTCCTGAAGACGTTGCCGCTGCCGTGAAATTCCTTGCCAGCGAAGAAGCGGGTTATATCACCGGCCAGGTGCTAGCCGTAAACGGCGGCATGTACATGTAGGTTGAACCGAAATCAAAAGGTGTAACCGATCCCGAACATCGGCGTGAATTGCTGGAAGATACCGCGGTCGGTTCCTCCCTGAGCAGGCACAAACAGGCGATGGGGAAACGGCGTGATGTAATCGAGAAACTCTCCGCGCACCGAAACGTGCTTGTAGAGCCGGTACTTCACTCCTCCGCCCGCCGTCACCAGCCATCGGATTTGGTTCTCGTTGGTAAGAGTCACAATTGAGGGCAGCGGCTGCGGGGAGGGAGCGGGCCCCGTCGTCCGGAAGTACTTGATCCCGCCGCCCACTGCGGCGTATGGCCTCCACCGCGATTCGCGGCCGTTCAGATGAAACAGAAGATCATAATGCACGGCGTGGGATTGGCCCTGCACGTTGCCCTTCTTGCCGCCTGCCGATACGAACGGGTCGCCGTCTTGAAATAAGTACCGCAGTTCGCCTGAAAGGTGCCGGTAGAGATCCTCACCCAGAATCGCTCCGGCTGCGAAGCGGTTTCCGAACCCGGCCTCAGCCTTGCCGGCGGGTGCGATCACTGTGGCGTTTCGATAAGCGCCATAGCCGATGGTTGCTCCCACCTCGTATGGCTGCGCGAAGCAGGCCGTAGCCCACAAAACCACCCAGAGTCTGGAGCCCACGCCTCGAGTAGAACAGGCGCTGTTCCCGGGCTGCAAGCGCCCGATGGATAGTTCACTTTCGATAACCTGCCGGTTCGGTGTATACTTGCACAATCATTCAGGTTCAGAGCCCGGGGCGGTTACATCCGGGCAACCAAATTTGAGGAGAGAAATATATGCGAATTCGATTAGTAGGATCGCTCACCGCGATGCTTCTGTTGGCAGGCAGCAGCTTCGCCCAAGGGCAGGGAGGCGGAAAGAAGGGCCCGGGCGCGCCGCCCATGAGGCTGATGAGCTCGGCGTTTAGCGATGGCGCCGTCATTCCCGATAAGTACACCCAGGCCGGCCAGAGCGTTTCGCCGGAACTCACCTGGACCAATGTACCGATGGGCACAGTCACCTTCGCGCTGCTGTTCCACGATCCTGATGTAGCCCTGCAGCGCAAACTCGATGATGTCACGCACTGGATCGCGTGGAACATCCCAGGCACTGCGACGAAGCTCGAGGAAGGCATCAAAGAAGGCGCCACGCTGCCGGATGGCACGGTCCAGGGTAAGAATACCCGCGGGACGAATGCCTATATGGGTCCGGGCGCGCCAGCCAATGCCCCCGATCACCACTACACCTTTGAACTATTTGCCCTCGATACCAAACTCGATCTCGGACCGGACGCTTCCCGCGCCGATGTGATGAAAGCCATCGACGGTCACATTATTGGCAAAGCTGTCTGGGAAGGCCGATTCCACAGGCTGCAATAAGCTTCGGACGGGGTCTTTGCGGCATGTCGAAAACTCACTCTCTCTTGCTTGCGGCGGCGCTCCTGGGCGCCGCTCTGACGGCTCCGGCGCAGCAACCCGCCGCGCGGCAGTTGTATGTGGTCACTTACGTGGACGTATTCCCCAATTTTGCCGCCGATACCAACAAACTGCTGGTCCAAATGGCCTCGGACAGCCGCAAAGACCCCGGATCTGTGCGATTCGAAGTTTTGCGTGACGTGGAGCGCGCCAATCATTTCACGATCGTCGAAGTCTGGCAGAGCAAGCAAGCCTACGATGCCCATCTCATGCTGGACCATACCAAGCAGTTTCGCGAAAAGATCCAGCCGTATTTGGGTAGCCCGTTCGATGAACGGCTGTACAACCCAATGCCGTAGTATGTATTTCAGACCGAGCCGCGACCGCAAGGAAGCGGTCTGACAGCCGGAGGTAATCCGATGACTCGCCGAACCGCCATCGCCGGCGCATTCGCCGCATCCGCCGGGCGGTCGCAATCCAGGAATTCCCCGGCGCCCAAAGTCTGGAGCGCCGAGTACACCGCCAAGAAGGGCTCCGTTTCTCTGGCGATGTTCCGCAAGCGCGCGGGCGTGCCGAAGCCTGGGGAACCGGCAAGACCCGTACTTTTCCTGGTGCATGGGTCTTCTATCTCCTCGCGCCCGAGCTTCGATCTCACCATGCCTGGCCGCGGCGAATACTCGGTGATGAATATCTTCGCCGCGCATGGTTTCGATGTGTGGACCATGGATCACGAGAATTACGGCCGTTCTAGCCGCACGGATTCGAACTCCGACATCGCCGGCGGTGTCGAAGACTTGAAAGCGGGAATCGAGCTGGTGGTGCGCGAGACGGGGCGGCAGAAGATTCATCTCTGCGGGGAATCGTCGGGAGCGCTGCGGGCGGGCGCCTACGCCATGGCGCAGCCGGAGCGCATCGACCGGCTGGTGTTCACGGCATTCACCTATAAGGGTGAGAATTCACCCACTTTGACGGAGCGGGCCAAGCAGCTCGATTACTACCGGACGCACAACCTGCGCCTCCGCGACCGCGAGATGATCCGCAGCATCTTCACACGCGATAAAGCCGGCACGTCCGATCCGGCGCTGGCGGAACACCTGGCGGATCAGGAGTTGAAGTTCGGTGACCAGGTCCCGACTGGTACCTATCTGGACATGACCGCGCACCTGCCGATTGTGGACCCAGCCAAAGTGCTGGCGCCGGTGTTGCTGGTCCGTGGGGAGTATGACGGCATCGCCACGATGGACGACCTGTCGGACTTCTACAAGCGGCTGCCCAATGGAGACCGGCAATTCGTCGTGCTTCCCGGCACCGCGCACTCGGTCGGCTTCGGACTCAACCGTCACCTTTTCTGGCACGTGATGCACTCATTCCTGACCATGCCGGCTGCCGATAAAACCTCAGTCTGAATGCTCACGGCCGGTGTATACTGCCTGCATGAAATCTGCTGGCAACCGCCTCACCCGCCGCAAACTGGCCCGGATCGCCGCGGCTGGCGCAACCGCGCTGGCCGCCAAGGCCCAATCGTCCAAACCAGCCCCAGTGGAAACTAACGGGTTGACACGTAAGGTAGCGGCTTTCATCGTAAACACGCGCTACGAGAGTCTGCCGAAAGATGTCATCGAACTCGGCAGGAAGTCGATTCTCGATGGGTTAGGCCTGGCTTTGGTAGGCTCCGTGGCGAAATCGGGGGAGATTACCCGCTCATATCTTGAATCCCTCGGCGTTACGCGCGGGAATGCCACCGTGATCGGCTCCGCCCTGAAGTCGGCGGCGCGGTTTGCGGCGTTCGCGAATGGTGTCGGCATACATGCCGATGACTATGACGACACGCAATTATCGGCTGCACCCGATCGGGTCTACGGACTCCTCACACACCCCACTGCGCCGTGTCTTTCGGCGGTATTGGCGGTGGCGGAGGCGCGCCGCCTGTCGGGACGCGATTTGCTGCTTGCCTACCATACCGGCGTGGAGGTGGAATGCAAAATCTCGGAAGCCATCGCACCACGCCACTATCAGGATGGCTTCCATTCTACGGGCACCTGCGGCACGTTCGCATCCGCGACGGCCGTAATGAAACTTTATGGCGCCGATGCCGCCGCATGTGCGCGCGCCCTCAGCGTGGCCGCCAGCCAGGCGGCAGGGCTTCGCGAGAACTTCGGCACCATGACCAAGCCCTTCCACGCGGGAAGGGCGGCGGAATCCGGCATCGTGGCCGCCGACCTCGTCCAGCGCGGGTGGACCGCCAGCGACCAGATCCTGGAAGCTCCTGCCGGATTCTTCCATGCGGCGGGCGGCAGTTACGACGCCAATGCTATTACACTGGGCCGGCCCTGGACTTTTTCGTCTCCCGGCATCTCGATCAAACCCTTTCCTTCCGGCTCGCTCACGCATCCGGCTATGTCGGAGCTGCTGCGCTTGGTGCGCATGAATCAGATTAAAGCGGAGCAGGTGGAGCGTCTCGACGTGGGAACCAACCGCAACGTGCCAACAGCTCTCATTCATCACCGCCCGACCGATTCCTTGCAAGGGAAGTTCAGCATGGAGTTCTGCATGGCCGCGCTGCTGCTATATGGCCGTGCCGGGCTGAACGAGTTTACCGATGAAGTCGTAAAGCGTCCTGAAGTGCAGACCATGATCCAGCGGGTCCGTTTCGGCGTCCACCCGGAGGCCGAGAAGGCAGGTTACGACAAGATGACCAGCATTCTCGATCTGCACCTGAAAGATGGGCGTACGATCTCCGGCCGCGCGGATTTCGCGAAAGGGAGCCCTTCCGATCCCATGAGCTTCGATGAGGTGGCATCCAAGTTTCTGGATAATTGCCGTTATGCCAAATGGCCCGAGGCAAAGGCGAATCGCGTCGTCGAGAGCGTGCGCAAGCTCGAGGATATTCCAGACGTTCGCGCTGTCACGGCCCTGTTGAGTGCCTAGAGAGGACTCCTATGAACCGGAATTTCGCTCCGTTCCTGATCCTGGCGGGAGCGCTCCAGCCCGCTTTGGCCCAGCTGTCGCCCTCGGCGAGCTGGGCTACGCATGCCGCCAACGAATACCAGGTAATCCCGAACGTCACCTATCTGACGGCCTCCAATTACGAGGCGAAGCTGGATGTATATCAGCGGCGCGGCATGAACACTCCGCAGCCCACAGTGGTGTATATGCACGGCGGCTTCTGGGCTGCCGGCGCCAAGGAAGCGTCCTTGATGTCGCTCCTGCCGTGGATCGAGATGGGCTGGAACGTTGTCAACGTGGAATATCGCCTCGCGCGCGTCGCGCTGGCGCCGGCGGCCGTGGAGGATTGCCTGTGCGCGTTGCGATTCCTGGCAGCGCAGGCGAAGACCTACAACATAGACACCAGCCGGATCGTGGTCACCGGTGAATCGGCCGGCGGCCACCTGGCGCTGACCACGGGTATCCTGCCCGAGAGCGCCGGGCTGGACCGTGAGTGTGCCGGCGCGACGCCCGTGCCCAAGGCCGCGGCGATCGTCAACTGGTACGGCATCACAGACGTAGCTGATGTTGTCGACGGACCGCACCGCGCCAACGCAGCCATGCAGTGGATGGGTGGTCTTCCCAATCGCGAAGAGGTGGCGCGGCGGGTGTCACCGTTGACTTATATCCGGGAGGGGCTGCCGCCGATTCTGACCGTCCATGGCGATGCCGATAACGTGGTCCCGTATCAGCATGCCGTCCGCCTCCACGAAGCGCTCACTAAAGCCGGAGTTCCGAATCAATTGGTCACCATCCCGGGTGGCAGGCACGGCAATTTTACTCCCGAAGAACGTACCCGGATTTATATCGCTATCCGCGAATTCCTGGCAAAAAACGGCCTGGCCGGAAAATAGTTAATCAAAGAGAGCATTGAAGTCCCTGATGCGGTTCGTCAATCTGAGGAGCATGGATGCGCTGCTCATTGGACCCGCCCTGGCACTCACCTTAGCCGGAACCCTCGTCGCCGGCAAAGCACTCTTATCCGCGTTTTTGAACGTGCTCGAGCACCGCGGACGTGGTCCGCGCGTTCCATAACACCCGCGAACGGCGACCTTCAGTCGTTAGTCCGCCATAGTGATATACTTTCGGACTGCCTTGGGGGGCATCCCATGACGGCTCCGAAACCACATGCGGCAGCAGCCGCAAAAACTCAAAAAAAACCCTTCTACACCAGCCTGTCGACGCAAGTGCTGTTCGGCATCGCGTTGGCAATCGTGTTCGGATATGTCAGCCCCGCAAAGGCGGCTGCCATGAAACCGCTGGGTGATGCCTTTATCCGTCTGATCACAATGATCATTACGCTGGTGATCTTCTGCACGGTGGTCTCGGGTATTGCCGGAATGCAGGACATGAAGAAAGTGGGGCGCGTCGGCGGCAAGGCCCTCATCTATTTTGAAGCCGTCTCCACGCTGGCCTTGATCATCGGACTCGTGGTGGGCAACGTCATGCAGCCCGGCAGCGGTTTCAACATTAACCCCGCTACGCTGGACGCCAAAGCCGTTTCGGATTACGCAGGCCAGGCCAAAGCGCAAAACGTCACCGATTTCCTGATGCAGATCATTCCTACCACCATCACCGACGCTTTCGCCAAAGGAAACATCCTGCAGGTGCTGCTGGTGGCGCTGTTGTTCGGGTTTGCGCTATCCCTGGCCGGCGCGCGAGCCCGGCCGCTTGTCGACCTGTTCGAAGCGCTCACGCATGCGGTGTTCCGGATCATCAATATCCTGATGCGCCTCGCGCCCATCGGCGCGTTCGGCGCCATGGCATTCACGGTGGGCCGCTTCGGTGTCGCCTCGCTGGGGCCGCTTTTGAAGCTGATCGCTACGTTCTATATCTGTGGAATTCTGTTTGTGGTGCTTGTGCTGGGGGCCATCGCCGCGGCTGCCGGGTTCAGCATATTCAAGTTCCTCCGCTACATCAAGGAAGAGATCTTACTGGTGCTTGCAGTCAGTTCCTCGGAACCGGCCCTGCCTACGCTAATGGGCAAAATGGAACGGCTCGGCTGCTCGGAAGCGCTCGTCGGGTTGGTGGTTCCGACAGGATATACCTTCAACACCGATGGTACGAGCATCTATATGACGCTGGCCGCGCTTTTCGTGGCGCAGGCCACCAATACGCATCTGACGCTGACCCAGCAGCTCACGATTCTCGGTGTGGCCATTCTTACGTCGAAGGGCGCCAGCGGCGTGCAGGGCGCGGCATTTATCGCGCTGGTCGGCACACTGATGGTGATCCCCGCGATCCCGGTCGCGGGTATGGCGTTGATCCTGGGAATCGATCGCTTCATGAGCATGCTGCGCGCCGCCATCAATATGCTTGGCAACGGCGTCGCCACGGTGGTCGTAGCGCGTTGGGAGAATGAAATTGATCCCGATACGCTGCGGCGGAACCTGGCCTGAGCCAACTGAGCCGAGCTGCGGCTTGAACTCTCGGCTCTCCTCCGATACGCTGTCAATAAGTCAAACCGAAAAGGAGATTCTATGCGCTATATCCAAGGTCTTGTAATTGCAGCCACGTTGCTCACACTGACGGCATTCGTGGGCGCTCAGGAAAAGAAGGGCGAAGGAAAAGGCGGCAAAAAGGGGTTTCAGCTTCCGCCAATGATTCACATCACTGTGAGCGATTTCCCCGATGGCGGCCATATTCCGGCTAAATACACGTGCGCCGCGGGGCAGATGTCGCCCTCGCCCGCCATCTCGTGGTCCGGCGCACCGGCCAATACGCAAAGCTATGTACTGATCATGCACGATCCCGACCCGGTGCTGGGCGGTTCGGCGACCAATGACGTGCTGCATTGGGGCATCTTCGATATCCCCGGCGACGCCAAAGGACTGCCGGAAGGCGTAAAGGGCGGCGATCAGCCGGATGGCACGAAGCAGATCAACAACATTGCGAACAACCCCGGCTACCTGGGCCCTTGCCCGCCTGCTGGACATGGCGACCACCACTACACGTTCGAGATTTATGGCCTGAACGCAAAGCTGGGACTGCCGGCCTCCACCTCGCGCGCCGACCTGATGAACGCCATGAACGGCAAAGTGATCGCCAAGGGCGTCTACATCGGAATGTTCGGACAGAAGTAGCCGGCTGCAGCACACCGGAGGCGCGTCCGGGTTCCAATCTCAAGCTTTGGCAGTAAGCCCCAGCAGCGTTCGCCTTACCACGGCCTTGGTCAGCGGAACCTTGTACCCGTTCTTTGCCAGCGGATTGGCGCCTTCCACTGCGGCGTCTCCGGCTCTCGCCGCAAGTTCGGGCGTGATCCTCTGGCCGGCCAGCATAGCTTCGACTTTCGGAAGACGCCACGGAATCGGCGCAACGCCGCCCAACACGATGCGAGCGCTCTTGCAAATGTCCTGATCCATGTCCAATACCATCGCCGCACTCACGACGGCATGGGTCCAGGCCTCGCGGTCGAGCACTTTGTGATACGAACTGCGCACACCCCGCGCGGCACGCGGCAACTGGATCGAAACCAGCACCTCGTCTTTGGCGAGCACGTTCTCTTTCGAAGCATTGACTCGCGGTAAAGCGAAGAAGTCCGCTGCCGGCACGGTGCGCTCGCCCGCCGGTCCGGCCACGCGGAACTTCGCGTCCAAGGCCAGCAGCGCCGGCGCCGTATCGGAGGGATGCACGATGAAACTCGGACCACCACCGAAGATCGCGTGGAACTGATTCTCCCCGGCAACGCTGAAGCATTTGTTCCCGCCGTTCTTGAAACAAGGAAAGCCGTTGCGGTAATACCAGCACCACGGCCGTTGGCAGACATTCCCCGCCAGTGTGCCTACGTTGCGAATCTGGGGCGTGGCGACGCTTTCAGCGGCCTCTGCCAGCACGGTGTAGTTCTTGCGGATGAGCGGCTCGTGGCTCAGTGTGTCCAGAGTGATAAGCCCGCCGATGTGAACTTCCGCGCCTTTGGCCGACACCTGATCGAGCCCGCGAATGGCTTTCAGATTGACCAGCACGTCCGGCTGCACCAGGTGCTCTTTCACCAGTCCGAGCAGGTCGCTGCCGCCACCTACGACGATGGCGTTGGGTTGCCGCAATTGCGCGACTGCATCTTTCATCTCCCGCGGATTTACGTTCGCAAACGATTTCATGCGAGCACCGCCAGAATCTTGTCGCGCGTAATCGGCAAATCTTTCACGCGTTTTCCGATGGCGTTGTAAATGGCGTTCGCTACTGCAGCCACCGAAGGAATGATAGTTGGTTCGCCGAGAGTCTTAGCGCCGAACGGCCCGTACGGATCCTCGGTCTCGATCCAGTGGACTTCGATTTCGGGCGCGTCGAGATGCGTCATCACGCGCGCGCCATAATATCCGGCGGTCAGGGGTAGACCGGTCTGCTTATCGTAGAGAAGTTCTTCATGCAGCGCCATGCCAATCCCCATGATCGCGCCGCCCTTCACCTGGCTGGTCGCGGTCAGCGGGTTCACCACGCGCCCGCTGTCGTGCGCAGCGACGTACTTCACTACCTTCACGTGCCCGAGCTCGATGTCCACCTCCACCTCGGCGAAATGCGCCACGAAGCTATAGCGCGCGGCATTTTGTACGGTGGGATTCGTATTCGCGGCCGCGGTCAGCATCTGGTCGCCTTGCGGCAGGCCCTTCTCCGCGATCTGCCGCTTCAGGTCCTTGGCAGCCTGTACGACGGCATAGCCTGTGTGCGTCGTGGTCCGGCTGCCCGACTCGCCCACGGAGTAGGGACACCGGCCGGTATCGCCCCAAATCACGTCGATCTTCTCCAGCGGCACGCCCAATTCCTCGGCCGCGATCAGGGCCATGGTAGTTTTAGCAGCCGTGCCGATATCGGTGACGCCCACGTGGACGTGATACATGCCGCGCGAATCCAGGTCGATCACGGCGCTGCTGCGTCCCAGGGAAGAAAAGAACGAACCCATGGCCATGCCCGCGCCGCGTTTGACGGGCCCGAAGCCCACGCCCGGCGCGTGCCACCGCTTCTTCCACTCGAAAGCTTCAGCGCCTCGGCGGATGCAGTCCTCCAGCCCGATACTCGTGTAAGGCGTCTGGTCGTTGAACTTCCGGGTCATGTTTTTGAGCCGGAAATCCACTGGATCCATGTTCAGCGAGTAGGCAATATCGTCCATCAGCGACTCAATGCCAAACACACCTTGCGGGTAGTCCGGCCCCCGCAGATTCGCGGAAACCGCCATGTTGGTGTAGGCCTGCGTTACCGATCGCTCCACGTGCGGGCATTGATAGATCTCAATCCCCGCGATTCCTCCGGAGCCTTTGCGATACGGCCCCATGCCGCTGTAGCCGCGAAGTTGGATGGCAGTCAGCGTGCCATCGCGCTTCACGCCGACCTTGTAGTATTGCTTCGTCGGCCAGCGCCCGTGCACTGCCAGGAAGTCTTCCTTGCGTGTGAACTCCAGTTTCACCGGCGCGCCTGTCTGCTTGGCCAGCATCGCGGCCATCAGATCGAAATCGTGGCACTGGTTCTTGTTTCCGAACCCGCCGCCCATAAACTGGCAAATCACCCGCACGTTTTCCGGCGCCAGCTTCAGATCACGGGCGATCTCGGTATGACAGTTGGAGATGCCCTGTGTCGAGGCGTAGACCGTGAGCTTATCGCCCTCCCACTGGGCGATCGATACGCGCGGCTCGAGCTGCGCGTTGTTGATGTGGGCCGATGTGTAGTGGTCTTCGAACACCTGGTCCGCGGCGCGCAAGCCCTCTTCGATGTTGCCTCGCCGGTAGACCTCGGGCTGGCGCGCGCCCTGATTGTTCGGCGAGTGATTTCCACCCGGCTGGATCTCGACGGCTCCCGGTTTCAGCGCGTCCTCGGGATCGAGCACAAAGGGGAGCGTCCCATAATCCACTTCGATCAGCCGCGTAGCCTCCTCTGCAGTGTGGCGGTCCATGGCTGCGACTGCGGCCACTGCGTCTCCTGCAAACCGCACCGGGTTGTTGAACAGATAGCGCTTGTTGCGGGTATCGCCGCTGCCCCATACCACGTCGCAGTTTTCCCGCGTCAGAATCGCCTTGACGCCGGGAAGCGCCTGCGCACGCGAGACATCGATCCGGCGAATGCGGGCGTGTGCGTGCGGACTGCGCAGCACGCGCGCGTACAGCATCCCGGGCAGCCGGATATCGCCTGTGTATGTCGCCGTCCCGGTTACGCGTTTCTGCGCGTCGATTCGGGGTGAAGGATGGCCAACCTGGTTCAGGGTGTTCATGCCTTCCTCCTTGCGCTTGCCGACAGCGTACCCGCCGCGGCCATCACCGATTCCACATAACGGTTGTAGTTGGAACACCGGCAAATGTTGCCGGTCATTGCGTGGCGCACCTCGTCGAGCGTGGGATGCGGATTGCGATTCAACAGCGCTTTGGCGCTCATGAGCTGGCCCGAGGTACAGAATCCGCACTGCGGCCCGTCATGCTGGATAAACGCCTGTTGCAGGGGATCGAGTTGCCCGTTCGGTGACAGCCCTTCCACGGTCTGCACCGAGCGGCCATCGGCCCATACAGCAAGCTGGCTGCAGGAATATACCGGCTTGCCATCGAGCAGGACGGTGCAGGCTCCGCACTCCCCGCGATCGCAGCCGATTTTCGAGCCGGTGAGCCCAAGGTGATCGCGAAGGACTTCGACCAGCGTCCAGCGGTCTTCGACTTCGATCTTCCGCCGCTCCCCATTGACCGTTACTTGAATTGTTGTGCGCGGCACGGTTCCGGGCGGCGGCGCCTTGGTTTCCTGACCTTGCAGCGGCACGGCCGTAGCCACGATGCCTGCGCCGGTGCCCTCAAAAAATCTCCGGCGTGAGATCTTGCTCATGCGAAATTCCTCCCTGAGAAGCGTCCGTGCCTTCGGCGAAATTATATCATCGGCCAGTTTCGCGCCGCGTCACGCCAGCCCGGAACGAATTAGCAGCGCCGCTGGATCGGGCTCTCTTCCCATGAACTTGCGGTACAGTTCCGCCGGGTCTTCGCTGTCGCCCTGGGAAAGAATATGCGCGCGAAAAGCGCCGCCGATCTCACGGCTGAAGATGCCATGATCGCGGAATCGCGTAAATGCGTCTGCATCCAGCACTTCTGCCCATTTATACGAATAATAGCCGGCGCCGTAGCCCACCGGGCTGGCAAACAGGTGCGTGAACGCGGCGATCATCGCATGATGCTGAGGCAGCACGGCGGGGCTGAATTGCTGCAGAATGCGGCGCGTATACTCCACCAGATCGCCATCCCGCTCCGGAACATAGCGGACGTGCAACAGGAGATCGACAAATCCGAAGCCGAGCTGCCGCATTTGTGCGTTGGCCGCGCGAAAGGTGCGGGCCCGCTTCATTTTTTGAAAGAGGTCTTCGGGAACCGGGGAGCCGGTTTCCCAATGGCGTGCGAAGAGATCCAGCGCTTCCCGTTCCCAGCACCAGTTCTCCATGATTTGCGAGGGCAGTTCGACGAAGTCCCACGCCACGTTGGTGCCGGCGAGTGTGCGAATCCCCACGCGGCTCAGCAGGTGATGCAAGAGATGTCCGAACTCGTGGAAGATCGTTTCCACTTCCCGGTGCGTCAGCAGAGCCGGCTTACCGCCAATCGGCGGCGTGAGATTGCCGCAGATCAGGCCCAGATGAGGCCGGAAACCATCGGGGATCGGCCCTCCGGTAAGTAACGCGTCCATCCACGCTCCGCCGCGCTTATTTTCCCGAGGATACCAATCCGCATAAAACGCGCCGATAAAGGATCCATCCTCGTCATGAACGTTGTAGTAGCGCACCTGGGGGTCCCAGGCCGGAGCCCCCGCTTCCTCGCGCACCTGCAAGCCGTAAAGACGATGCACTAGCTCGAACAGCCCTTCCACCACCCGGTCGAGGGGGAAGTAGGGCCGCAGAGCCTCCTCATCGAAGGAGTAGAGCGCCGCTCGCTGCTTTTCGGCGTAATAGGCGACATCCCAGGGCTGTAGCTCCGCGGCGGACGAGCCTTCCAGCGAGCGGCGGAAATCGAGAAGCTCCTGGTTTTCCTCACGGAAGCGCCGCTCGGTCTTGCGCTTGAGATCTTCGAGAAACTCCAGCGCGCGGGCCCCGGTATGGGCCATGCGGTCTTCCAGGACGAAATCGGCGAAATCGCGAAAGCCGAGCAGGGAAGCCTTTTCCCGGCGCAATTCCAGGATCCGGTTGAGAAGCGGCCGGTTATCCCAAGTTCCCCCAGTGGCCCGAATGCTATATGCGTTATAGACATGCTGCCGCACCGAGGCATCGTCCAGGTAAGTCATGACTGCGAAATAGTCGGGTGCGTGAAGAGTAAAACGCCAGCCTTCGAGGCCCTTGTTCCTGGCGCTCTCCCTCGCTGCCGCCAGCGCCGTGGGCGGTAAGCCGGCGAGTTGCCGCTCATCGGTAACCAGCAATTCGAAAACGTTGGTGGAATCGAGGACGTTCTCACCGAACTTGGTGGTCAGCCGCGTCAGTTCAACGTCGATCTCCTCGAGCCTCTTCTTGCCCGGTACATCGAGATCCGCGCCGTGGCGCCGAAAGGTCTCGATCGTCTTGTGCAGATACCGCCGCTGCTCTCCCGCCAGCGTCTGCGCTTCCGGGGTTGCCGCGTATTCTCGGATCCCGGCCCATAGCCGTTCGTGCAGCGGGATGCCCGCATAAAAGGCGCTCACTTCCGGCTGCACCGCGTTAAACGCCGCCCGCAATTCCGGATATGTGGCAACCGACTCGAGGTGGCGTACCACCGCCATGGCATAATCCAACGGGTCGGTGAATTCGTCCAGTACGCGCATTGTGTTCTCAAAGCTGCGCGGTTCCGGCGCTGCCGCCAAGGCCTCGAGCCGCTCCCGGGCGGACGCCAACAGCCGGGCAATAGCCGGTTCCACATCGGCAGCGCCGATCCGGTCAAACGGAACTCGGAACTCGGGATGAACCAGTGGATTCGTGTCGCTGTTGCTCGGCATTATTACGAGGGTAGCAGGAGGGGCCAGTTTCCGTCGCAATATCCTACAGCCACCCCGCCGCCAAATGCACGACGCATCAAAACGGGTACCATAGGAAGAGCATGGATTCTCACAGCGACGGGGGTCATTGTCCGGCCCCCGGAGACGAGCGCCTTAATATCTTCGCCTTAGTCATTTACATACCGAATCCCCTGGGCGTATTTTTGGACGACTTACGCCGGGAGCTGATCCCAGGCTGCAATCCCCACGCGCACGTGAGTGTGTTGCCGCCCCGCCCCCTGGAGGTCCAGTGGCCTCTGGCGGCGGACCAGGTCCGGTCTCTTACCGATGCTTGGCCCCCCTTCGAAGTTGAGTTGACAGAGATCGATGTTTTCCCCATCACGCAGGTGGTTTACCTCCGCCTGGGATCGGGTGCGGCTGAGCTCAGCCGCATGCACGCCGCGATGAACGAACGTGCCCTGACGTTCCACGAACCCTATCCCTACCATCCCCACGTGACGCTCGCGCAGGATATTCCCCGAGGGGAGCTGGATTCGGTGCGAAATACGGCTTTACGGCGGTGGCGGGAGTACACGGGCGATCGGCGTTTCCGCGCCGAGCGCGTTTCTTTAGTTCAAAATACGGTGCAGAAATGCTGGCTTGACCTGGCCGAGTATCCTCTCGGCGTCCTCACCGCGCCAAACGCGACAAGCCGCTAAGTTCGCGGCTCCGTTCTGAGCCACGACCGTAAGGGAGTGGTCCCCCACGGATACGAGACGGAATTTCCAGAACGAAACTACTTCAATTCCAGCGCCGCCAGAGTGGGGCCAAGTTTGCCGCGTGGAAGCAGGCTGGGACCCGACGCCCGGAACACCCTGTCCGGGTTCGTGTTGACGTCGAAGACCAGGCCCACGAAGCAGTTGCTCATCTCGTCCCAGTTTTGCGGCCCCCAATGGACTTCCTTCTGGGGATCGGGATTGTACTTGTTGGTGAGCGAATTATCGAAGTGCGAGATGCCAATCAGGCGTGTGCCCTTCGGCAGCGAAATCGGTTTTTCGAAAGTGTAGCCGAGCTGCCATTCGAAATCGAATTTCCCTTTGAACACGGTTTCCGACTCGCCCGTCGGATAGATCGCCCGTAGCTCGAAATCTTTCCCACGAAGATGCATGTGGGGTTGCGCATAGGCCAGCTTCACGCCGTCTGCTCCTACCGTGACTTCGCTAACCACTTCGGCGTTGCCGTCCCCCGGTGGAATTACGAGATTCAGAGCTGTCGGTCCCGCGGACAGAAAGTAGCGGGTCTTTGGCTCATTCTTCGCGAACACCAAGCCCAGCTTGGATTGGTCCGTGGTGGCCTCTCCCACAGCCGTGTAGTGCAACTCGAAGACCAGGTCGGAACCCTTAGGAACAAACTTGGCCGAATCGCCGATCTCAAAACTTTGGGCGCCGAGGCCAGGGTTGAACTTGCCAAGAATGTCGTTCCCCTCGGAAACCGAGTTTCGTCCCATGCCGGCGGAATACGCGTCACCGGGCACGGCGTGCTCCATCCAATGCGAACCCGGGGGCCGGACCCAAACCTTGCCATGATGCAGCACCTTCGGATTACCGGGCCGCATTTCGGCCTGCGTGACCCACAGGTCTTCGGTGAAATTGCCCTTGACCAGCACATATTGGTAATCAATCGTGCCGCTTGCCGGGAGCTGGAACGGCTTAGGCATCTCGATCACCATGTCCGGTTTGATGTTCCAGCCGCTCTGGAAGGTTATCGGCGCGGGCTTATCCTTAGCGTCCCCTTCCGGCGCGCCGTTGTCCACCCAGGAAGTGAGAGTGTTAATGTCTGCCTGGCTCAGCCGCTTGTCGTTCGCGAAGTGACCATACTGCGGATCTGCAAACCACGGAGGCATTTTTTGGCTGACCACTGCGACCTTCATTGCCTTGGCCCAGGGGCGTGCTTCGCTGTAAGTAAGCAAAGACATCGGAGCCACCTCTCCGGGACGATGGCAGCCCTGACAATTCTTTTGCAAAATCGGAAGGACGTCTTTGTTGAAGGTTACCGAAACGGGCGCATTAGACGCGGCGAATGCGGCCACAGCCAGGGCGGAACCAACCAGGAAAATTCTCACTCCGAGTGCCCTCCTTGATTGAGCAAACCTTGCGAGGTCATCATATCGGAGCCTCCTACCGAACGCAAGGCGCAAAAGGGCCAGAGAAACCCGGTTGTGGCCGCTCGCTTAACGTCTGTTAGCGCCGCCAGCCGCGGTCGTAATCGCGATAGTTGCGGCGGTCATGTTCTCGCCGCTCGCGTTCCTCGTGCCGGCGATGCTCCAACCATTCGTGGTACTCATGCGAATTGTAGCGGGGCGCCGTGTAGCCATACCCATACCCGTAACCGTAGCTCGGCGCAGAATAGCCATAGCTGTACGGATAGCTGTACGTGTAACCGCCATACGGATAGCTATAGCCGTAATTGTAGTTTCGATAATCGTCGCGATCATGGGCAAAGGCCGGAGCCGCCATCATGATCGCGGAAGTAGTCATTAGAGCGATGAAGCCGAGTGCTTTTCGCATATCCATTCCCTCACCTAATGAGATGTGTGGCGGGCCCCGCAGGTTTGTGGGTTAACGTCAACCCTACCGATTCTTAATGTTATGCCTCGTTAATCGGCCTGTTTGATTTCATACCTGTAGCGGGAAGTGGATTCGCGCACGGTCGTAAGCCGTACGTTGCCGCTGCTCCGGGGTGTAATCCCCTCAGCCGGTAAGGGGGTGCTTTGGTCGACCGTAAGAACCGCGCCGTTGAGGGTCACCTTCCGTGCCCAACCGTTTCCCACGAACTCGAGGCTGTCTCCTTCGGGCCGCGCTTCCACCGGGCCCGATTGCCAAAGCGCGCCTTCCGCGGGCACAAAATTGGTGTTGGTATCCTTCCAGGTAAGTTCCACCAGGCGCGCGCCGGGCGATGCGAAAACAGCGCGCACTCGCTGCGATTCCAGAACCCATTCCGGATACCCATCGCCATCCAGGTCGGCTGTCCACACCGCGGTGTTGCCTCGTCCCAAAACGATTACGCGGAAAGGCAAATCCAAGTCGTCGCCTCCCGTCACCCGCAGGCGCCAGTCGCGGAGCCCGCTAATTCCTTCCTTTGCGAAAATGCGCAATGAGACGGGGCGCTCATCCAGGGCGCCGATCGAAATATCCGTCTTCGCCGGCGAGAACTCCAGTCCCTCGCCGCTGGCTTCCAGGTGGTAGTTCTGAATCTGCGGCGAATTATTGCGGACCACGATTTCCACGCTCGTGCCGCCGCGCCCTTCCACGGGAGCCGTGGGGGGCTCGGGAATCAGTTGTGTTTGTGTTCCGAAGTGCAGGGTGATCGCCTGCATGAGCCGGATCGACGCCGGGCGGAAGAGTTGCAGCCGCGCGCGGCCCAAGGGCACGCCGTCAGCTTCCAGCACGAGCGAGGCGAAGTCTCCATGTAAGGCGTCGGGCGGCACGGTGACGGTGTAATCGATTTCATTAGGCGACTTGTTGACGGCCGTGGCGCTGAAGCCTTCCGGGAGCCGTAAGCGGGACCTGCTGGCTATTTCAGGCGAAGAGTACAATGTCGAGACCACGTTCTTCTGGCCGATAATCAACCGCCGAGCCTCGCCGAAGAAGCCGGATTTTTCCGGGGCCTCGATCGCCAATCCGATGCGGACTCGGTTCGCCACGCCCGTCCCCGCCGGGATCGGAAGGCGCGCGCGCAGTGTCTTCTCATCCCAATCGAATTTCGTGGGTTTGCCGGCCGCAAGGTAGGGCCCCACCGGTTCCCGCGCCAGTTGCAGGATCACTTCGCCGGCTTGCGGCGCGGCAAATTCCATGGCAAGGATGCCGTTTTCGAACTCCACCGTGACCAATTCTTCCGTTGCGTACACGATACGCTCGGCAGAAGAAAACGCAGAGCAATCCCGGCACAGTCCGCCGGGCCCGAGAGAAATCTCCAGAGGCAGCCAAAGCGCTTCGCCTGGGGCGACGGAAACTCCGGGAATTATCAGCTCGTGCCGCAGCAGTGGATCGAACACCCGCAGGTCGTCATGAAAAGCCATTTCCCGCCGGTTGATGAGACTCACGGCGGAAATGGAGGGTGAATTCCATTCGGTGGTCTCAAACCCGCGCGGTAGTTTGGCGCCGGCCTGCTTCGGCAGGCTTACTTCATGGAGACTTCCGAAGAGGGGCGCCCAATTGCGGAGGAGAGCAGCTTCGCGCCGCAACGCTGTTGTCGCCGGGCGCTCTTTCCCGCTGAAATCCACGGCGCCCGCGCGCACTGGAGACACGCCTGGCGGTTCCCATCCCGCCGGGTAAAGTGCTTCTTCGACATTTACCCAGAGGAGCGCCCCGCGCCCCATCGCGATTGTTTCGCGGCTGCGGACCAATGCCGTGGGTTCTTGGATCGAGAGCGTCGTTACCGGTGAGGGCGGCATTTCCGCTTCGATCTCCAGCTCGCGGCCTTCCACAAACGCGATTGGGCCGCCATGTTTTTCCGTTTGCGGCGCCAGCAGCGCCTCGAGAGCCTTCAGCCAGGCCGCACGCGAGCCCGCATCCGACGCCCCCGCAGGCACGCCGCCCGCGGCCCAGCCCGCAACCGGCGGCAGGGGACGCACCCAGCCGTGCAGGTCCAGTTTTCGCAGGATGCGAATGAACGCCGCCAGATCCCTCCGCGGGCTGGTGCGGCCGGTGAAATCGAAATCGCCCGGTTGGAGCTGATGCCAGTTCCACGGAATGCTGAATTCCACTGTGTCGACACCGATGGTCTTCAGCCAAACCAATTCGCGCTCCCACAGTTGCCGGGGGTAGAGATAATAGGGGAACTCCACGGCCTGTACATACTGCGCCTGCCGGGATGCCGCGGCTGCGACACTCGCGAACAGCAGGATCAGGATTGTGCGGCGCATCAAAATGTTCGCTGTTTCCGGATACGGTAGTCTTCCACCAGAGGCATCCGGATCACGGTACACATTTCGAAAAGACGCGAGCGGGCGCGCCCGCCGATCCGGTCAGCCAATGTCGTGCGATACTCGGGAGCGCCGAGAGCGGACCGCTGGTGGATGGCGCTGCCCGCTTCCGCATCCGGAAGGTTGCTGGTGGCGATCAGCGGCTTTCGATTGTTGCAGCGGTAGGTAACGATGGAAGTGACAGTGTCTTCCACCCAGTCTGTAACGCGGTGCGCGCCCAGATCGTCGAGGAGCAATACCTCGGCGTCCAAAGCCACGCGATACGCCTCGCGGTCTGAGGAGTTGGAGGCGGCATCATAGCCGGAACGGATGCGATCCAGCAGATTCTGGTAATCGCAGAACAGGCATTCGAAGCCCTTTTGGACGATGCGGCGCAGGGCGGCCACGGCCAGGTGTGTCTTCCCGGTGCCTGGGTCGCCGATCAGCAGAAGCCCCGGACGATTCTCGTTGGGAAAATCGTCGGCGTACCGCTTCACCTGCATCATAGTCGTTCGCAGATCGCGCGCCGCGATTGGATTGTCGCTGAAATGGAAATTGTCAAAGGATGCTTGGCGGTAAAGGGGCGGGATCTGCGCGCGATCCTCCATTCGCCCGGTCAATCCGTCAAACCGGCATTCGCAGGGCTCCGCGCCGGAAACGTGCTCGCGCTCCAGAATGATCCATCCGCTGCCCCCGCACTTGGGACAAACTGGCTGCGTCGCCATGGTCTCTATTATCGCCCTTACTCGATGGTGGCCAGTACCTCGCCGGCGGCTACCGTCATGCCTTCGCGGGCGTGCACGGCGACCACACGCCCGGCGCGCGGGGCCTTCATTTCGTTTTGCATCTTCATGGCTTCTACCACCAGTACACCCTGGCCGGCGGCCACGGTGTCACCAACGCTTATCAAGACCCGCACCACTTTGCCGGGCATGAGCGCGGAGAGCGTCTCCAGGCCGCTGCCGGCGTGACCGGCTGCGTGGCGAGACCAGCGGCGCGGATCGCGAACCGTGATTTCGAATCGGTTCCCATCGATCAGCACCACAAGCCCGCGCGCGGTACGTTCCACTCCGGCGTCATAGCTGCGACCCTCGTGCAGGATGGAATAGACACCAGGTTCCGGCAATTCGACGCTGGCCTCCTGCTCCGTGCCGTTCCAGCGGAACCGGCAATTCGGATGCGGGGCCAGGATCTCGATCTCTTCTTCGGCTCCGTTGATGGTTAATTGCAGTTTCACCGCAGCATTGCCTCCCGTCCGGCTGCCAGCCAGGGGCTGGTTCCATTGCGGTCCGCCGGACCTTGCGGCGTCTCCTGGGAAAGATGATCGAGAGCTGCCACCAGGGCCGCGATGGCGGCCAACCCGGACGGCGCGGCGGCAGGCTTGCGGCGCGCAAAGAACTGCTCGATGAAGCCCGTATGCAGGCGGCCTGCGCGGAACTCCTCGTCTTCCAGAATCTGACGAAAGAACCCGATATTGGTGCGAATGCCGCCGACATCATACTCGCCGAGCGCGCGCAGCATGCGTGCGATAGCCTGATCGCGAGTCCCTGCCCAGGCCGCGAGTTTCGCCAGCAGCGGGTCGTATTCGAGCGGCACCGTCCAGCCGGCGTATACGCAGCCATCGAGACGGATACCAGGACCCATCGGCCGGTCGAGCCGGACAATGGTTCCCGGAGACGGCAGGAAATCGTTATATGGATCTTCCGCATAGATCCGGCACTCGATGGCCGAACCGCGCCAGGCAATTTCTTCCTGCGAGAATGGAAGCCGCGCGCCGTCGGCAATTTCGATTTGCAAGCGCACCAGGTCGACTCCCGTCACGAGTTCGGTTACCGGATGCTCCACCTGGAGCCGCGTGTTCATCTCGAGGAAATAGAAGCGTCGATCCTGATCTACCAGGAACTCGACTGTTCCTGCGTTGTAATAACCGGCCGCAAGGGCCGCCCGGATTGCAGCTTCTCCCATCGCCTGGCGCATCTCGGAGTGCGCCGCCACCAATGGCGAGGGAGCTTCTTCGACTACCTTTTGGTGGCGCCGCTGGATGGAACACTCACGCTCACCCAGGTGCACCATGTTTCCGTATTGGTCGCCAAGGACTTGGATTTCGATGTGGCGGGGCTGCTCGATCAGTTTCTCGACATAGATTTCGGAGCTGCGGAAGGCGCGCTCCGCTTCGCTGGCTGCATCGCGAAAAGCCGCCTCGAGATCTGTTTCGCTGCGCACGGCACGCATCCCTTTTCCGCCTCCGCCCGCCACCGCTTTGAGAAGAATCGGATAGCCGTGTGTTTGGGCGAAGGCGCGTGCTTCTTCCGAGGTGATGCCATGATCCGTTCCGGGCACGACGGGCGCGCCGCCGAGCTGGGCGTTCCGCCGCGCGCCGGTTTTGGAGCCCATGGCGCGGATGGAGGCAGAAGACGGTCCGATGAACACGACCCCGGCGTCTTCGCACGCCGCGGCGAACTCGGCATTCTCGCTGAGAAATCCATATCCGGGATGAATCGCCTCGGCGCCATGTTTCCGCGCCGCATCGAGAATGCGGTCGATCCGCAGGTAGCTCTCAGCCGAAGGCGAGGGGCCAAGGTATTCCGCCTCATCCGCCATGCGCACGTGCAGCGAAGTCCGGTCTGCGTCGGAGTAGACGGCGATCGCGCCGATTCCCATCTCGCGCAAGGTGCGGATCACCCGAACTGCGATCTCGCCGCGGTTCGCAATCAGAACTTTTCGGAACATGCCAGCAGGCAATTGTAGCAAGCCACCGTCTTAGCGATCCGCGGTCCGCAAACGAGCGCTGGTCCTACAGGATCGGCACTCTCAGGTTCGCGGCTTTATCGCGAATTCTCCACAGCAGGGTCGCCAGTTTCAGCCGCTCCTGTGGTTCCACCGTCTCCAGCGTCTCCAATGCTTCTGCCGCGGCCTCACATCGCTTCAGGATCGCGGCGAACGCTGGCGCCGCGGGCTCTGATTTTTCTGGCGCCGTCCTTTTCCGGCGGAGAAGTTCGGCCACGGCGGCGCTTACTCGCCCGCTGTTTTCCGGTAGCAGGGCAATTTCGGTCCCGTCCAGCCGCACTCCTTCCGCAGTGATGTGCGGAGCGATCGCGCGGTATTCCTCCGGCCGGATGTGCGCCAGTTGCGACAGGTGGAAGAAAGCGGGACCGAATTCTTCCAAACAGCGGATGCTTCGCTCCACATTGCGGCGGCTCACGCCGAGATGCTGCGCACAAAATGCATCCCAGGTTCTGGTTTTGCCGCGATAGAGCCTCTCATCGCGAATGCGCCGCAAGCTTTCGACTTCCGCCGCCGAACAGCGGCCCGCGATCAGGCCGAAGGCTTCGCGCCGGCCGATCCAACGATCGAGATTGAAATCCTGCTTTTCGAGAGTCTGGTCCATGGAGAAATGGGCAAATTGCCCAAATTCATATTGCAAATAAAGAGGTTAGGGTTATTATGATGGGCATTTGCCCAAAATCGCCCCGTTCCTCTGCTTCCAGAATGCACCGAACAGCAGCATAGTCGCGGCCGAATTCCCCGTAAATCGAAGCAATCGCTTGATTCATTTTCGGGAAAGCGGCGTGACTCGAAACCGGCCCCTATCTTTGGGCGGCCACCGACTTTCGCACGGCCCTCTCGTTCTTGTCCCCGTCAGTCCGCGTAAAGTGAGTGACTGCACCTTGCCCGTTCTTGACGAACTCGACGGAAACCTCGCTCACACTGGACATGAATACCGTTTGCGAGCGAGCCACGAACAACTGGTCTTTGGGATGGGTGCCATCCTTGACCATCACCTGATCCCCGGAGATCGCGACCTCCACATCTCGTCCAGCCAACTCGTAGATACCTGCGTACGCGGCAAGATTTTCGGGAGACACTTTTACGCCCCCGGTCAAGTGCCTGCTGTCGCGCTCGTTTTCGCATACGTCCTCGATGATTTCGGTGTCCGCCGTGTATGTCTTCTCCATGCGCAGCGTAAAGGGCCTGGTAAAGGTTTTGGGATCGTCGAACGTGAATTCCGTTTGCAAGTGTCCGAAATCGGAGCGGCGGTAGCGTTCCGTAAGACGGAGCGACTCCGTTTGCGGATTGCCACCCACATCCAGCCAGCCCAGATCGTTGAAGCCTACGGAATTGACGACGAGAGTGTCTCCTTCCCAATGCCCCACCGAATACCCCAGCCAGGTGGGACTTGGATCTTTAGGGAGTTCTCTGCCATCCATAAATATCATTCGATGGGGGCTGTTCGGAGATTCATAAAGGATGACGATCAGATCCGGCGTCTGCACGATCTTAGACAAGCCGCGGAAATTAAGGAAGGGAACGCTCACGGGAAGGCAACGCGCGAGCGGACTGTCCTTGCGGAAGTCCTGTACGCGCTGCTGGCGTAGTGCTTTGGCCCAGGATGTCAGCGCATCCGGCGGCAGTTCCTGAGCGACGTTGTAATCGTAGCCGTATTGTCCACCGGCGCCGGCCCGTCCGGCCTGCCAAATCCCGTTCAAATCCGGTTTGCCATCAGCCGTGTGCGGCGCCGGCGCCGAGAGATTGGGCATGCCGTTCGCTAAGCGGGGGATCCCCGCGGTCTTGAGATGACTCCACTGGGCGAACGCGGCAATCGGGAGCAAGGTTCCAGCGAGGAGAAGAGAAAAGCTGGCTTTCATGATGAGCCTCCGTTGCGATGATTATATATAGAACAGCAGCAGAATGGTGGGCCCGTGGCGACTCGAAAGGCCGGACCTCTACCGCCAAGTGCAGCGCATCAAATGCGTCGAAACCAAGCTTTTGAAGGTCCAGCGCCCGATCGGCATCCTCAGTCTGAGGACGAACCACCTCGCTGGCGAATTCGAGCAGCGAATTCACATCATGTGAGGAGCGAGGCGAAGTAGAGGTGTTTCTTACGACGGACGACCAGCTGCTCAGCCGCGCGCGCCGTCACAAAGACGCGCTACGCGTCAGGGCAGAGAACCCGCTATCCTGGTATCAGGAGTTGGAGAAATGACGCCACTGGAAGAAATGAGCGACGAGGACTTCGAGCGACACGCCCTCGCGATTCTCCAGCGGGAACTGGGCCTGGACGGACTGGCC
>PSRJ01000001.1 GCA_003175985.1 Terriglobia bacterium
GAGCCGGGCGGGACTCGAACCCGCGACCCTATGCTTAAAAGGCATATGCTCTACCGACTGAGCTACCGGCCCTTCTCAAACCCACCTGCGTGGCGCTTGCATTCAGTGTATCAGAGGGTTGCGGCCGTTCCTGCGTATTTCGGTATACTTGGTCCGGACCGCGTGAGATGAGCCGACTGGCGCGCCGACTTCTGTTCCTCGTTTTCGCTTTCCTCCTCATTTTGACGATGGGAACAGCCGGGTTCGCCTGGATCGCCGGATACCCCGTGTTCGACGCATTTTACATGACGTTGACCACCATGACTACAGTCGGTTACGGCGAGATTCACCCCCTCACCCGGGCGGGCCGTGTGTTCAACTCGTTATTGATTATTTTCGGGTTCGGTATGCTTTCCATCGGGGTTGGCGCGCTTACCCAGACGGTGATCGAACTGGAATTCGGAGGGGCCATTGAACGACGGCGCAACAAACGCATGATCGACCGGTTACAAGATCACTTCATTGTGTGCGGGTTCGGCCGCGTCGGCCGCGGGGCCGCCGCCGAGTTGCATCGCGCGGGGGTGCCCTTCATTGTCGTGGATATCCTTCCCGAACGCGCGGAACAGGCGGTCCACGGCGGAATGCTGGCAGTGGCCGCCGATTCCACACGTGACGAAACTCTACGCCAGGTGGGTGTAGAACGTGCCCGCGGGTTGGT
Source organism: Terriglobia bacterium (assembly GCA_003175985.1). Classification (GTDB taxonomy): domain Bacteria; phylum Acidobacteriota; class Terriglobia; order Bryobacterales; family Bryobacteraceae; genus PSRJ01. Next base: position 698 of record PSRJ01000001.1, read on the forward strand.
TGCCGCTCTCAGCAGCGACGCCGACAATCTCTTCGTTTTACTCTCGGCCAAGGGGCTCAATCCGCGGCTGTACGTCGCCGCGCGCGCCGCCGAAGAGGGCGCGGAAGAGAAGATGCGGCGCGCCGGCGCGGACGCGGTCTTCGCTCCCTACGCGATCACAGGCCACCACCTGGCGCAGTCGCTGCTGCGCCCCCACGTGGTTCAGTTCCTGGATTTCACTACCAAAGAAATCGGAATCGATGTTTCCATCGAACAGGTTCGCGTGGACGAGAAGAGCGAAGTGGTTACGAAAACCATCAAGGAATTGCAGCTTCGCCGCGATCTCGGAGTCATCGTCATGGCCATACGAAAGAAAAATGGCGCGATGCTGTTTAATCCGCCGGCCGAAACCGCTGTCCAGGGCGGCGACTACCTCATCGTAATGGGCCGCCAGCAAGAGTTGCACGCCTTGGAGACCCTGGTGGAACACCGCGCCGCAGGCGGGTAATTCCACCAGCGCCCCGTCACTTCTTCAACTTGCTTTGTGTCTCCTGCGCCATTTTGAGATGGTCCTGAAGCGTAGGCAGAGTCTTTGACGCAAATGCTTTGATGTCCGCATCGCCGCCTTGGTCGGCCTCCCGCTGAAACTCGGCGACATCCGTCCTGTGGTCCCTCACCATATCGTCCATGTAGGCCCGGTCGAATTCCGCGCCATTCAGCTTGGCGAGGCGGTCCATGGCGGCCTGGTCTTTGGCGTTGAGGGTTGTGGGGATCGTGATGCCCTTATTCGTCGCGATGGTCTTCAGCTCTTCGTTTGCCTTGGAATGGTCGTCCACCATCCGCTTTCCGAACTGCTTCACGTGGTCGCTGGCCGCGCGCTGCTGCGCCAGTCTCCCCAATTCGACCTCGGCCATTCCGCCTTCCATTGCGTTGCTGGCGAATGTACTGTCCGCAGTGAGACGCTTGGCGGTCTGCTTCTGCGGAGTCTGCGCCAGAGCGCCCGCGCCTAATAAGGCAAGAACTGCCAACCCGGATAGAATTTGCATTTTCATTTGTATCCTCCTTCCCGCTAGTACACCCGTTTTACGGGCGGTTGGGATGGTAGTGAGGAGGGAGCACCTGCTGTTCCCTTGTTCGAGAGCGGCCAGAGGGCCGGATGTTTTGTTCCGCACCGGCTAAGGGCGCAGCGGCGCAAAAAAGGCCAGCGGCTCAAGAGCCGTGATCTGCCACGTTTTCCCCTGCTTGGCCAGCCGGCAGCGCACGCGTTCCCGGCGGCGCGTGCTTGCGGCAGAGTCCTGTTGATCGACAATTTGCAAGAACCAATCCAACTCTACGCTGCGGGAAGGGCCATCTCCGGCATCGTTGAGCACTTCGATGGAAGACTGCACCTGTGCTTGTTGAAGGAGCGCCGCAATACTTGCCTCCAATACCGCGTAGTCCTTCATAGAACGGTCGAAAGCCTTCATAAACCGGACCGCGTTGCCTTCACTGAGCGCGGAAGCCAGAGCGGTAAAAAGCTCCCACACATCCTGCGCATCATCGGCGCGAAGCTGGAAGGCGGCAATCGCGAGCAGCAGCCGGCGCCGGTTCATGGCTTACGTCCGATAGCTGGCATTGATGCGGATATAGCCCTCGGTGAGATCGCAGGTCCAGAAGCGCGCACGCCCCGTCCCTTTGCCGCGAATGGTCAGCCGGATCCCGCACTCCGCAGCTTCGAGTTTCTGTTTCAGCTCTTCCTCCGAGAAGGGCGCGGCGAGTCCGTTCCGGCAAACGGTGATGCCCTGCATTGCCACATCGGTTTTGGCGGGATCGAAAGCTACCCCGGCATTTCCCGCCGCCATGAGGATGCGGCCCCAGTTCGGATCGGAACCAGCGATTGCCGTCTTTACCAGGGGCGAATTCGCAATGGTGCGAGCGATCCGCGTTGCAGCCTGATTACTCGGGGCTCCCGATACTTCGATCGTGACCAGTTTGCGCGCCCCCTCGCCATCCCGCGCGATCGCCCGCGCCAGGCACTCCATGACCTCGGCGATCTTTTCCTCGACCGCGGCAAATTCTTTCGGATCGGGCCGCACGCCGGAAGCGCCGTTCGCCAGCAGAACCAGAGTGTCATTCGTCGATGTGTCTCCATCGACAGACATGCGGTTATAGCTGCGTTCCGCGCAGCGCCGCAGCATGGGCCGCAATAGCGCCCCCGGAATGTTGGCATCGGTCATGACAAAGCCCAGTGTGGTGGCCATTAACGGCTGGATCATCCCGGAGCCTTTGGTCATGCCGGCGATCTGGATCGTACCTCGCCTCAGCTTGGCTCGAGCGAACGCCGTCTTCGGCACGAGGTCGGTAGTCATGATCGCCTGCGCCACGTCATCGAACCGGTCCGGGTGGAGTCCCTCCACCAAACGCGGCAACGCGGCCGCGATCTTATTGGAATCCAGTTCCACGCCGATCACGCCGGTGGAAGCGGGCAGCACCTGGACCACCGGCAGTTTGAGCAGACGGGCGGCCGCCTTGCAACTCGCCAGTGCCACGGCGTCCCCCGTACGAGTTGCGCAGTTCGCATTCCCTGCGTTCACCAAAATCGCGCCGGCCAGCCCCTTGGAAAGCTTCAGATGACGCCGGCTCAATCTTACTGGCGCAGCCTGCACGCGATTCTGCGTGAACACCGCGGCAGCGTTGGCCGCGAGACCGCTCACGATCAGCGCCAGGTCGTCTTTCTCGGCCTGCCGGATCCCGGCAAAGGTGGCAGCGTAAGCGTAACCAAGCGGCAGGTTCAAATTATTGTTCTCCTAACACGATGCTGAAAAAAGCCGTGATACCGCTCCCTGACGGTCGCGGCTCGGTAAGCGCCTGCAAATACGTGAATGCTTTTCTGAGCCGCGCGCGCCAGCAAGCGGTTTTTGGCCTTTTTCAGCATTCTCCTAACATGTCCTTTATAGTAAGGCGTTGCCCATTCACGAAGTCGCCGGCAGGCATGCGCTTGCGGCCTTCCAGTTGCACTTCCACCAGTTCCAGAATGCCCGCGCCACACCCGATCGCCGGTGGCTTCAGACCCACAAAATGCCCTGGCGTTGCCGTTCCCTCATGCACGCGCGATTTCCAGATGTGCAACGAGCTGCCGCGAACCGTCGTATATGCGCCCGGCCATGGTTGCAGGCCGCGCACGCGATTGTGGATCGCCTGCGCGGGCTGTTTCCAATCGATCAGACCATCTTCTTTCTTGAGCAGCGGAGCGTAAGTTGCCGCGGCCCCGTCCTGCCTTTCGGGCGCAATGCTCCCGCGCTCGATCCCCTCCAAAGTCTGCACCAGCAGGCCGGCTCCCAGCGCTGCCAGCCGCGCTCCCAGTTCGATGGCGTTCTCTTCCGCCCCGATATCTGTCTCGGCTTTGAGCAGCATGTCGCCGGTATCCAGGCCCGCGTCGATACGCATCGTGGTGACGCCAGTGCGCGATTCGCCGTTCACAATGGCCCATTGAATGGGAGCGGCGCCCCGGTATTTCGGCAAGAGCGATGCGTGAACATTGATAATGCCAAGCGGCGCGAGGTCGATCACTGCCTGGGGAATGATCTGGCCGTAGCCCACCACCACCATGGCCTCCGCCCCGAGCGTTCGCAGATGATCGATGGCATCCGGCCGCCGGATCCGCTCCGGCTGATATACCGGCAGGTTCAACCGCTGCGCGGCCTGCTTCACGGGGGAAGCGGCGGAATGTTGCCCGCGGCCGCTCGGCCGGTCAGGCTGCGTGATCACTGCCGTAAGCTCATGTCCCGCGCCGACTATCCGCTCCAAGGTGGCCACGGCGAATGCCGGCGTGCCCAGGAAGATCAGGCGCATAGCCAGCACCGATCCCTTACGGTCGCAGCTCTGGCTTTTTCGGCATCCGGCACTAACCCCATTCCCCCGCGCGCTGCAGCTTTTTGATCTTGCGTTTCATCAGGTCGCGTTTCAGCGCGCTGATGTGCGTGATGTAGAGCCTGCCGTACAGATGATCGGTTTCATGCAGAAAGGCGCGCGCCAGCAGGTCTTCGCCAGTCATTTCGAATTCTTCTCCCTTGGCGTTCTGCGCGTGCACGGTTACGCGCTTGGCCCGCCGCACCTGTTCGCGAAATCCGGGGATGCTCAAACAGCCTTCCTCCCCTTCCTGCCGGCCCTCCGTCTTAATAATCCGCGGATTGATGAGCACCAGCTTCTCTTCGGCATTCTCCCCATTGGAGACGTCGATCACGGCGATCTTTCTGGAAAAGCCGATCTGCGGCGCGGCCAGTCCTACTCCTTTGGCGGCATACATGGAGTCGAACATGTCCGCCAGAAACTGATGCAGTTCCGGCGTATCGAATTCGCGCACCTCATCGGCCTCGCGCTCCAGCACCGGATCGCCGAATTTTACGATCGGATAGACCATTTTCCTCAGTAATTTTTTACCTGCTCGAGATAGCCTTCATAGTTCCGGCGGGTCTCGGCCAGCGAGTCGCCGCCGAATTTTTCCAGGAACGCCTGGGCCAGCACAATCGCCACCATGGCTTCGCCGATTACCCCGGCTGCCGGGATCACGGCTACGTCGGACCTTTCATACGCAGCCAGCGCCGGTTCGCGCGTCTCCAGGTCGACCGATTCCAAAGGCCGCCGCAACGTGGAAATCGGTTTGAGCATTCCCCGGACTACTACATCCTGGCCATTGGTCATTCCGCCTTCGAGCCCGCCCGCGCGGTTGGCGCCGCGCGTGAACCTGCGTTCCCCGCGGTCGTAGTGAATCGTATCCTGCACTTTCGAGCCGAAACTGGCAGCGCCCTCCGCGGCCAGGCCGAGCTCGACGCCCTTTACTGCCTGCATCGAGACAATCGCCTGTGCCAGCCGCCCGTCGAGCCGCGAATCCCAGGTAGCGTGCGATCCCAGCCCGACAGGCACGCCGCGCGCGACTACTTCGAACATGCCACCCACCGTATCTCCGGTGCGATACGCTTCATCGACCACAGCCTTCATGCGGGCTTCGGTCTCCGAATCCACGCAGCCGAGAAGAACTTCATCCTTGCGGCTCAAAGCGGCAATTTCTTCCCAGGCGGCCTCCCTCTCCAGGCGCACAGGGCCGACGGCGATCACGTGACTCAGCACCTGAATTCCAAATTCGCCGAGTAAAGCTTTGGCCAGCGCCCCGATCGCCACGCGCGCGGCGGTTTCGCGCGCGCTGGCTCGTTCCAGGATGTAGCGGGCATCGTGAAAGTTGTATTTGATCGCGCCCGCCAGGTCGGCGTGGCCCGGCCGCGGCCGTTTTACCGGCTTCCTCCGGTCGTCTGCACCTTCCGTGTCTTCCACGGGCAGCGCGTCCGTCCAGTTCTGCCAGTCTTTGTTGCGGATCACGATTGCCACCGGCGAGCCGATTGTATGTGAGTGGCGGACACCAGCCACAATCTCGGCCCGATCGGTTTCAATCTTCATCCGCCCGCCGCGTCCATACCCCTGCTGCCTGCGCCACAACTCACGGTTTACCGCATCCAAGGATATCGGGACGCCTGCCGGCAATCCGCTGAGGGTCGCCACCAGGCATTCGCCGTGGGACTCCCCGGCCGTCTCAAAACGCAACATTCGACAAGAAGTCCTATCCTAGCAGACTGGAACAATTCCTTGCCCTTATGCGTATGGAATGTTGATCGGGTAACCGGAAATGCTGAAGTTTCTTCTCTGGCTGATTCTATTGTTTCTGTGCTGGCCACTCGCTCTGGTTGCGCTGGTGCTCTATCCCATTGTCTGGTTACTGCTGCTGCCCTTCCGGCTTGTAGGGATTGCCGTAGGAGGCGCGCTCGAACTGGTGTGGGCGCTCGTGACGCTTCCCGCGAGGTTGTTGCGGGCGCTTTGAGGCGCCACGGCAGCGCCCCGCTTCGCTAGACCGCCCGCCGGCCCGTAATGAGCTGAATCAATACCACCGCAATCGCGACCACCAGCAGGATGTGAATGAACCCGCCCAAAGTGTAGGATGTTACCAGCCCCAATAGCCACAGCACCAGCAGAATCACGAAGATCGTCCAAAGCATACTTCTTTCCCCTCCTGGCCCTCGCCGGCTTTGATATCGATCCCGCCGGCTAGCACGGCCAGAATTGGAGCAGGTGATTTGCCAGTGCGCAGCAGTTTCGGTGCGGTAGCTTACAAAAACCCGTCCGCTATGCCCGTCGAGCAAGCTCGACAATCGTGCGCTGTACTACTGCCTTGGTGAGCGGAACCTTGTAGGCGTTCTTGCGCAGAGGGTTCGCGCCCGCCACAGCAACCTCACCAGCCTTGGCGGCCAGTTCCGGGGTGATGCGCTGCCCCGCCAGCACCCGCTCGGCATCCGGCACGCGCCAGGGCGTGGGCGCAACGCCCCCGAGTACAATGCGCGCCGAGCGGCAAACCTCGCCGTCCATTTCGAGCACGATCGCAGCGCTGACTACCGCGTGGGTCCACGCCTCCCGATCCATTACCTTGTGATAGGCGCTGCGGGTTCCGGGGCGAGGCGCCGGCAGCCGCACCATTCCCAGCACTTCGTCATCTTTCAACGCGTTTTCCCGGGCAGCGTTCTGCTTCGGGAGTACGAAGAAATCGGCTGCCGGTACGGTGCGCTCGCCGGAGGGGCCGGTGACGCGGAATTGGGCGCCAAGAGCGACCAGCGCGGGCGCGGTATCCGAAGGATGCACGATGAAGCTCGGGCCGCCGCCAAAGATCGCGTGAAACTGGTTCTCGCCGTTGATCGAGAAGCATTGGTTGCCGCCCGCCTTGAAGCAGGGGAACCCATTGCGGTAATACCAGCACCAGGGGCGCTGGCATACGTTGCCCGCCAACGTGCCCGCATTGCGGATCTGGGGCGTGGCCACCGACTCGGCCGCTTCCGCCAGCACGGCATATTGGCGGCGAATCAGGGGATGGCTGCTCAACGCGTCCAGCGTGATCAGCCCGCCGACACGCGCGCCTCCCTTTTCTGATGCCACCTGATCCATGCCCTTGATCGATCGCAGGTGAACCACGACATCCGGCGAAACAATACGCTCTTTGATCATGCCGAGCAGATCGCTGCCGCCACCGGCCACGGCCGCATTCTTTCCGGCTGCCCGCGCCTGTTCCAGCAGTTTTAAGGCTTGCGGGAGGTCCCGCGGATTGGCATTAGTGAAGGTCTTCATACCAGCACCCCCAGAACCTTGTCCCGCGTGATTGGCAAGTCTTTGATGCGATGCCCCAGCGCATTGTAGATCGCATTGGCCACGGCTCCCACAGCCGGGACCTTACCCGACTCGCCGATGCTTTTGGCTCCGTAGGGGCCATAGCCATCGTCGCTTTCGATGAACAGCACCTCGATATTCGGAGCGTCGCGATGCGTAATCACGCGCGCGCCGTAATACCCCGGTGTGAGCGGTTGCCCGGTGCGTGCGTCGTAGATGAAATCCTCGTGCAGCGCCATGCTGACTCCCATGAGCACGCCGCCTTTGATCTGACCCTCGGCGGTGAGCGGGTTGATAATCCGCCCGCAATCGTGTACCGCCAGGTACTTCAGCACACGGGCGTAGCCGAGTTCGGTATCTACTTCGACTTCCACGAAATGCGCTCCAAACGCCGCGCGCTGCTTCCCGCTGTCCATGCGCGGGTTGGGGCCGGTGGCTGCCGTCAGCACTGCGTTGCCAGTGGGCATTCCCTTTTCGGCAATCTGCTTCTTGATTTCCCGCGCAGCTTCGACCACCGCATAGCCGGTTTGAATCGTAGTCCGGCTGCCGGATTCCCCTACCGAATACGGGCATCGGTCAGTATCGCCCCACACCACCTTCACCTGCGAGAGCGGCACGTCCAACGCCTCGGCGGCGATCAGGCCCATGGTCGTCTTAGCGCCCGCTCCTACGTCCGTCACGCCGACGTGCACGTAATACTGCCCCTTGGAATCGACGTGGATCACTGCGTTGCTCGGTCCAACACCAGAGCGGAACGCCATAAACGCCATGCCCGCCCCGCGCTTGACCGGCCCCCGGTCCGATCCCGGTTCCGGCCGCCAGCGTTTCTTCCATTCGAAGGCTTCCGCGCCGCGCCGGATGCATTCGTCCAGGCTGTAGTTTGTGTACTCGACCTGGTCGTTCGCCTTGCGCGTCATGTTCTTCAAAGCGAATTCGACCGGATCCATCTTCACCTTGTAGGCGACGTCGTCCATCATCGATTGGAAGCCGAAGTATCCCTGCGGATACTCGGGGCCGCGGAAATTCCCCGAAACGGTTCGATTGGTGTAAACCGGGTAAACCGTGGTTTCGATGTTGGGGCACTGGAAGGCATCCACGCCGCCGATCGAGCCCGAATTTTTGCGGTACCCGCCCATGCCGCTGTAGCCGCGCAGTTGGATCGCTTTTAACGTGCCCTCGCGGTCCACACCGACTTTGAAGTATTGGATCGTGGGCCACCGGCCATGCATGCCGATGTAATCTTCCTTGCGCGACATCTCCAGCTTTACAGGCGCGCCTGCCTGCTTTGCGAGCATTGCGGTGATGAGATCGGCATCCTGGTTCTGGTTCTTGTTTCCGAAATTGCCGCCCATGTATTGGCAGACGACGCGGACCTTCTCCATCGGTATTCCGAGGTCGCGCGCCATGTCATTCCGGCAATTGGCAATGCCGCCGGTGGGGGTGTAGACCGTGAGCTTGTCGCCTTCCCAGGCGGCAACGCAGGAGCGCGGCTCCATCTGTGCATTGTGTACCAGCGTCGTGGAAAACCGGTTCTCGAAGACGTGCTCCGAGGCGCGCAGCCCTTCGTCGACATTGCCGCGCTTCTGGCTGAGCGGTTTCGACTCGTTCTGGTTGTTCAGCGAGAGGTTGCCCTCGGGCCAGAGTTTCACGGCATCCGGCTTCAGCGCCTCTTCGGCGTCGAGCACGAAGGGCAATTCTTCATATTCGACCTTGATGTGCGAGAGGGCTTCCTCGGCGAGGTGCCGGTCTTCGGCGGCGACTGCCGCCACCGGTTCGCCTACGAACCGGACCGGGTTGTTGAACGCGTAGCGCCGCTGCTTGGTGATCTTTTTCACGGCATCGTTGTATTGCACGCCGCCTGCGATTCCGCCCGCGCCCCAGACCACCTGGCAGTTCTCGTGAGTCACGATCGCCTTCACACCCGGCATCGCGGCTGCCTTCGAAGTGTCGATGCTCTTGATGCGCGCGTGCGGGTGCGGACTGCGCAATACCGCGCCGTACAGCATTCCGGGAAGAGAGACATCGCGGGTGTAGACAGCTTTGCCTGTCACACGCTCCATGGCGTCGATGCGCGGCGTAGCATGGCCGACCGTCTTCAAACTTTTCGAAACCGGCGCATCGGCTTTGGCGGCGAATGTCGCCGTACCGCCGGTGGCGATGGGCGTCGTCGCGGCCAGGGTAGCTTCCACATAGCGGTTGTAGGCCGCGCAGCGGCAGATATTGCCCGTGAGGCCGGCCTCAACCTGCTCTTTCGTGGGATGCGGATTATGAGCCAGCAGTCCCTTGGCGGCCATCAACTGGCCTGAGGTGCAAAATCCGCACTGCGGCGCATCGTGCTCGATGAAGGCCTTTTGCAGCGGATCGAGTTTCTCGCCCTGCCCCAAGCCTTCTACCGTCTGGATCGACTTGCCGTCCATCCACACGGCGAGCTGGCTGCAAGAGTACATCGGCTTGCCGTCGACCAATACGGTGCAGGCGCCGCACTCGCCGCGGTCGCAGCCAATCTTGGTCCCGGTCAGCTTCAAGTGATCGCGCAGCGTTTCCGCCAGCGTCCAGTTGTCTTGCACCTCCACACGTTGCGCGGTTCCGTTGACGGTCAGCTTGACGGTTGCGCGGGACGCCGCAGTTTCGTTCTGCGCCTTAATTGTGGACACTTCGGCGGCCACCAGCGCAGCGCCTGTGCCTTCCAGGAAGCGGCGGCGTGAAATCCGGTTCTTCTTGCTCATCAAACCCTCCGCGGATTGCAGGTATTATACTGCAACGGGTTACTGGGATTCGGCGTAAACCCGGCGCACGATGTTGGCCAGCGGGTTCATATTTTGCCAGTCGGCGTATTTGGTTTTGAATTCGGCGGTCATCATCTTAGCGGCGTCTTCCACGCCGGTGCCTTGCCGTTTCAGCGCCAACGCCCGGCTTTGAGCGTCTGCCAGAAATGCGCGTTGCTGCGCAATGAGAGCGCCATCGCCCAGTGCGCCGTGATCGGGGACGATGAAGCGCGGCTGAACGGGGGCTTGCGCCAGTTTGTCCAGAACCTCGATCCAGCCCTTTACGCTGGCATCCTCGTTCGGCATATTCGGAACCAGCTTGTTCTGTACGATGTCGCCCGAAATCAGCGTACGGTCGCCCTCCACCCAGATGAGTTCGTCCCCTTTGGTGTGCGCCGCTCCCATCCACGACAGACGGGTTGTTACACCGCCCAGGTCGAGTCTCAATTCCCGATCGAAAAGGATGTCCGGCTTGCGCATCTGCACATCCTTGAGCTCTTCTTTGAATTGCGCCGACAGGCCGCGGAAGAACTCGAGAAACTCCTGGCCGCGCCTCTCCATCTCTTCCTGCTGCACGGCCGGGCGGATCAGGACGGTGCTTTCGGGAAACGCCTGGACGCCGCTCGCGTGCTCGGGGTGGAAATGCGTCGTAGTCAGATACAGGTTCGGAGTCTTGGCGAGTTTGCCAACCGCGCGCACGATCACGCCGCCGTTCTTCGGACCCATGCCGGTGTCAACCACCAGGGTTCCGCGGCTTCCCTCCACAATCGCAATATTGGGAAACCCGATGATGGCGTAAACGTGGTCGGAGACCCGCTGCACGGCATTTTCCGGGACGCCCGGAGGCTGCTGCGCCAGCGCGAGTACCGCCAAGCTCATCGAAGCAAGCAAGCGGCCGCCCATCGCTTATTTCCACGCCGAGTAGACCGGCTTGCCGATCAGAAATGCCGGATTCACACCAGCCCGCGGCCGGAACTTCTGCACCCGGCCATTATCCACTTCGGCGACGTAGAAATTCCCCTCCTGATCGACACTGAAGCCGTGAACTCCCCAGAAGCCGCCCGGGAAGTCGCCCCACGTTCCCCAGGAATACAGGAAGTGGCCCTCCAGGTCATACTTGAGCATCTTGGAGGTTCCCCGGTCAAAGGCCCACAAATTACGGTCAGCCCCGATATAGAACAGATGGATGTCCGATGGCTCCGATCCGAAGCTCCACTCGTAAAGGTATTTGCCATTCTCGTCGAAAACCTGCACGCGATGGTTGCCGCGATCGTTCACAAACACATGGCGTGTCTGCGGGTCCACGGCGATTCCATGCACATTGTTGAAATATGCGGGGCGCGTGTCATTGGGAGGGTTGCCCTTCTTGCCCCAATCGAGCAGGAACTTGCCGTCTTTATCGAACTTCGCGACGCGCGTTCCGTTATAGCCGTCCGCCACGAACATCGTACTGTCGGGCAGCCATGCGAGGAACGTCGGACGATTGAAGTGCGTCCCATCGGCGCCAGCGACGGTCGGCGTGCCAATCGTCTGCACCAGTTCTTTTCCGTCGTGCGTGAACTTGTAAATCGCGTGCATGTGGTCGTCTACCACCCACACATATTTTTGCGGATCGTACGGGTTGATAGCGACGAAATGGGGCCGCTTGAAAATTTTGTCCCATTGGGTCCAGCGCTCCACGATGTTACCGTTGGCATCCGCCACGGTGAGGCAGTTTTCCCACTTGGCGTCAACCCCGAGAGTGCCCTTCCACAGTTTCATGCCATCTTCCGGGTTCTGGCCGGTCCCCCCCGCGCCGGGTAATGCCGCGACAGTCGCGTCACGCCACGGCAGCCGGCCGATCGGGAACTGAAGGCTGGGTCCGAACTCCGGAATGAGCTTCGTCTCGGGCCGCTTGATGTTGGGAAGTTCGCCGCGGAAAATCAGGAACACGCGGTTGGGACTCTCCGCATACACGCTTTGCCCCGCTCCCCAAGTCCATTTCTCATTTCCTTGGACGGTGCTGATGTCTTTGGGCCATCCCTTTACGATGTCGTATGGGCCGAAGACATCCTGGCCCCCCTTTTGACCGGGAATCGCGGCAAAGCCAGTACCCGGTTGGTCCTTACTTTGTACCGTGGTCGTCCGGTTTCCAAGCAAAAATCCCAGGGCAAACGTTAGAATCACGGCAGCCGAAGCCGCCAGATGTTTGCGCATACAGTCCCTCCCTAATGCCTGAACACGATATCACCGACAAACGATAACAGGCAAGCGGCGGGCTCATGAGCGGCGGGCTCATGAGCTTGACGCGGAACCCACACGGGCGTAATGTTTCTAGGAAAGAAGAGGAGGGCTGAAATGAGTTCGTTTTCCAGTTTGAGCCGGAGAGGATTGGCCAGGTGGGGGCTGCTGGCCACCGGAATCTCTACGCTATCCCGCGCGCAGGACGCGGCCGGCGGCCGCGCGGAAGGCGAACTGTTTCCCGGTAAGGCGCTGCCGGGAGGCGGGCAACTCGAAATCCGGCTCACCGCCACGATTCATACGAGCGACCCCGATCAGCTCGAAGTGGCGCAGCGCATGAAGCCCTTCAACCTCGATTCCTGGATCGTCGAGTGGCTCCGCGTGGCCGAGAAGAACGAGCAGTTAGCCGAAAAGTTCGCGCACCAGGGGCTGAAGGTGACCGCCAACGAATATTACCTGCGCGCCTCCAACTTCTATCGCGAAGCCTGCTGGCCGCAGCCGGTGACCGAGTCGCGGATGCTTCCCAGTTACAAGAAAATGCGCGAGACGTTTGATAAGGCTTGGGAGCTTGTGCGGCCGCCATTTGAGCGCGTCCAAGTCAACTACGACGGGAAAATGCTGGAAGGATATTTCCGCAAGCCGAATGGCCCCGCGGGAAGGCGCTTTCCTACGGTGGTCGCTTTTCAGGGCGCCGATACGATGGCGGAAGCGACCATTCAAAATGGCGGCTCCTACATCTCTCGCGGCATGGCTTATTTCGCCATGGATTTTCCGGGCCAGGGTGGCGCGCTCCGGCTGAAAGACCTGCATCTGCCTCCCGATACCGAACGAATCGCCAAAGCCGTGATCGACTATCTGGAAACCCGCACGGATGTAGACGCCAGCCGGATTGGGATTCAAGCCATCAGTATGGGCGGCTACGGCACGCCGCGGGCTGCCAGTGGCGACCATCGCATCCGGGCGGTGCTGATGAGCAGCGGCTCGTATTGCCTGCAGCAGGATATTTTCGACTACTATCCTCCCATCCAGGAGCGGGTACGGTGGATCATCGGCGCACGGGATCTGGCGGACGCGCGAAAGAAGCTGGCCGACTATACGCTGGAGGGAAAGGCGGCGCAGATCGAGTGTCCCATGCTCATTGGCTACAGCAAGGACGACCGCATCATGGATCCGCAAGGCGCCTTCCGGCTCTATCAGGCGGCCGTCAAAGCCAAGCGCGAAATGGTCGAAGGCACCGGTCACAACCAGGCCTCGAATGCCGGCGGGCCGCGCGGCCAAAGGTCTCCCGTAATGCAGGACTGGGCCGCACAGCACCTCATGAACGAGGCATAAGTCTCCAGCTCCGGTACCCGCCTGCTAACTTCAGGCGTTATCAACGATCGTTATCGCTCGTTTACCTCCTATTTCCAATCTTGTCCGGCTACCGGACCGCACCTTACAGTGCGGATTATCATGAAGCGTCCTCTGGCTGGTGCCGCATGGTTGGCGATATGTTGCGCCGCGGCGGGAAATGCGCAGAGCTTTGCGCGCAAAGAGCCTGCTGTCTATAAGGGAACGGAACCCGTGGCCGAACGGGTGCTGCCCCCCAGCATGCGCCTGGGGCTTCGCCGGCCCAAGGAAATTGCGCTGGCGCCTCTCAGCGACACCGAAGCCGGGCAGTTGGCCGCTCCCGGTACGCTCGTCAAAGCTGGAATTCATCGCGTCCTCCCCCCGGACGTGCTGGCGGCGGGCGCTTGGGAAACCACGGCAGAGGGGGGGCGTGTGTGGCGCATGGCACTCCGTTCGCCCGGGTCGGAGGGGATCCGCGTCGAATTCCAAAACTTCTCGGTGGGCGCCGGCAAAGTCTGGCTTCACGATGGGACTCAGGCCGCAGGGCCCTATACGGGACGCGGTCTGTTCGACAACGGGCACTTCTGGAGCGCGACGGTATTCGCCGAATCGGTGACGCTGGAATACGAACCGGAAAACGGCATCCCAGAAGCTGCCTCCTTACCCTTCGAGATTCGCGGGATCGCGCATCGCGTCGGAAAAACGGCGTCGCGGCGGCCTTTTGGGGCAACTCTGCAAGCCGGTTCCGCCGACCCGGCGGACTACTGCCATCTCGATCCGAACTGCTTTGCCGAGTGGAAACCGGCCATGAGCATGGTAACGGAACTTCTCTTCGAAGACGGCGGTTACGAGTACTTCTGTTCGGGATCCGCGATCTCGACTCGAGACAATAGCTTTATTCCCTATCTTCTAACGGCAGGCCACTGCATCCACAGCGAGGATGCCGCCCGCTCGCTCGAGACCTTTTGGACCTACCAGACGGCTTCTTGCGGGGGAGCGCCTCCTGCTACGCGAAATACCAGCACCAAATCCACAGTCGGCGCTCACCTCATCGGAAGCGGCAGCTTGTCGGAGGGCGACTACAGCCTGGTGTTGTTGAAGGACATACCGGCCGGAGTGACTTTCGCCGGCTGGGATATGGGCGATCCCCAAACCGGGTCTTCTCTCACCGGCGTTCATCACCCGAAAGGCTCCTGGAAGCGGATCTCGTTCGGTAGCCGGGTGACCGATTCCACGGCCGACGTGGAGGGCGCAATCGCCCCTGCCAGCCTGTATCTTCAGGTGCTTTGGAATCAGGGCAGGACCGAGCCGGGCTCCTCCGGTTCGCCGCTGTTTTCCAGCCCTGGAGTCATTGTGGGTACATTGACCTACGGCCCCGCATCGCCAGTTTTGTCGGCCTGCGAGATCAGCCCGTCCATCGATGGCTACGGCCGCTTCAGCAATGCGTACCAGCGACTGCGCGAGTATTTTGAGAACCTGCCCGCCGCCGAGGTCAAGCCGGTACAGCAGGATGCGCGCTTTACAGTTGTCAATCAGAAGGCCTCGGCCCCGCAAACCATCAGTTTGACAACGCAATCGCTGGGACAGGTCGACTTCAAATTGCGCGCTGACGCTCCATGGATTCAGCTTTCCAGCGTGAATGGGACAGTTTCCCAGAGCGGCCCCGCCCAAATCCAGATCACGGTCGATCCATCGAAATTCGACCGGACGGATCGCTACACCAGCACCGTGACCGTCCTTTCCGGCGCGGCGGCCCCGAAATTCATCAACGTGACCGCGGACGTGCGGACAAGCGAGTCGAATGTCCAGGCGTCCATTACGCCCAACCCGGTAGTCGCATCCAACGGGCAGTGGCAGTTCACGATTACCCTGACAGAAACCGGGGGCGCCGATACCCAGCTATCCGGCATCAAGGTCAACGGTGTGGACTACTCGTATCTGATGTCCGATTGGTTCGGCTCGGACCACATTGCCGCCAACGGTTCCATTCAGGCATCGCTCACGGCCGCTGGACGATTTCCGGGAGGTAGTCAGTTCTTTGAGTTCTGGGGCATCGATGCGGTTAGCGGGCGGACCTGGTATCGGGTAGCTAGCGCGCGCTTCCAATAGAAACGAAAGAAAATCCTGAGATTACGGTTTGCTTTCTCACACTCCGCTGTTGGACAATGTCTACGCCGAGGGATGAAGTCGTGTCGGCTAACGACCACGCGGGCACTCCAGGGGTTAGAAAGGGCATGGAAACCAGATTCCAGAAGAGTGAACAGATGGTGACCGCTCTGCTGGAATCGGCAGGGCAGGCAATCATTTCTATCGATTCAACCGGCCGTATTGTACTGGCAAACCGCCGGGCCGAAGAGATCTTCAATTACACGCGCGAGGAGTTGGTGGGCGCCCGCATAGAGATGCTTCTGCCGGAGTCGAAGCGGGGGGGCCACGCGCAACAGCGCGAAGAGTATTTTTCCCGCCCGAGAGTGCGGCCGATGGGCATCGGCATGGATCTGATGGCGCGGCGAAGGGACGGCGCCGATTTCCCGGTAGAGGTCAGCCTCAGCTACGTGGAAATCGAGGGCAGTGTTTTTGCCATCGCCTTTGTGAGCGATATCAGCCAGCGCAAGCAGCTCGAAGAGCAGTTGGTACACGCCCAAAAGATGGAGGCCGTGGGCCGGCTGGCCGGGGGCGTCGCACACGACTTCAATAACATGCTCACCGTAATCTCGGGCTATACCCGTATGATTCTGGACGAGCTTTCGACCCTCGATCCCTTGCGCGAGTACGCCGAGGAGATCGGCCGAGCCGCGGACCGGGCCGGCGCCATCACCAACCAATTGCTGGCCTTCAGCCGGCGCCAGGTGATTCAGCCGCGCATCATCAGCGTGAATACCGTCGTGGGCCAGACCGAAAAGATGTTGCGCCGGTTGCTGGGGGAAGACATTCAGCTCGCCCTCAATCTTCGCACCGGAGTCGGCAACATCAAGGTCGATCCCAACCAGATCGAACAGGCGATCGTCAACCTGGCGGTCAACGCCCGCGATGCCATGCCGTCCGGCGGGCTTATCTCCATCGAGACGGAGAACGTCCATCTCGACGAGGAATATACGAAACACCACCTGGGAGTGAAGCCTGGCGACTTCGTTATGATTGCCATGACCGATACCGGGCATGGCATGGCCCCGGAAACGCGGCAGCGCATTTTCGAGCCGTTCTTCACCACGAAGGAGCGTGGTAAAGGAACGGGACTCGGCTTGGCGACAGTCTATGGCATGGTGAAGCAGAGTGGCGGAGACATCTGGGTTTATAGCGAACCTGGGAAGGGCACCACTTTCAAGTTGTATTTTCCCCGCGTGACGGAGTCGGAAACGGAAGTTCGATCGTGGCAGGAGGAACCTGCCCCTACACGTGTCCGCGAGACCGTGCTGGTAGTGGAGGATGAGAAGCCGGTGCGAGACCTGACGGTCAGAATGCTCCGGCAGCTTGGGTACACCGTTCTATCCGCGTCATCTGGCGCCGAGGCGATGGAGATCAGCAACTCCTACGCCGGGAGGATCTCCCTTCTTGTCACCGATGTCGTGATGCCGCAAATGAGCGGCCGGCAGGTGGCCGATGCGCTTCTGGCCAAGCGTCCGGATTTGAGGGTCTTGTACCTTTCCGGCTACACGGAGGATACCGTGATCCATCACGGCATCCAATCGGGCGTGGATTTCTTGCCCAAGCCGTTCAGCCGTGAAACGCTGTCCCAGAAGCTCAGCGAAATTGGTAAGGCCGGCGGAGCCGGCGCCTGCTAGCGGCGAGCAGCCGCGTTGCTTCGGTTACTGTCCCGCGCCGCCGCTGTCGCGTTTCACGGCTTTGCCGTACACTTCCACTTTTCCCACGTCGGACCAGCCGCCCTGGCCGTGTCCGCTTCCGGGCATGAGGTCGGTAAAGCCGATTTCATCTACTTTGCTGAGGTCGGGCTTCTCCACGATCGTGCCTCTGGTCCAGACCTTATCGATATCCAGGCGAAGCCAGCGCACATCGGCAACGGAAAACTCGGTTTCATGCCAATCGGTGACGGAGCCATCGGCATAATCGCCTACCAGCCAGGTGCCATCGGCCAGTTTGATGATCGGGTGCACCTTGTGGAATCCCGAAACTTTGGTGACCCAACGGATGCGAGCCAGGCCCGTCAGATCCACATAGTTGCTTTTGTCGCGAAGGGCAAGCGCGCAGGGCGTTTCGCAAAGTCCGGACCACATGTGGACCGGATCGTTCTCATCGCCCGGCGTTCCTGTTTCTTGAATCTGCTTACCGGAGGTTCCGTACAGCTTCAGCTCCAGGTTAGGATTGGATACCGCGTCCGCATTCACGGGATGTTCGCCGGCACCCGGCGCGATCTTCCACTCCTCACGGAAAAACAACTGCGGTCGCAAAACCTTCGCGCCTTTCTTCCCCGCTTTTCCAGCCGCTTCCGGGCCTGCCTGCTGAGCCAGTGTGCTGGTGCTGTAGACCATCGCTAAGGCAATGAAAAAATTCACCGCCAGAACCACCGTGACCTTTCTTGGCATTCGTCTCCTCCAGGTGGCTGCCAGTATATCAAAGGACGCCAATCACGATCGTTCGCCTCACAACAGTCCGTCCCACATCGCGGCTGCCCGCCGCAGCACTGCGGCAACATCGTCTTTCAGCATGAGCCGTTGCCGGACTAATTCTTCCGCTGCCTGCTGCACGCGATCGAGGTAAGCCTGGCGGCTGGAATATCGCTCGCCGATGGACCGGCGGGTGTCTTTGGTCTTCTCTCGTTCCTCCCGGGTTCGGGGCAACGGCGCGAATGATCCGACGAGCCCCGAAAGGTAATGCAGGTCTGCTAGCTGCGGGAGTTGCACGTTCCATCCGGTGAAGGTGCCCAGAGGAACGGCGACCTCCGCAAGCCGTACACCGCCTTCCTCATTCCCATCGGCATCCACCTGCGGCACCAGCACGGAATATTTTTGACCCAGACCGGGCGGCTCCTTCGTGATGATTCCCTTGGCTGCAAATTCCGGCCCGTAATCCATGCGCCACACCTCGGGCATGTAATCCGGAAACGAGATCGCCGGATTGGCGGGAAATCGCACCGCCTCCCGCGAGACGAGCTCGCCTTTACGAATCGTCGGATAGCGCGAGGCCGGAGGTTCCTCACCGGATTGAATCCAGGCGTCCAGGTCCAGCATGAGCGCGCGCGTGACCCAGCCCTGCTCCGCGAAATTCAGGTAGTATTTGCGGCCCGCCCGAGTGGGCGGAAATGGTCCGGACGCATGCGCGGTGCCGGAAAGAAAGTAGAGCCGCGAGAGCCGTCCGAGCGGTGCATCGGCGCGGCCATCGGGCATGGTATGCGTGAGCGACCCGGCCCGCGCCCAGTATTCCGTCGAGCTAAACGTGTAGAAGATGCGCGGCGTCACGTGCGCCGCTTCCGCTTTGGCAAGAAGCCCCTCGTCAGTAAAGGGCGGCATATCCACCGGCCGCAGAATGGAGAGAACGGAATTTCCGGCTTCGCCGGGGATCGCGAAACGGTGATTGAAGCTGCCGCCGCCCGCCCCGGCCGACGAGATCATGAGCCCGTCGAATGCTGCCCGGCCATGTTCGTCCTGATTGAACCCATCGTGCACGAACTGCCGAAGGAATCGTCCGCTTTGGGAGTAGCCGTATCCGATCACTCGTCGCAGCGCGCGAGTGTCTTCACGCAAAATCGAAGTCTGGCCGCCATACTTTAAATACGAAGCGAAATCGCGGATCGCAGCCATTCCGAGTCCAGCCACCGGCGGGTCTTTCGCCTGGTAAATCGCGTCATACAGCCCGGCATCGAGGCCGCCATCCAGAATCAGCGAACAGCCATTTCTGGCAAAGTGCCAGTGGCTGCGCTCGATCGTCCTTCCCGGCTCGTCGATCTTGTCCCTGACAGTAAGGCGTGCGCCGGCTTCCTGGGGATCGGCGGCACAATAGGAGAGCCCAAAAGCATTGTGCCTGGAGCCGCTCCCATACTCGATATAGCTCTGCCGCACGATTCCCGTAACGGGCGCCGAGGGTGCGCGCAGGCTCAGGCCTGCTCCTTCGCGAACATCAAACTGCCAGCCCAGAAACGCGACGGTAAAGCCCTGCTCCAGAAGAAAGCGGTCGCCGAAATCCCAGTGCTCGGGCGCGGGATCGCCGCCTCGCGCCCCGCTAATAAGAAAGAGAGATTGCGGCCCGCCGCGGTTCACCACTTCCAGGAACACAGCGCCACGCGACCGCCGTGGGTCTTTGGGCCGCACGATCATCAGATCCCCTGAAAACTCCACGCGCCCTTTGGAATTCCGCGGGGCCAGAGCAAGATCGGCGATTGCCTGGTTGACTGCAAGGTTCGGGTCGACCGCGAAATATGCGCGACCCGTGACCCTTTCGTAAGCTCCCAGCTCGTCGCGCCCGCGGATTTCGATCCGCTCCAGTTCCGCCGCCGCCACCGAACAGAAGATCGCCAGCAACCCGCCAGCCCGCACCAATTGCCGCGCTTTCATGTCTTCTTGATTATGCTTGACTCCCTCTGCCCGGTGCCATAAGATTCCCCCAGAATGCGAACCAGAACATTTCCAGCGGTCTGTGCGGCGCTCCTGTTATTCACGGGGGTTGCTCCGGCGAGAGTCACAAAAATCGCCATCTCCAAAAGCACGCCGGTGTTCTCGGGTAAGACCTTCGGCGCAACGGGCGCTTACGAAATGATCAAAGGCACCGCTACCGGGGAGATCGATCCCGCCGATCGCCGCAATGCGCTCATCACCGATATTCAATTCGCTCCCCGCAATGCGAACGGCAAGGTAGCGTACACGACCACCTTTACCCTTCTCAAACCGGTGGATCTCGCCAAAGCGAATGGCATCCTCGTTTACGACGTAACCAATCGCGGCAACCAGCGGTTCGCGAGCCGGTTCACAAGATTCGTCCTGGCTGCCGGGCCCGGCGACCCGGAGCTGTCGGATCCGGGCGACGGTTCACTCTACAAGACCGGTTACATGATTCTCACGAGCGGCTGGCAGGGCGACCTCCCCATCGATCCCGCGGGCGGCCGCGAAGGAGTCAACGTGCCTGTTGCCAGGAACCCGGATGGTTCGGCGATCACGGGCCGCGTCGTGGTGCGGTTCGCCGCGGGCGCACAGGTGACTGGGATGGTCACCTTCTCGGGAAATCCGAACACGCTTTCGCTGCCGGGTGCGGGCCGGACTCCCGCGAGCCTCGATACGAAGCAGGCAACTTTGATCTCCAAAGCGTCCGAGACGCAAAGCGGTGTGGGTGGCGGTGTGGTTTCCATACCTGCCGCGGATTGGGCCTTCGCCGATTGCCGTTCCACGCCCTTTCCCGGCAAACCCGATCCGGCCCGGCTGTGTCTGAAGGACGGCTTCGATCCCGCGCGTCTCTATGAATTAGTCTACACAGCCAAGGACCCGCTCGTCCTGGGCGTGGGTATCGCAGCTTTGCGCGATGTGGTCTCATTCTTTCGCCGCGAAGCCAAAGACGCCGATGGCGCTGCCAACCCGATTGCCGGCAGGGTCACGCACGTTATCGGCTTCGGTATTTCTCAGCCTGCCCGTCTGATGCGCGATTTCATCAATCTTGGATTTAACGAAGATGAATCCGGACGCAACGTCTGGGACGGAGCGTTTCTCGATGCCTCCGGCGCTGCCGGACAATTCAATATCCGGTTTGCTCAGCCCGGCAACATCGCGGGACTCTACGACCCGATCGCCGAAGGGCCCTCCTGGTGGGAGGATTATACGGACAAGGTTCGCGGCCGGCCTGCCTGGGGGCTGCTGCACCGCTGCCGCGAGACGAAGACCTGTCCGCAGATCATGGAAGTCACCGGGGGCGCGGATTTCTACTTCGTCAAAGGCTCGCTAGGCATTGCCGGCGCCACCGGCAAAGACGACATTCCGCTTCCCCCGAACGTCCGCCGCTACTATATGGCGAGCACGAACCACAGCGGCGGCTTGGATAACTTCAACGTCGAGCAGCCGCCAGTGCCCGGATGCATGCTGGCCGCCAACCCCCTGCCGTGGTTCGAAACCGAGCGCGCCCTCTTCGCCGCCATGAACGGGTGGCTGACCAAAGGCACTTTACCGCCGCCCAGCGTTTACCCGCGTGTCAGCGACGGCACGCTCGTGCCCGCAACTGCCTCTGCGGTTGGATGGCCGAAAATCCCCGGCGCACCTACACCGGACGGTGTCATGAACTCAGCGCTGGATTACGATTTCGGCCCCCACTTCCGTTACAACGATCACTCGGGCGTGATCGATAACGTGCCTCCTCCGGTGAAGCAGGTGCTTCCCACGCTGGCCGCCAAAGTAGATGCCGATGGCAACGAGATCGCCGGTGTCCACGTCCTGCTGCTGCAACTCCCACTCGGCACTTATACGGGTTGGAACCCGGTGGCGAGCGGAGTATTGAAGGGGCAGGAGTGCCAACTGCAAGCCGGCACCATTCCATTTTCCAGAACGAAGGCCGAGCGGCTGGCAAAAGGAGATCCGCGGCCGTCGCTCGAAGAACGCTATGGCAGTCTGCTCAATTACTACCGGCTTGCAGTAGATGCTGCGAACAAGATGGTGGCCGAACGGCTTCTGTTGCCCGAAGATGCCGATCGCCAAATCCGGCAGTTGCTGCAGGACATGCTCAAGGAAGGCGCGCTTCCTTTGCGCGGAGCCGAACCCAAACTCGAAGCCGTCATACGCGGCAAGTGATAAGCGCCCAGGCCTGAATCCTTAGGGCATCTGTGGCCGCGCCAAACGGAGCGTCCGCGCTATCCAGTCCGCGTGCGGGAGTCCACTCGCGGTCATTGCATTGATCTCCCGTTCCATATCGTATTCGACCCTGCGAATGATTGGAGTGCCATTGTCAATCAACAAATAGGAAGCGCGGGGGTCACCGTCAAGCGATTGACTGGCGCTCCCCGTGTTGACAACAGCCAACCCGGCCAGCTTCCGCACAAACGGCTGGTGAATGTGCCCGTAGACCGCGATCGTCTGCCCGAGCGGTAAATACGTGGATTCGAGTTCCGCGTCAGTTGCGCCCGCGAGAGGTGACCGCCACGCGCTTGCGGGACTTGCGTGAACGAGCGCAATCGGAGGATGAATTAGAACGCGCGGCAGGCCGTCAAGCCACGCGATTCGCTCTGCGCCCAAAGCTTCGCGAGTAAATGCCGACATCTCACGCACCGCG
Source organism: Terriglobia bacterium (assembly GCA_003175985.1). GTDB lineage: Bacteria > Acidobacteriota > Terriglobia > Bryobacterales > Bryobacteraceae > PSRJ01. The sequence continues at coordinate 23,365 of PSRJ01000001.1, forward strand.
TCCCATAAGGATGGCGGTGCTGTGGAGTGCGCCGCGAATTCCTCCAGAGTTTTTGGCCTCGCGATAGCTTCATCCGAGTTGCCGATAACTCCCGGCCAGCCCAAATCGCGAACAAGGTCTACCACCTGCGCGGGGCTCGCTCCACCGCCCGCAATATCGCCTCCATGTAGAACGAAATCGGGTGAGGTCTCGCGCAAATCCGCAACTACGGCTTCGAGCGCCGTCAGATTATCGTGAATATCGGAGACGATCGCAATCCGCATCACGGGATCGTTTCAACTGATCCTAGGAGTATCCGGCTGCTTCCGCGCGGTAGCCATACGTAGACGTTCTTATCGCATAGTTCTTATTTTGGTCCTGTCCCCCCGGGGACCAGAAACTTGGCGAGCACCTGTTGGCCGCCGTAACCTCCGGCCAAGCCAATCACAAATCCGCCCCAGAAGTCCTCGATCGCGATCAGCGATTGCACGTTCGCCTTCCTTCTAAACACCACAGCCAGAGCCAGCCCGCTGAGGCTTGCTACGAGGATTCCTGGGAGACTGGTCTGAGGCTGTTGCAGAAAAGCACCCAATGCGCCGCCGAGTGTTGCCCCAAGGAAAATTCCGCCTCGGTGCGCGTACACGATTAGATCCGTTCGGACTTGTTGGCTATGGTCACTTCCACAGTGGAATTCGATGTCGAACAATAAGTGGTAGGTGTCCGGTTTCAGCGATGGTGGGAAAAATGCGCCGGCACGAACGGGGAACACCAGGGTGTAGGTTTCCTCCGGTTGAATATTGACGGTCCAGCGGATGGACCGTGTCTTCCCGAATACAGGCTCGGGCACGGACGGGATATACATGTAGTCTCGGAGAGCCTTGACTATTGAACTCAGCCATCCTGAAGGAGATTTTCGATTTGCTTCTTCGTCGCGAATGAGCAAGCCCTTGGGTACGTCATAGCTGACTGCCAGACTTGTGATCGGCTGATCGAAGAGATTACGGACGGTGAGGTAAATCAAGAAGTCGTCACCGACGTGGACTACGTCGGAGGATTGTTCGATCTTGAGATCCAGAATTTCAGCCATCGCCGCTGCTTATCCTGTTCCGCTTAACCAAGCACTACTTCCGGCTTAAACCCCGCACAGATACCAATGAGATCCTAGCACCGGAAAATGGCATCCGCAGTGTGTCGAATGGAAGATGTGGTTCTGAGATTGCGCCACGGAGGGCGGACCCTTCCGTCCTCCCGCTCGCGCCGTACAGGAGCGCAACAGACGCCAACCGTTCCTGCAATGCGGCGTCAGAGTCATAGACACTTCGGTCCGCACTCCTGAGCGTTCCGGTGCTTGCTTCCACCGAATTCCTGCCCGCGAGGCTAATTTTCTAGCGCCACGTCGTCACAATCAGAATCGCACCCAGACCAAGCAAGAAGAGGAACCCTAGAATCAAGGTGCGCTCCGATACGCCGCCACCGCCTCCGGTGTTCTCCGCTTGTAGAGAATGTGGCTCACTCAAACGCTTGCGGGAGCCGTTCGCGTGTATTGCCATCCTGCGCCTCCAGCGATTCGACTAGTACGGCTCGAGTAATGCAGTCTGTTGACCGAAAGGGCGATCGCTGATATGCCGAGACTTAGCGGACCGCAATGGCATCCCGTGTACAGCGCGTGGACAGATTGACCATGATCGGATATCAAAACCGTGGACACTGTGCGCAGCCTGACGTAACGAGCTTCCGCCATGAAAACCGACACCAATCCCCGTGCGGGATCGGAAGTACGATGTTCGGGTGACTCGCTATAAGCACATGATCCTCGGCGGTGGCATGGTCGCCGGCCATCTTGCCAAAGAGTACGTCGCAAATGGCGGCCGCTCCGGAGATCTCGCCATCGTCTCCGCTGACGACGCCTTCCCGTATGAAAGGCCACCTCTTTCGAAAGGCTTTCTCGCGGGAAAAGATAGCGAGGAATCCATTCTGATTAACGCGCCGGATTTCTACTACGATCACGGCATTCAGGTCAGGCGGAACACGAACGTTAATTCCATCGATGCACAAAGCAAACGGCTGCATACCGTATCCGGCGAGGAGTTCGAGTTCGAAAAACTGGTGCTCTCCACCGGGGCTCGCGTCCGGACACTCGATCTGCCCGGAGCTTCTTCGGAGAACGTGCTATACCTTCGCTCGCTCGCAGACTCCAGACGGATTCGGGAACGCGCGGCACACGCGAAGAGCGCCATCGTGCTGGGTGGCGGCTTCATTGCCATGGAGGTAGCGGCCGTGCTCGCCGGCCGCGGCCTCGAAACCACCATGATTGTTCGGGAAGATCGGATATGGAAGGCGTTCTTCACGCCGGAAATGTCGGCGTTCTTCCAGAAGTATTATGAGGACCGCGGCGTTCGGGTCGTCACACAAAGCGCCATCTCCGGAATCGTGGATGGCTCGGCCGCGAAGCTGGATAATGGCCGCTCTGTCGCGTTCGACCTGCTGGTCGCCGGCATCGGCGTCGCGCCTGTTACGGATATACCAGCCCGCGCGGGACTTGAGATCGACAACGGCGTCCTCGTCAACCAGTTTCTGGAAACCAGCCACCCGGAGATTCTGGCTGCGGGAGACGTCGCGAACTATCCCGATACGATCTTCGGCAACAAACGGCGCCGCGCAGAACACTGGGACAATGCGGTGTCGCAGGGCCAGCACCTCGCACGCACTCTGCTCGGCCGCCGCGAAGCCTTCGTTCATGTGCCGTATTTCTTCTCCGACGTGTTCGACCTGTCTTATGAGTTTTGGGGCGACCCGTCGGAAGCCGATCGCATCGTGCACCGCGGAGATCTGCACTCGAGCAACTTCAGCGTGTGGTGGCTCTCGCGCGACACACTCGTCGCCGCATTCACAATGAACCGTCCCGATGAGGAGCGCCAACTCGCACCCGATCTGATCCGTTCCAAACGGGCAGTCTCGCCCGCGCGGCTTCGCGAAGAAGCCTCGGTAGCGGGGTTAGCCTGACGCTACGAAGCGTAGGCCAATCGCCGGTGATCTTTCAAAATGCAGCGGTCCATGGCCACCGCCAGGCCTGCCTCTTCGGCGCGGTGAGCGGCCTGCTCATGGATCACGCCTTCCTGCATCCAGATGGCCCGCGCGCCCTTGCGAATTGCGGCTTCCACGATCTCGGGGACGAACTCGGAACGCCGGAAGATATCCACCACGTCGACAGCTTCGGGGATTGAGTCCAGGTCGGGGTAGCATCTTTCACCCAACACCTCGGTCTCCTCCGGGTTCACGGGAATGACATGATATCCCGCGCGCTTTAGATATTCGGCCACCCCGTAACTGGGACGGTACCGCTTTGCAGAAAGGCCCACCACGGCGATCGTTCGGGCGGAGAGCAGGATTTCCGAGATTCGTTTCATACGGTTGGAATCAATTCGCCGTCCGGTTGCCGCGTGCGGCGTACGGCGCGCTGGAGTTTCCCGATTTCTTCTGTGCTCAAATACCGGAACTCGCCGGGTTTGAGCGGTCCTAAATCCAACGGGCCGATGCGCACCCGTCTTAACTTCTCGACCAGCAATCCGAAATGCTTGAACATGAGCCGGATCTGCTGGTTGCGCCCTTCCATCAGGCGCACTTCATACCAGGGGTTTTCGGCGCGATGCACCAGTTTCAATCCCGCCGGGCGCGTGCGATGGCCGGAAAGCGGGACGCCGCGCCGGAATTGCTCTTCCTGCTCCGCGGTTAACGTCCCGTTGGCTTTCACCAGGTAAGTCTTCGGCAGGTGTGTCGCGCTCGACATGATGGCGTTGCTCAACTCGCCGTCGTTGGTGAGCAAAAGCAGGCCCTCGCTGTGATAATCGAGACGTCCCACGGGATACACACGTTCCTTGACGCCGTGAAGCAAATCCAAAACAGTCCGGCGGTTCTGCGGATCGCTCAGCGTAGTGACCGTGTCATTCGGCTTGTTCAGGGCGATATAAACCAGCCGCTTCGGGGGATGCAGCAGCCGGCCATCTACTTTGATGTGGTCGCGGGAAAAATCGGCCTTCGATCCGAGCTCGCTAACCGTCTCGCCATTGACCGTAACGCGGCCCTCCAGGATAATCTGCTCCGCGTGCCGCCGGGAAGCGACCCCCGCGTGAGACAGAATCTTTTGGAGCCGCTCTTCAGGCATTAGCTCTCCGGAACCGCCGCTTCTGATGATGCTTCGGGAGCCGCGGCCGACTCACTATCGGTAAACGCCAGCCGGCGGATCTCTTCGAATTCTTTCAGCGTCGGCAGTTCGGTCAGATCCTTCAGACCGAACTGCAACAGGAACTCCTTCGTGGTTTTGTAAAGGATGGGCTTGCCGATCACGTTCTTGCGGCCCGCTTCGGCAATGAGCTTGCGTTCGAGCAGCGTTTTCAGCACGCCCGCTCCCTGCACACCGCGAATTTCCATGATTTCCGGCGCCGTCACGGGCTGCTTGTACGCCACTACGGCCAGCGTCTCCAGGGCGGGCAGCGAGAGCTTCAGCGGCGGATTCAGTCTCTTGACGAAAGCGCGCACCGCGTCATGATGCTCCGGCTTGGTCGTCATTTTGAAGCCGCCGGCCACCTCGCGGATGGCCAGGCCGTGTTCCGGTTTCTCGAACTCTGCAACCAGCTCGTCGAGCGCTGCCTGCACGCGCGCCGCGGGCTCTCCCAGCGCGCCCGCCAATTGCGCCACGGTGGGTGGTTCCTCGGTTACGTAAATGATGGCTTCCAGCATCGCGCGGAGCTGTGCCTCGGCAAGTGCAACGGGCTCCGGCGCCGGCTCCAACAGGTCTTCAATCGAGATCGTTTCTCGCGATTCCGGCTGTTTCTCGTCTTCTTCCATGCGTCTTAACTGTAGTCTTCTTCGATGGCCGCGATCGGCTGGTCGGAAGCGAATACCGCTTCGAAATGGCTGTGCCGCATCAGGGCGATCTCTCCGAACAGGTCCTTCTGGGTTACTGTAACAGCTTGCATGCGGACCAGTTCCAGCACGGCCAGAAACAGGGCGATCATGGTGCGGCGGGAGCGCTGCTCCTCGAAAACCCGGAGAATAAACAGGGGCTGGTCGGGAGCCATTTCGAGGAATCGCTCATGCAGGTTCCGGATCATGTCGGAGACCGTCACGTCGGCGCCTTCCACTTCGTAAACGGGGCGATTTTTGGCGCGCTCCAGGAGTTCCCCGAACGCCTTGACCAGGTCGAACAGGCTCACCGCCAGGCCGGGGTCTTCGTTTTCGTTGACGAACGCTTTGATCTGCGGATTGGACCAGACGTTTTCTTCGATAAGCCGTTTCTGCTGCAGCATTTCCGCGGCGTTCTTGAAGCGCTCGTGTTCGAGCAGGCGGTCCACCAGCTCCTGGCGCGGATCTTCCGCCGCCTCGCCTTCCTTCCCCAGAGCGGGATCCCGCGGCAGCAGCATCCGCGATTTGATGTGGATCAAGGTCGCCGCCATGTACACGAATTCCGCGCCCAAATCGATATCCATCTCGCGCGCTTTGTCGAGGTACTCGAGATATTGGGCCGTGATAGTCGCGATCGGGATATCCCGGATATCGATCTCCTGCTTGCGGATGAGATCGAGAAGCAAATCGAGCGGCCCCTCGTATTTCTCGAGGTGAAAATGCAGCGGCAACGACACTGTCCTTTCCACCATAACACGCGCTATGGGGAGCTACTGGAGAGGTCCTGTATGCAATGCTAACCTACTGTTTCTCAATGGTTTAAAAAAATTCCGGGCTTTTGCCTGCGCCGGCGCTAACCTTTAGACAACAAAGAACGTCTCTTCTACCGGCCAATTCCTGGTCTTCGAGACGCCACCGAGGGCTGGAAGGTATACAGAATGCAATCTTTTTCGAGCAGCGCCCCCGTGCCGGGCAACCTCCCTCATGTAGCTCCTGTCCCGCAGCCGATACCCGGTCCGGTGGTCGTTCCCCGTCCCGCGGGGCCGAAACGGCGGAGGGGCATGTGGGCCTTGTTGCTGCTTGTCCTCGTGGCGGCCGGGGCATTCGCGTGGTACCGCTACTCCCGTCCCACTGCTCAGGCGCCAGCGCAGGTCGCCATCGTTCCTACGATTTCCGTTACCTCGGGCGACCTCTCGGCAACGGTGAGGATCGCCGGCACAGTCGCAGCCGAACGGTACGCTTCCATCATGGCGCCGCGGATCCAGGGGAACCGGAATAACTACAATCGCGGCGGCGTTAATAACTTTCAAGGAGGCGGCGGTGGGCCCAATTTCCAGAACAACGATTTCAATTTGACGTTGACCAGGCTGGCTGACCCGGGCGCCCCAGTGAAAGCGGGCGATGTTGTGGCGGAATTCGATACCCAGGCGCAGCAGCAGCGCCTCGACGATTACAAAGATTCGGTAGTTCAGTTGGATGCCAATATCACCCGCTTAAAGGCGAACCTTGCCGCCAACAAAGAGGGGCTTGCACAGCAAGTGCGCAGTTCCAAGGCGGATTGGGATAAGGCTGTCCTGGATCTCAAAACGGCGCCCGTTCGCTCGGCAATCGATGCGGAAAAATATCAGCTTGCCGTGGATCAGGCCAAGGAGTCTTACCAGGAGCTCGTGAAGCAGGCGCAGCTCCAGGAGGTATCGCAGGCGGCCACCATCCGCGGTTCCGAGTTGGACCGCGATCAATCGAGGATCGAACTGGAGCGTTCGCAAGCCAACATCGAGCGGATGAGCATGAAAACGCCGATCGACGGAATCGCCGTTTTGCAAACGCTGTTCCGGCAGGGACAGATGGCGCAGGTCCGCGTGGGCGATCAGGTGAACGCGGGTCAGACGTTCCTCTCCATCGTGGACCCGAGCTCGATGATCGTCAACGCCACCGTCAATCAGGTGGATGGGGAAAAGATCCGGCTGGGCCTAAAGGCGCGCATCCGGCTGGATGCGTATCCGGATATCGAACTCCCCGCGACTGTGATCGGGATCGGCGCCATGTCGAAGACCAGCAATGTACGCGCCGCGTATTTGAGTGAAATTCCGGTTCGTCTGAAGATCGATCAGGCCAAGGTCGATTCGCGCATCATCCCGGATCTCACGGCGAGCGCTGAAATTGTGATCGAGTCGCAGAAAGACGCGGTCATTGCGCCCCGCGCGGCAGTTTTTCAAGAGAACGGAAAACACTTCGTGTTCCTCCAGACCGCCGCGGGGTGGATTCGCAGGCAGATCGAGTTGGGCTTGGAGAGCAATACCGCAGTGGCCGTGCGCGCCGGATTGCAGAAAGGGGATGTGATCGCCCTTCAGCGTCCCCTGTAGCCTGCCGCGGCTGCCCTCCCACTGAACGCCAGGATCGGTTTTCTTAGCATGTCATCCAAGGATGTCAAACCCAAACAGCGCCTGGGCCAGGTGCATTACCGCCGCCGCAAGCTCCTCAACTGGACCGCGGCGCTCCTTCTGGGCGGCGGCGCCGTTTTCGCCGCCTACCGCTATACCAGCACAACCACCGTCGAAGTTCCCGTGGTTCGCGCCCGCCGCGGCGATTTCGTCATCAGCGTGCGTACCCGCGGAGAGATTGCCAGCTCCCACTCCATAACCTTGGTGGCGCCCCAGGTGCCTCAACTCCGCATCGTCAAGCTGGCGACCTCCGGCAAGATGGTGCACAAAGGCGATGTGGTGGCGGAATTCGATTCGGCGCAGATCGAACAGGCCGTGATCCAGCGGACCACCAATGTTCGCGCCGCCGATAGCCAGATCGCCCAGCTCAAAGCCACGCAGAAAATCGAAAACGAAGCCGATGGCATGAGCCGCATGGCCGGCCAGTACGATGTCGAACGCGCCCGGCTGGATGCCAGTAAAGCCGAGGTGATTTCGGAAATCGAAGGCGCCAAAAACCGCATCCAGGTGACGGTAACCGAGGGCGCTCTGCAGCGGCTGGACGCTCAAATTGCCGCGCACGAGGCGGGCCAGCAGGCGGATCTGACACGCCTGAATCAAAATAAGGATAAAGCCGTACGCGATCTCAACCTGGTGCAGGACTACCTGACGAAAACGGAAATCCGCGCGCCGGCCGACGGCATGATCAACATCCTGCCCAATACGTTCATCAATGGCCAGTTCGGCCAGACGCCGCCCCCTTATAAGGAAGGAGACGACGTGAGGACGGGCGCGCCCATCGCCGAGATTCCCGACCTGACGCAAATGCACGTCGAACTGAAGATGGATGAAGTCGATCGCGGGCGGCTCAAGCTGGGTCAGATGGTGCGGGTGCGCATCGATTCCATTCCCGATAAGGAGTTCACGGCGGAACTGAACTGGATCAGCCCCATCGCCGCGCTGGTGTTTAAGGGGATTACGAGCAGTGGAGGCCGGCCAAGTCCCAACACCGAAAAAACCTTCCCGGCGCGCGCGTCGCTGAAGAACCTCGATCCACGGCTGCGGCCGGGCATGAGTGCTACCGCGGAAGTGATTATCGAGCGGGAGCCCGCTGCGCTCCTGATTCCGGTTCGCGCCAGTTTTACACACGAAGGCAAACCGGCGGTGTACGTGCAAAACGGGCAGCAGTTCCATATCCGGTACATCCAGATCGGAAAACGCAACGACGAAGACCTGGTAGTGACCGCGGGGTTAAAGGAAGGCGACATCGTGACCCTGGAAGATCCGATGGAAGCGGCCAAGAAGGCCAAGAAGAAGCTGTAGTACGGTGATGAAAAAAGCAATCGTTCGTTTGGCGGTGCTGGCCATTCTCGCCGTTGCCGGGTGGGGCGGATACCGGTTTGTCAAACAGATTCCGGAGCGGCAGGAGACCGTCCCCACCACCAAAGTCGTTCGCGGTGATGTGGTGATCCGCGCCTTCTCCCGGGGAGAGCTGCGAGCCGTGCGCACAGCCACGCTGACTGCGCCCAACCTGGGCGGCAACGTGCAGGTGACCGCGATTGCACCGAATGGCGCTCTCGCGCATGAGAAGGATCTCATCATCGAATTCGACGACTCGGAACGCCGCGCCGAACTCGAACGGGCGCAGTTGCAGGTGCAGCAGAACGACGAAAACATCAAGCGGCAGGAAGCCGAAATCGCGATCCAGAAAAGCCGCGACGACGTGAGCCTGTTGAGCGCGAAATATGCGGTGCGCCGCGCGGAACTGGATGTGCAGAGAGCGCCCGTCATTTCGGCGATCGATGCCAAGAAAAACGCGCTGACGCTGGAACAGGCAAAAAAGGCGCTTGCCGAGCTGCAGAGCGATATCCAGTCACGTTACGAACAGGCGGAAGCGCAGTTGGCGGTGCTGCGCGAGAATCGCAACCGGGCGCTCATCGACGTCAGGCGCGAACGGCAGCGGATTCAACAGACCAAGATGCTTTCGCCCATCGAAGGGCTGGTGGCCATCCGGCAGAACCGCACGGGAAACGTGAACTTCGGCCAGGTGCCGCCCGATATTCGCCCGGGCGACAACATACAGCCCGGCATTCCGGTAGCGGATGTCCTGGATCTTTCGGAGCTTGAGGTGGTGGCAAAGGTCGGGGAACTGGACCGCGCGAATTTGCAGGAGGCGCAGGAGGCCGTGCTCCAATTGGACGCGGTGCCGGAACAGAAATTTCGCGGAAAGATCAAAGCGCTGAGCGGCACCGCCGTTTCCGACGTATTCTCCGGCGATCCGGCCAAGAAGTTCGAAGTGGTTTTCTCGATTGACATGCGCCAGCTCTTGGGCACTCTGGGAATGAAGCAGGCCGATATCGAGCATGTCATGGCGACGGCCGCGGCAAACGCCAAGAAGAACATCCAGAACACGGCCGGCTCGTTCTTCGCCAGCCTGCGAGACTCCGCCGGCGGCGGACCCCCCGGAGGCGGAGCGCCGCCGGCCGGAGGCCCGGTATTCGGGGGAGGACCTGGAGCTTTCGGAGGCTTGGATGGCGGCTTCGCCGGCGGGCGCGGCGGGTTCAATTTCGCGGGCCGCGGCGGCCCCGGTGGAGGAGGCGACGGCGCCGCCGGGCGCGGTGGACGCGGCGGATTCGAGGCTTTGGCCGGGCTCTCCGAGGAACAGCGCCAGCAGGCGCAGCAACTGATCCGGCAAGCATTCCAGAACCAGGGCGGCCAACCGAGTCCCGAGGACCGCCAGAGGATGATCCAGGACATTGTGAACCGCGTGAAGTCCGGTTCGCCAACCGGAGCCCCGGCTGGCCCGGCCGCCGCACCCGGCCGGGGCGGCGCCGCCACACCGAATCTTCCGGGCAACGACCAGATCGAAGCGCTGCTGCGCCGCGCCGGGGCTTCTCAATATAGCGATCAGGATCGGGAAAAGGCCAAGCTGCCGCTTCCCCCCGAGCAGGATTCGCAGGTGCAGGCGCTATTGCGGCCCGGATTGCTGGCCGACGTAGAGATTCAAATCGAGCGCATCCCCGACGCTCTGCATCTTCCGGCACAAGCCATCTTCCAGAAGAATGGCAGACCCACGGTCTTCGTGGAACGGAACGGCAAGTTCGAGCCGCGCGTCGTGCAATTGCTCAAGCAGAGCGAATCGTTGATGGTGCTCTCCGGCGGTGTTGAGGCGGGGCAGGTGGTGGCACTGGCCGATCCCACCGCGAAGAAGACAGACAAGAACGAAGACAAGAAGTCGCAGGGCAATGCCATGGGCGGCCTGCCGGGCGGCAAATAACATGACCCTTTCGAACCTTATTCCCGAACTGAAAATGGGCCTGGCCAGCCTCTTCGCCCATAAGCTGCGCAGCTTATTGACGATGCTGGGAATGATCTTCGGCGTCGGGGCCGTGGTCGCCATGCTTTCCATTACCGCCGGGGCGCAAAAGGAGATGATGAGCTTCATCGACCAGCTCGGCGTCAACAACATCATCGTGGAAGCACGTGAAGCCGTGGACCAGAACGAACTGCAAACCGTGCGCGCCATTTCGCCGGGGTTGACTTTCCGCGATTACCGCGCCATTTCTCAAAACGTCTCGGGCCTGGTCGCCATAACGCCGCGGAAACGGTTCAAGCCGCAGCGCGTGCTGCCGAAGACTGCGCAGGAACCTCCGCAGTTGATCGGCGTGCTGCCGAATTTCGTGGACATCAACAGTCTCAAGCTCGTGGGCGGCCGTTTCTTCAGCGATGAGGAGAACCTGGCTTCGGCGCCTGTGTGTGTGCTTGGGGAATCGGCCAAGGTCAATTTGCTGGGATACGACGACGCCATCGGCAAGTACGTCAAGATCAACGACACGTGGCTGCAGGTGATCGGAGTGTTGACGCCGCAGGCCTCGGGCGATTCGGATGTGGAAGGCGCGCAGGCCACCAACCGCAACAACCTGGTGATCGCGCCCCTCAATACAGTGATGCGCCGCTTCGAAGACAACACCAGCTTCTTGAAGGACGAAATCGACGGCATCTACATGAAGGTGC
>PSRJ01000207.1 GCA_003175985.1 Terriglobia bacterium
ACCTGGCGTATTTGTATGAGAGTCAGGGGCGGTACGGGGATGCCGAGCCGTTGTACCAGCGGGCGCTGGCGGCGAGCGAACGGGTGCTGGGGCCGGAGCATCCCGGCACGCTCACGTCGGTGAACAATCTGGCTGCTTTGTATGCGAGTCAGGGGCGGTATGGGGATGCCGAGCCGTTGTACCAGCGAGCGCTGGCGGCGCACGAACGGGTGCTGGGGCCGGAGCATCCCTCCACGCTCACGTCGGTGAACAACCTGGCGGTGTTGTATGAGAGTCAGGGGCGGTACGAGGAAGCCGAGCCGCTGTTCCGGAGGGCGCTCGCTGGAATGGAGCGAGTATGGGGTACCGATCACCCGGATACGAAAGCCGTTCGCGCGAATCTAGAGGGCGCTCGTGCCTCTGGCGCCAAAGTGCGCCAAGCCTGAAACCTAAGTCACGCCCCCGCAAAATAGTTTTCAAACTCTTCCGAGCACGCCATTTATGGCCCCTTCCACACCTTTCGCCAAGGCCGATTTTGAAACCCCTTCTGTCATCCTAAAACCGGGAGCGGTACAAAATGTACCAAATACCTTCTTAACTCCTTTCTTTGCAACATGAATTTACCCTTTTGGTACATTTTGTACCCGCTGCCCGGAAAGACTCCCATGAAAAAATCGAAAGACGAAGCGAAAAGCGGGTCCGATCTGCACCTCGGCACACTGCTGGGACGGCGCCAGGCGTTCAGTTTGGTGGCGGCGCGCTGCTCGGCGGCTGATGCCGCTTGCCTGCGTGAGATCCGCGATCAGAAATCGTATCGAAGCCTGGGCATCGGCTGGAAGGAGTTTTGCGCCCGGCACCTCGGCGCGAGCCACGCGCATGCGAACCGGCTCATCGGCTACTTGAATGAGTTCGGCCCTGCGTATTTCGATCTGGCTCAATTGACCGGCATCAGTCCCGACGAATACCGCGCCATCGCACCGGTGAAGGATCAAGCCATACAGTACGACGGGCAACTCATTGCTTTGTTGCCCGAGAATGCGGAACGGCTGGCGGCCGCCGTCACCCAACTGCGCCGCCAGGCTGTTCCCACGGCCGCGGCGCCCCAGTCTTCCATCGCGGAGCGCGTCCGCCGCCTGGAACAGCGCACCTCCCAATTCGTGCGCGAGATCAGCGAACTCACGCACGCGCAGCCGAAAGGCGCCGAGCGCATCCGGCTCGCCTCGCTCCTGATAGGAACGCGCGAGAAACTGCAACGTTTAGAGACGGAGTTCGGGCCTATGGTGTAAGCTTTACGCCGAAGGCGGCTCGAAATAATCCTGCGCCAGTTCGGGCTTTTCGCGGACTGCTTTGCGCCAGCAGGAACGGGCCTCTTCCTCCTGACCCAATGCCATGAGGGCGTGTCCGAGATTCAACAAGGCCTCCGCGAATTGCGGGTTCTCTTCGAGCGCCTGCCGGTACAAGGCGATGGCCTCGTCCGTCTGACCGCGTTTCTGGCAGATGAGGGCCGCGTTGTAATATAGCTCGGGGCTGCGCTCGCCCAATTCGATGAGCCGGCGGTGTAACTCGTAGGCTTCGGAAAGGTCCTGTTGCTCCAGGGAGAGCGCGGCCAGCCCGCGCAGCGCATCGGAGGAATCCGGCCGCAACGTATGCGCCGCGTGGAAGCAGCGCCGCGCGTCCGAGGGCCGGCCGGACCGGGCATAGGCGATGCCGGCATTGAGGTGCGCTTCGGGCCATTCCGGGCGCCGGTCGATACACGCCTGGAAACTTTCGGCGCTGGTGGCAAATTCGCCTCGCAGCAGGCGCAAGTATCCGAGGCGGAAAATGGCATCGCACCACTCGGGAGCGTTCTCGGGAATTCCAGCGTAGAGCTTCTCGGCCGCAACACGCTCTCCCTGCTGCTCCAGAACCAATGCCAGGTTCCACATCACCGAGGGCTGGTGGGGATCGATTTGCAGCGCCTTTTCATAGGAGGCTCGCGCCGCGGACATCTGGTTCAATTCCTGTTGCGCCACGCCCAGATTGAGGTGCGATTGCGCGGAATCGGGATTCAGCGCGGCAGCCTGCGTGTATGCCTGCACAGCCTTTTCGAAGTTGCCGATCTTATGGAAGGCCACGCCCAGGTTAAACCAATTCTCGAAGCGTTCCGGCGCAAGCTCCGTGAGGTTGCGGCAATAGCGTGTGGCCGCGAGGAAGTCTTCCTCGGCAAACGCGATCGTCGCCAACGCTTCCACTGCCACCGTCGATTCGGGCTGCAGTTCCATGAGCATTTCGGCGTGGCGGCGCGCGGATTCATGGTCCCTGGCTTCCACAAACAATGCCACCAGATTGGAAAGCGCCTCTTCGCACTTCGGATTCCGCGCCAGCACTTTCCGGTATTGCTCCACGGCCTCCGCATAGTGCCCGGTCTGCTGCAGGCTTACGGCTTTCCCGAATATCGCCTGCTCATTTTCGGGGAACAGCGTGAGGTACTTATCCAGCGCCTGACCGGCCTCTTTGCCTTCGCCGATATGGATGAGGCAGACGCCTAAACCCAGCAGTGCGTCCGAGCGGGAACCATCGTTTTCAATCGCGGTGCGGAACGATTCCGCGGCCAATGGCCACTCTTTCAAATTGCCGCGGCAAACTCCCAGGTTAAAATGCGCCGTCCGGTGCAACCGGTCGATTTCCGTCAATTGGGAATAGGTTGAGGCCGCGGCTTCAAAATCGCGCATCTCATACTGAATGTGGCCCAGGGCGGCGTACAGGCCGGCGTCGCGTTCTCCGGCATCGATCGCTCGTTGCAGCAGTTTGGCGGCGCTCTCGAGCTTACCCTCCAGATGCAAAGACACGGCCTTCGATAGAGTACGGCTCACTCGTTTCTGGTGCTTCGGGTCATTGATGGCGGTCACTCCCGCCGGAAACGTCTGCAGGACTTCCGATTCCGTACTCGTCATAAACTCCATAGTCGAATCCTCTTTTGGTTTGCGGCGCGCGCGCGCAACGAGTCCGTGAAAGCAACTTCGTTCGTCTCGGCAGCCAGCAGAGCGCCATCCGGACCTCCCGGCCGCGGCGGGGCCGGCATACGCTCCGGAAGCGAACGCTGCGGCCAGGCACGCTCAAGCCGGGCGGTCTGCGATTCCTCAACGGAGTTCCCGGAAAGTATTGCGCAGATGCGGCCGAGCAAGTCATCATTTTTCGAAACTTTCATCCAGTAGAGCCGCGCGCGCTCGCCCGCCTCAATGAAAAACCCGACGCCTCCCGCGGCCAGTGCGTCATCTGTCCAAGAATCGACATCCTGACCTTCAATTGCAGTTGTGAACCGGTTCCCCCTCACCCGCACCGCGACGTGGTACGCGGTACGGTTGTGCACCATGATCGAGAGAGGCACTTCGGTTTTGCGTCCCGGCTTGCCGCCCACCACCGGATAATGCACGATGGCCAGGACCGGACGAAGACCGGGCTCCAGCACACTGAACTTCATGGCGTAGAAATTCTGCTGGTCGCGGGCGCGGACTACCCAGCCCATGCCTTTGTTCTCAATTTCTCCGAAGAACTCCAGGCGGTAGTCGGTGTAATTGAGGGTCGGCCCGAATAAGGCGAGTTGCCCCGGTTGCACATAACCGTCCCGGTGCCGGGACCATCCGGGCGCCCAGCTATTGCCTACGGTTCCCCATGCCGCCATTCCACCCTTGAAACTGTCGGTAACCTCTGAAGCGGCGCGCCGGGCGATCGAGTCGCGCACCCACGCTGCCGGAGTGACACGGGCTGCTGTCCGCGGCTGGCCGGAGGCGGCCACACCAGGCGCGAGACGCCCGACGCCAACTTCCAGGGAGGCATCGTGATTCACCACCATCCGGCTGAGACTGGCTGCGCGGGAACCGCACCAGAGCCCTATCGTCACCAGCACCGATGCGGCGATAGCCTTTTGCGCGTGCTCCACAAAGCTGCGCCGGCGGACGCGGCCGCCCTCCGGAATGGGGATAATCTCGGCGGGCGCGGGCGCCGTGCGAGGCGCTCGGCGGGTCTCCACGCGATCGAATACCGGCCGCACGGCGAATGGCAGCATGCGCAGGCCGGCCATCTCGGTAAGCCAGTGCCAGTCCGGGCGCGGCACCCCACGCCCGCGGATGCAGTGGTATTCGAGAGGTATTAGTTGGCTCTCGGGAATCTGTGGCTCGGGCTGCGGCCTATCGTTCTCCGGCAAGGCGGTTCGCAAAGAGGCAAGCGGCTGAAGGACCGCCGCGTTCCGGTTCGCCACCGGTTGGGGGGCCGACGCTACGCCGCTGGCCTGCTCGAATGCAGCCGGCGCGCAGGCTGCCTCCGGCAACCGGCCGCCAGATTCGAGCAAACCGAGGTGCAGCGCGGGCGCAACCGGGAGTGACTTGAAGAGATCGCCGGCCGGGGAATGCGGCATTTCCGCGGGCAGCGGCGTCAGGCTGGGGGCTATTCCCGGATGGTGGGGCGCCGCAACTGCCGAGGTTTCTCCGGCGGGTTGAATGGCAAACGGAACGAACTGTGGCCGCGAAGTGCCAAACGCGAGGGGAGCGCTGCAGAAGCGCATCGAGATCTCGCTCATCACCGGTTCGCTCGAAGGTATCGGACACAGCAGGTCCACCCCGGAATTGGCGCAAATGGAATGCGCCGAAGCGGCCGGCAGGGATGGAAGGCGGCACTCAATACGGGTCACGGGTAACAGCGCCGCGGAAGCCGCAACTTCGCGGACGACCGGCTGCGCAGGAGGAGAGGGTACAAGCGGCTCCGGCGGGCAGATGGCGCTCCGCAAACTTCGCTCGAAAAATTCCCGGCCCGGCAGGAGTGCGCCGCGGGTTTCACCGATAGGCAGCGCTTCGGCCGTGCCGGAGTGCACCATCCGCGCGGCGGGCAATGCCGCAAGGCCCGGCATCCAGTGCACGCAGGGAGGCGGTGGCGCGGCGGCCGGCGCATCCGGCTCGCATTCCTCCGCGGCGGCTAATTCCAGGTGCTGCGGCAGACACAGGCTGGCAGACGCGGAGATCGCAGGCGCCAGGTTCGGCTGTAGTTCGCGTTCGGCCGCGACTGCCTTGGGAGCCTGCATCCACCGGTCGCAGAGTTTCGGCGGCACAGCTTCCGCCTCAACCGCTGGAGGCTGCCATTCCGCCGGGCGCAGCGTGAACTCCGGCAATCCACTGGACCAGCGGAACGCTGCGGGCACAGACCGAATTGCCGGGTCTGCAGTGTTCCGATATTTCGGTCCGAGTGAGGCAAAACGCTGGCTTTGAACTCCGGGTATGCTCACTGGCCATGCCCGCGAGATGCGAATGGTGTGTACCGACTCGAATCCAGCCGCCACCAACACGCTTGCCGGATTCCCGCTCCAGCCGCGGCTCGCTTCAATGAACGACGCCATCCGCGTGGGCGTCGATTCGGTGGAGCTTTCCTGCAGGAGAACTTTCCGTAGCCGGTCTTTGTATTGCTTACGGTGTTTGGGCGTGCAAAATTCGGGATCCCGGAGGAGGCGAATCGGACCGATCTCTTTACCGCAATATAAGCAGGCCACGGCGGTATCCCTAGGGATGTGGCATGATTATAGCCTCGGATAGTGGTAGATAAAGTACTCCAAAGCGGCCACGAAATACTCTCAATTTAGTAAACGCCCCAATGTTTACTGCCGTTAGCCGAACCTTCGTCTTCACCATGCTGGGTTTCTGCGGGCTGCTGCCGGCCAAACCCTGGAGCGCGGAAGACCTTTGGACCTGGCGTACGGTTTCCGACTCGCAAATCAGCGCGGACGGCCGCTGGGTCCTATTTGTCGAACACTGGAACGACCAGGCGAGCGACCGCTCGTTTAGTAACCTTCGTATAGTCTCTTCCGATGGTAGGAACCTCCGCGAACTTACCAGCGGAACGCGACAGGACACGAGCCCACGGTGGTCACCGGACGGGAAGCGGGTTGCCTACCTTTCTGCGCGCGGCGCCGCGGCGCAGATCCATGTCCGGAGTATCGAAGACGGACAGGAGACTCAGCTCACCAATCAAGACCTGGGTGTGCGCATGTTCGCATGGTCTCCGGATGGGAGCTCGATCGCCTTCACAGCACCTGTGGCCGCCCGGCACGAGACAACGCCGTGGGCGCCGGCTTCTCTTTTGCCGCGGCTGGAGCGCGGTCCCGCCGCCTACCTCCAGGTGTTTATCCAGGCCGTTTCCGGAGGCCCGCCACGCCAGGTGTCGGCCGGCGAATTCGATCACCACGGCGAGCCGGTGTGGATGCCGGATGGCGCGCGGCTCCTCTCATCGTGGCTGCCCGATCCGCAAGACCCGGTGCGCGGAGGCGAGATCTACGCCATTAGCACTTCCGGTGGTCCGGTCCGCAGGCTGACCGATCACGCCGGGCCCGACGAAAATCCGGTTCCCTCTCCGGATGGCTCCAAGATCGCGTATATCGCGTCGGATTTCAAAGCTCAGAGCTATGTTGTCCGCAAACTCTACGTGATGAATGCAGATGGCAGCCGTGTTCGCGTATTGAGCGGGCTGCTCGACAGGGATGTACGCGATCCACAATGGAGTTCGGATTCCCGGACGGTTTACTTCTTAGCCGACGACCGCGGTTCCACGCACGTCTACGCCGCTCGCAACGATGGAACCGTACGCCAGATCAGCAATGGCTCCGGCCGTCTCCGCGGTTTTTCCCTGGCGGATAACGGACAGGCCGTTACGGTCCGTTCCACACTCGCGGCTCCCGGGGAAGTTGCTACGTTTGCGGTGGACGTGCCTTCCGAGACTGCCGCAATCGCTTCGGTGAATGAGAATCTGGTCAAGGAGCGCGATCGGGGCGAGACGGAGGAGTTGTCCTACGCATCGGGCGTGAATCGAATCCAGGCGTGGATCGTGAAGCCGCCGCGATTCGATCGAACGAAAAAGTATCCGTTGATCCTCGATATTCTCGATGGTCCGGGCGGTATGTACGGCGCGGAGTTCAACGTGCGCGCGCAGGTCTTCGCCGCGCAGGGCTACGTTGTACTGTGCGCCAATCCGCGGGGCTCTTCCGGCTACGGGGAACAGTTCGGTAACCTGCTGGCCACACGTTTCCCCGGCGATGATTATGACGACCTGATGCGAGGCGTCGATTACGCGATCTCCCAAGGTTATGTGGATGAGCGGCGCCTGATGCTGTCCGGGGGACTAGTGGCCGCCTGGGCCATCGGGCACACCAGCCGCTTCGCCGCCGCTGTGTTGCAGCGTCCCGTGGCCGACTGGGCCACCGATGTCAGCACGCGACGGGACGGCGCCCTACGCGCAACTCTGTGGATGGGTGCGCTGCCATGGGAGAATCCCGAGCAATATGTGCAACATTCACCTCTTTATTTCGCTCAAAACTTTAAGACTTCCACGTTGATATTGGCGGGCGATCCCGATCCGGAAAGCGACGAACTGTTCTTCGCTCTGCGATCAAAGAAGGTGGATTCCGCGCTGGCGCGCTTTGCCGAGCCGCTGCGGCCCAGCGATCGGATTGCGCAACTCGAAGCCGCCATGAACTGGTTCGCCGCGCATTGACAGCATAGTTCGCTCCGCATAGAATACCCGCGGGAGTAGCTGATGACGGATCGCAGGCAGTTCCTCAAAGAAGTCGCGGCGGGCGCGGGAGTGATATTTACAGGATGCAGTCTCATGAACCGGGCGCTGCGGGCGCAGTCCGGCAATGGCGGAAAGCGCCGGAAAGTGACTGTAGGCGGCCGGCCCGTGCGCACCATCGACATACATGCCCATGTAGTCATCCCCGAAGCCACTGCCTTGATGGGAACGCGGACCAGGCAGGACGACGCCTCCGTGATGGCTACTTCGCGATTCGACCGCATGGACGAGTGGGGGACCGACATGCAGGCGCTCAGCATCAACCCCACGTGGTATTCGTTGGACCGCGATGTGGCGCGCCAGGTGATCCAGGTGCAGAACGAAAAACTGGCGGAGCTATGCGCGAAATACCCGGATCGCTTCGTGGCTTTCGCTTCGGTGGCGCTGCAGTTCCCGGATATGGCAGCCGAACAGCTCGAAGAGGGCGTAAAGAAGTACAAGCTGCGCGGCGCTGCCATCGGCGGGCACGTCAATGGGGATGAACTCTCAGCCGCGAAATTCGATCCGTTTTGGAAGAAGGCGGAAGAGTTAGGCGGCGTGGTTTTCATGCATCCGCAAGGCATTCCCGAGATGCAGAAGCGCCTGTCGGGCAATGGCGGTTTGACGAATGTGATCGGAAATCCGCTCGAAACCACGATCTTTTTGTCGCACCTGATCTTCGACGGCACGCTGGATAAGTTCCCCGGCCTCAGGATCTGTGCGGCGCACGGCGGGGGATATTTGCCTTCCTACGCCGCCCGTTCCGATTACGGGTGCAACCGTTTTCCCGAAGGCTGCAAGAGCATCAAGAAGAAGCCAACGGAGTACTTGCGCCAGCTTTACTTCGACTCGATGGTGTTCACTCCCGAAGGGCTGCGCCACATGGTGGCGGAGTGCGGCGCCAGCCAGATCATGATCGGAACCGACTATCCGTTCCCATGGAGCACCACGACAGTGGACCACGTTCTGAACACACCGGGGCTGAGCGATGCCGATAAGCGCGCGATCCTGGGCGAGACGGCCGCCAAGCTGCTGCGCATCACCGCGTAAGAGGATACTGAAAAAGGCCAAGAACCGCTTGCTGACGCGCGCGGCTCAGAAACGCGGTACTTACCGAGCCGCGGCCTTTTTCAGCATCACCGCGTAAGCGCGCTTACTTGATGTCGTAGACGTACAACGCGTGACCCACCACGGCGGCGGGTGAAGTGCTGTGCA
The DNA here is from genome assembly GCA_003175985.1 of Terriglobia bacterium. Taxonomy (GTDB): domain Bacteria; phylum Acidobacteriota; class Terriglobia; order Bryobacterales; family Bryobacteraceae; genus PSRJ01. The sequence goes on from PSRJ01000207.1 coordinate 8,761, forward strand.
ACCAGTCGTCAATCCCGGTCGCCGCCGACAGGCGAGCCACCATGGAAGCGCTCACGACGTATAAGCCCGGGGACGGGTGCTTCATGAGATCTTCGAAGGGGATGCGCTGGGTCGGGATTCCATAAGCCTGCGGCGGAAAGCCATAAGCGCTGTAGTAGCGGATGGTGCGGCCCGGGGCATTGTGATCGAGCCACGCCTTCAATTGCTTCAATCCCTGACCCCAGTCGACGTTGCTGTCGTCAAGCCAGAGCGTGCCGCATTTCGAGCCGCCATCGATACCGGTCTGTTCCGGCGCTTCGAGCAGGCAGGCGGACTCGTTGAAATAGGAAATATGATCGGGATATGCGCCCGCGGCGGCAAACAAAAGCCACGCGCCGAGAGCACCCGCCACCCAGATCGCCCATTTTCTGCCGGCGGTCAGGAGCGTGGCGAGAGCCAGCCCGCCCAGGAGATGGGCCAGCGGGAGAACCAGCATGATGTACCGGATTCCGATGTTCTCTGCCCACAAAGTTGCGGCCGCGAACATCACAGCCGCCGGCGCCAGGAGGAAAGCCTTCTGCAAAGGCGTGATCGACCGGTTGCGCAAGAGCAGCACCAGACCGCTCAGGGAGAGAACCACAATCACCACGGGTTCTTTGAGCAGATAGGCCGCCGCAAAATACGAGAGGAAACGATGCTGCAACTCACCGGCAAGGTAGGCATTGAAATCCGGAATATGATTGGCGTTCACCTGTGTCAGGCCATAGGCGTAAAGAAAAGGGTCCTTCGAAAAGAAATAGAGCGCCTCGATCACTACAATGGCGATGGCACACATCGCCAGAAAAACCGCAGCGGATCGCATCACTCTCCGCGGAGGCCCTTGCCCTTTCGGTTCGTGGCCGCCGGATACCACCGGCCAGATCAGGGCTGCCAGCAGGAGGGCTGCCAGCACAGGCAGCAGCAGAACGCCTGAGAATTTTGCGCAGAGGGCTGCGCCTAATGCGACGCCGCACAGGATCAGCCCCCGTGTGGTGGGATGGCGCAGATAACGCCAAACCGCGAATAGGAAAAGCACGGAGAATGCGGCCAGCCCGAGATCGGTCGTGACCAGATAAGAGTGGCCCAGAATTGTGGGATCGCAGATATAGAGCAGCACTGCGCACAGAGCCGCGGGCCCGCCTACCAGTTCCCGCCCCAGGAAGTAGATAAGAACCGCCAATAGCGAAGCGATCAGAAGAAACGGCAGCCTGGCCCAAAACAAAACGCGATCGGGATCATTGGAGATGATTTTATTGCCGATCTCCCACTCCGGTTCCAGTCCTCCTTTGGGCCGCGGGCCGTGGAGCAGGAATTCGGTTTCTTTGTTTCGCGGAAAGCGGATACCGCCGAGGAGGAGCGAGAGGCCACTCAACTCCTTGAGCAGAGGGGGGTGTTCCGGGTTAGCTCGGAAGATTCCGGTGGAAACATATGAAAGACCCGCGGCCAAATGCGGCGGCTCGTCCGAAGTAGGACTTTTCCCGCGGCTCTCTGCAAAAGCCACAAGGAAGAACACGAGTGCCAATACGCTGGCGATCCAAGCGAAGTACTTCTCCCACGAACAAGGAAACGCAGGAACAGTAACCTCGGTCCTGGCGATCGTATCTGCTTGGGAGGGCGGTGCGGCAGCTACTTTTTGTCGCGCCACAAACCGTCAACTTATCATTGACGCCGGCGGAAAGGCAACTTTGAATCAGGCTGCGCCGACCGCGGCAATCTCAGTCTGCAGTTCCTTCACGAAGAGATAAATCGTAAACAGCGGCTTGGAGTCGCCTTTGCCCCAACGATTGACTTGCCATTGGGCGCGAAGATATTTGACTTCCCGGTAATCGGAAAGATCAAGCACCATCTGATATGTGCCGCAATAGAACTTCTGGGGAAAGGAGATGAGAGGTTTGGAGCCCCAATCGGAACCGTCGCTGGATCCCCAAATCGACAGGTCGAGGCATTCCTGTTCGATTATTCGCGTGATGCCAAGGGTGAGGAGTAGCACGCCACCCGACTCGCCGCCGAGACCTATTTCAGGACCGGCGCCGGCTTCGCGGACCGTGGTTTCTGGCAGTAGAAACTCCGGAAGCATCGGAACCTTTCGCCCGAGTGCGGAACTTCACGCTCCGCAGTACTGCATCAGCTCACATAGCTTCAGCCGGGCTATATCTAGCGTCTCATATTTATCGCAAAAACAAAAGTAGGGGTTCTTGCGTCCCGAATGGGGAGTGTGCGTAAAAACGCGAATCGATGAATGCGGCAATTGCCACATTTTCAATGAGATAGATAACAAATTACAAGTCATTCGCAGCGTTTGAACCGAAAATGTCCGTCATTAAATAGTAAGAAGCCAAGGCATGATAACTGCGAAAACTCAGCCGTCTCAAGACTCGTTCTCAGGTGATCCCCGCACGGCGTGTTTCCATTGGTAAACAGGACTGAGGGCCGTGCCGTTATGGTGGAACCGGTCCTGGCAGAGGCACTCTGCTAGACTTTTGCCATGGCTCCTGAAGAGAAAAGCGAGATCGTGCGCGACCTGGAGAAGGGCAGGGAAGAATTCCTGGATGCAGCGGTAGGTCTTTCCGAATCACAAGCGGCCCTCTGTCCCGAGGCGGGGCGCTGGTCGGTGCTCGAGTGTATCGAGCATGTGACGACTGTAGAAGAGCGATTTTTGGGGCGGCTCGAAAGCGCACCGCAATCGGGAGCGCCGCCCGCGGATAAACAAAAGGAGACCGAGTTGGCGGTGCGCGTGAGCAGCAGGGCGCAGAGCGCGCAAGCCCCCGAACCAGTGAGACCGGTTGGCCGATTCGTCAGCCTGGCGGAAGCGCTCGAGGGATTCAAGTCGGCGCGGCAGCGTACGGTGCAGTTCGCGCGCGAGTATCACGAGAATCTCTATTCACTATCGGCGGAGCACCCTCGGTTCGGGCCTTTGAACGGCGTCGAGTTGCTGGTACTGATTGCCAACCATGCGCGCCGCCACGCGGAGCAGATCCGGGAAGTGCGGGCCACGCTGGGCTGCTCAGCGGTATAGCCGCCGGTAGATATCGGCGTTCCGCAGCACGGCCTGGACATATTCGCGCGTTTCGGTGAACGGGATCGACTCTACGAATTCGGCCGGCTCGCTGTACGTTCTCCAGGTGAGCCACTCCGCCACGCGGTGCGGGCCCGCATTGTAGGAAGCGAGGGTCTGCTCCAGGTTTCCGCCGTTCTGGTCGAGCATGGAACGAAGCACGATGGTTCCGATCTTCAGATTGGCGGCCGGTTGGAACAACAGCCGGTTGGTGAAGCGGGTCACTCCTGCGCGGCGGGCATACTGGCGGCCAGTGTCGGGCCGCACCTGCGTGAGCCCGTAAGCATTGGCGCGTGAGAGCGCCTGCGGATTGAATTCCGATTCCTGGCGGATCAGGCCCGCTACGAGATACGGATCCAGTTCATTGGCCCGCGCATTGGCCTGGAGCGACTCCCGGTAGGGGATCGGAAACAGCAGCTCCCAATATTTTCTCGGGGCGCTCGCAAGCGGCAGATTGAGATAGTCGGAAGTCATCGACTTCATCATCCGCAGCGCCTGGTAAGCGGCTTCGGCCGAACCTGCCATTTCCATGCCGAGCAATGCCGGCTGGCCCCCATTGCGCGCGCCAAAGCGGAGTTCGCCATCAGCGAGGTCATCCAGTCCGGCGGTCCGCAGCAGGTGCGAGCGCTCGATGCGTGCGGCAGTGGCGCTGGTGGCTTCCGCCGGTACGGGCTTGGCTGCCGGGAGCGCCAGGCCGGCTAGGAAATCCGCCGCTTTCGCCGGGGCGGAGGCACTTCCGATCTCCGGCCGGCTCAAACGCTGGCGGGCCAACACCGCGTAATAGGTGTTAGGAAAGCTGGTGTCCAGGCGCGTATAGTATGCCCTTGCAGATGTCCATTCGGAATCGGCTTCCGCGATGCGGCCTAGGAAATACAGAGTCGAGCCGGCGGAAGCGTGGGCCGGGTACCGGAGCAAGTGTTCACGCAGCAGATCAGAAGCGTCGTTCCGTTTCTCCAGGTACGCCTGAAAAGCTATTTTCCAGTGGCTTTGAGGGGCGGCCGCGCTGGAGGGGAAATCTTCGTACACGGCGCGATAGAGCGGAACGAAATCCGCGGGCCGATTGGCCAGCAGAAAGCGGTTGGCCGCGGAGAGCAGGGCTTTGAGACGCCATGGCGAGCGCGGGTAACGCTCGGCCAGCCGCTTCAGGGCAGAGGATATTTCGTCATCATCAGTGAGCCGGCGGGCACACTCTTCGAGGTAATACAGGCGCTCGGCATCGGCTTCGGATTGGGTCAGGTCCAGCCCACGAAGATACGGATAGGCCGCGGCAGTGTTGCCACCGAGGAAATCAGCGGCCCCGATGCGCACGCGGGCCTGGTCCCGCTCCAAATCCGCGAGTTGACCCGCCAGCGCTTCATATTCGCTGCGGGCCTGCCGGTATTCCCTCGAATCCATAAGGCGATCGGCACGCTGCAGCATCTGTTGCGGCAGCGGCGGCGGATAGGCGGGACCGAGGGCGTCTTTCAGTGTGACCAGTGCGGCGGCAGCGCGTGTGGCGGCGTCTCCGGAGACATATTGATAATAGATGCGCTGGTAGAAATCGGCGGCGCGCGCGAGCTCTCCCGCCGCCTGGTATGAGTCGGCGAGCGTGAGATCCCCATCGGGCTGCGGCAATTCACGGTAATGATCGCGCAGCAGGCGAATACTTTCCGCGGGCTGGGCCGCCTTGAGCGCCCGGGCTTCGAGAAGCCAGGCTCGTCCTGCAAATAAGGACGGCACGGAGCTGTGCACTTGCGCCAGGTCCTGGGTTACGCCGGCGAAATCATTCGCCTCCACACGCGCCGCTGCGAGGTAGTAGCCGGTGTAATCGGCGATGAGCGGCAGTTTTGATGAGAGGTCTTGCAGACGGCCGATCGCATCGGGGTACTCGCCCCGTTCGTAAGCCGTGACTCCCAGGGCGAGGCGGGCCAGCGCGCCGCTGGTCTCTTTGGCGTGGGCGCCGGCGAAAGCCTCTACGGCGGTAAGGTGCGCCGGAGTAGGAGACTCGCGATAGGCGCGCACCAGCGCCGCAAGGCTGCCCGGCGCTGACGCCGCAGCCAAATTCACAGCGCACAGCGCTGCGGCCGCGAGGACCCTATACCATCGGGCCCGGATAATCTTTGCCAAGCAGTTCCGGATCGTCATTGGCCAGAGTATGCACCAGTTCCAGGTGAAGATAATCCACCATACTCGCTGAAGGCGCGAAGAAAGATTTGCGGAACGATTCCCGCGCCGCGTCGATCCGCGGGCGGAGCACACCGTAGAGATCGCGCCGCGTGCGGCCGGATTGCACCGCGTCAGTCTCAAACAGCCGCATCTCGGCAACCTGAACGCGCGCGAAGCGCTGCGCTCGAAGATGGACCTGCTGTTCGTCCGCGGAAAGTGAATCCCAAGCGGAGGGCGTTTTGGCGGAAGCGATGCTGACCAGCTCTTGCGGAGCAGGGAAAGCCTTCCACACCGACGCTGCTAATTGTGTAAAT
>PSRJ01000338.1 GCA_003175985.1 Terriglobia bacterium
ACACTCTTCCTTCCTCACGGCCGGCCTCCTCTTCTGGTGGCCCGTGATTCAACCCTGGCCGTCGGCCGCGCGATGGCCGCGGTGGTCGATGCTGCTGTATCTCTTCCTCGCCACGCTACCATGCGACGTGCTTTCCGGTCTGCTCGTTTTCTCCGACCGCGTCGCCTACCCGATGTATCTCTCCATGCCGGGAATGGGCGGCCTCACTCCCCTCGAAGACCAGCAGTGCGCTGCAGCGTTGATGTGGACTTGCGTGACTTTTGTCTTCCTGGTGGCCGGAACGATTCTCTCGATGCAGATCCTCTCGCCGAAACCCAGAATACAGGAGGCCGTTTCCATATGAACGATGCCGCGCCGACCTTGATCATGCTGGTCACATACTGGGGCTACGTTGCACTTCTGCCCACACTGATCATCGCCTTCCTGATTCTCGGGTTCATCCGGCGGAAGGACTGAGATCATGCGAGACTACCTGGAGTTGACCAAGCCGCGAATCACGCTGCTGATTCTGATCTGCACGGCGGTCGGCTACTGGTTCGGTTGTGGCGCGTCGTTTCACTGGGCGATTCTGGCCCACGCTCTGCTTGGCACGGCATTGCTGGCGTCGGGCACCGCCGCCCTCAATCAATGGTATGAGGTGGAGTCCGACGCAAAGATGCGGCGGACGCGCGGGCGCCCTCTCCCCGCCGGAAGGATCAAGCGAAGCCATGGGCTCGCCTTCGGCGTGTTGCTCTCCGGCGCCGGCTTCGCAGACCTCTGGTGTTTCACGAATATGCTGGCGTCGGCGCTTGGTCTGTTCACGCTGCTCAGTTACCTTTTGATCTACACTCCTCTGAAGCAACGCTCACCGGCATGCACCACCGTGGGCGCGATCCCGGGTGCTATGCCGCCCCTCATCGGCTATGCGGCTGCGGGTCACGGACTCGACGCAGGGGCGCTGGCGCTGTTCTTCATTCTGTTCGTCTGGCAGTTTCCCCACTTCGACGCCATCGCCTGGATGTATCGGGACGACTACGCCCGCGGCGGCATCCGCATGCTACCCGTGATCGACCCGGATGGCGAATCCACCGCCAGGCGCATCGTGGTCTGCTCGCTCCTGCTGATCCCGATCAGCCTGGCGCCGCTCTTCCTCGGAATGACGGGCGCACTGTATGCTGCCGCTGCGATCGCCGCCGGACTCGGAGTGGTATACTTCGGCGCGCGGTTGGGGCGCCAGAGAACTCTACGCCGCGCTCGGGCGCTACTGCTCGCGACGGTTTTCTATTTGCCGGCGTTGCTCTGTGTTATGGTGTTGGACCGGCGCGTTCTTTGAACAATGGCATCCATACTGAGTCCGATCATCGCCAAGGACAACCCGCTCACCATTGAGCACTCCGCACGCACGCCGGTCGCTGCCGTCGTTTCGCTTATTGTCGCACGTTGGTTCGGATTGTCGGAGTCTTATTGGGCTGCGATTACCGCCTTGGTGGTCATGCAATCCACTCTCGGCGCGGCGCGCCCCGTCTCGGCGCAACGTCTCGCCGGAACTGCGTTGGGCGCGGCCGTGGGAGCAGTGGCCGGCACTTACTATCCCGGAAACGCTTTGGTCTTCGGAGCCTGCATCTTAACTCTTGGAATCGTCTTCGTTCCGTTTCGTCTCGAGCGCAATGCATACCGGTATGCCGGCATCACACTTGGCATCATCATGCTCGTGCCGGGCCATAGCGGATGGATCGTGGCGCTTCACCGGTTCTTTGAAGTCTCAGTGGGAATTGCTGTAGGCCTGTTGGTAAGCGCGCTCTGGCCGGAAGGAAGGGTGCGGTAAGCTGAGAAGCAACTTTCACCTGGAAAGGAGAGAAGCCGGTGGCAGACTCGAAGGCAAACATTCTCGTTGCGTTTTACTCTCGTGACGGCTCCGTGGAAGCGCTTGCGAAAGCCGTTGCGGAAGGAGCTCGTGGAGCCGGAGCCGAGGTGCGGGTCCGCCGCGTGCCCGATATCGTTTCTGCGGCGGTAATGGCCCATGTTCCCGGCTGGGAGGAGCGGAGCAAGAGGATGCTCGCCGCGTACGGCGCCCCGACGCTTGCCGACGTAGAATGGGCTGACGGAATCGTATGGGGCACCCCGACTCGCTTCGGGAATACATCGGCGGAGCTGAAAGCGTTCATCGACAGCCTGGGAGGTCTATGGTTTCAAGGGAAGCTGAACGGAAAAGCGTCGGGAGTCTTCACTTCCACCGCGGGACCGCATGGAGGAAACGAGACCACGCTGGTTTCGATGTATATTCCGATGGCGCACCTGGGGTTCATCATCGTGCCGAATGGCTACACGCACGGCAAGCTCGTGGAAGGCCATGGAACGCCCTACGGGTCGTCCTCGATGTCCGGGCAGCACAGCGCACCTCCGACGCCGGATGAACTCGAGGTCGCTCGGCATCAGGGTGGGCGAATCACGCAAGTAGCCGCAGCGTTGAAGGCGGCACGGTAAGAGGTTCCTGTGGGGCAGGATGGCTTCCTGCGCGGCAAGCTTCCCACCTATCCAAGTCGCGACAGTACTTGCCCGACCTCGGGATCTTCGGCGGTGTGGGCGGGTTCGAATCCGTGATGATTCACGATGAGGCGGGATCCTCTCTGTCCGGTGAGATATGTCCAAACCCATTGAATGAACACGCTCACACGCAGGTTGGATTGCGCCAGAAACTGAAGATGCACACCGGCCCACGCGAGCCATGCCAGGAATCCGCTGAGGCGGAATTGATGGCTCTGCAGCACCGCAAATCCCTTGCCGACCACCGCCATGTTGCCCTTGTCGAAATACCGGAACGGGCCAGGCGCCGGCTTGCCTGCGATACGGCTCGCGATCAGCCGGCCGGCATACCGGCCTTGCTGCATCGCCACCTGCGCCACACCGGGTAGCGGCTTGCCGTTTTCCTCGAATGTAACCGTGTCCCCGACCACCAAAATTTCCGGATGTCCGGCCACGCGGAGGTCTTGTTGAACGCGCACGCGTCCAGCGCGATCCGATTCGGCATTCAGCCACTTGGCGGCCGGCGACGGAGCGACGCCCGCGGTCCAGATGACCGTATTGGTAACGATCCGCTCGCCCCCGGCGATCACGCCCGCCGCGTCCACCTTTTCTACGGCGCGTCCCGTCAACACCTCCACGCCCAGATCCTCCAGGCGCTTCCTGGCGGCGCTGGAAAGCTCTTCCGAAAATGACCCCAACACGCGTGGGGACTGGTCGATGAGCACAATCCGCGCCGATGCCGGATCGATCCGCCGGAACTCCGATCGCAGCGAATTGCGTATCAGAACTGCGATCGCGCTGGCCATCTCCACACCGGTGGGCCCGGCGCCGACCAGCACGAACGTCAGCAGGTCGCGGTGCAAACGCGGATCTTCTTCCGCCTCCGCCACCTCAAACGCGCTCAGGATCTTGTTCCGGACCGCCACCGCGTCGGCCAGGCTCTTCAGTCCGGGGGCATGCTTTCGAAATTCCTCGTGTCCGAAATAGCTGTGCGTGGCGCCCGTCGCCAGAATCAGGTAGTCGTAGTGCAACTGCACGCTGGCGCGATCCGCGTCGCTGACGAGGACGTACCGCTCCTCTTTGTCGATCCCAATGACCTCGCCTAGAATCACAGTCGTGTTTCGTTGTTTACCCACGATGGCGCGGATCGGGGAGCCGATCTGACCCGGCGTCAGCTCCGAAGTCGCCACCTGGTACAGCAGCGGCTGAAACAGGTGATGATTCGTGCGGTCGATCAGGACCACCTCGACCGGCGCGTTCTTCAGCGCCTTGGCGGCGGCCAGCCCGCCGAATCCGCCGCCGACGATGACAACTACAGGAATATGCTCGCTCACATCTAAGAAGAGATCCGCGCGGCCGATATTTGTTGGCGGCATACCACAGCCGGCTCGTGCCTAACTCGCGCGCCGAAGACCGGCGGCAGCTTTTGCTGCCAGCGCTCTTCGCAGGCCATACGCCGCGGCGCCGGCGATGCCCACTTTACCGGTCATCACGTGTACCGGGATCCGGCTCATCATCTCAGCGAAACGGCCCTTGTGCCGGAATGCTTGCAGGAACCGCGGCGATTTCAACACGGGCTGTAGATGAACCGCAATTCCGCCGGCCAGGTAAACTCCGCCCACCGCGAGCACTTTGAGCGCGAGGTTGCCCGCCTCGCTTCCCATGATCGAAACCACAGTGTCGATGGCGGCCGCGCATCGCGGGCTGGGATCGGCAGGGTCGAGCGCGGCTTGGATAATCGCTTTGGTGCGATCGCCGGCCATTGCGATCCGCTCCGTGATTTCGGGCCGTTCCTCGGTCTTCTCGCCGTCGCGGAAAAAATCGTACACGTGAGGGATTCCGACTCCGGAGCAGACGTGCTCGTAACTGACATGCTCGAAGCGCTGCGCCATGTATTCGAGCAGGCGGATCTGGACTTCGTCGGTCGGCGCGAAATCCGCATGTCCGCCTTCGGAACTGTGCGCGCGGTATTCGCCGTCCTCCCAGGTCAGAAACGCCTCGCCCAATCCGGTGCCGGGCGCAAAGACGGCGACATTTGCCTGTTCGACGGGCGCTCCGGCGCTGAGGGTTTCGACATCTTCTGGTCTGAGGCCGGGAACCGCACACGCGATCGCTTCGAGGTCATTCAGCAGATGGACCGCTTGGAGATTCAGTTCCTTTGCCAAGGCTACCTGATCGACGATCCAGGGCAAGTTCGTGATCTTCGCCCGCCCTGCCAACACCGGGCCGGCGACCCCGAAGGATGCCCGGTCCACCTTCAGTCCCGTCTTGGCCAGGAACTCTTTCGCGATGGACTCCAGGCTTTGATAGTCCGCGCTGTGGACCTCCGATTCCGCGAGCGCCGCGTGCCCTCCCTGCTCCTCGGAATAAATGCCGAGCGCGGTCTTGGTTCCACCAATATCGCCTGCCAAAAGCATGGTCTATCTCCTAAGCTCTCTCGTACCGCTGGCTGTTCGGTCTCGATCCACTCAGCGCGTAGAACAATATATACAGGTAGCAGATCACCGGCAGCACAAACGCATGATGCAGCCCGAAGTGGTCGGCGATCGCTCCCTGGATCACGGGCAGCACGGCGCCGCCCACGATGGCCATGTTCAAAAGGCCCGATCCGGTTCCAGTGAGCGGGCCCAGCTCGGCCACGCCCAAGCTGAAGATCGTGGGGAACATGATTGAATTGAAGAAGCCGATGGCCAGCATCGTCCACATTGCGGTGTGCCCGCCCGTCATCATCGACGTGGTTACCAACACGACCGCGGCGATGGCGCAAAGCGCGAGTACATTGCCGGCCTTGACCCGGCGCAAAACCGGAGCGCCGAGGAATCGACCGATCATCGCGCCGCCCCAGTAGAACGAAACGTAACCGGCGGCGGTCTTCGCGGACATTCCGGCGATAGCCGGCAAACCGAAGTAGTTGACCAGGAAACTGCCTATGGAAACCTCTGCGCCCACATAGGCAAAGATGCCGAGCGCCCCGAAGAGCAGGTTGGGATGGCTCCAAATCGAATCCGGAACGCTCGCCCCGGCTCGAGGCGCGGCGCGTTCGATCTTGGGCAGTTTCGATACGCCGATCATGATCGCCAGGACCAACAGCGCTACCGCGATCACGGCATACGGCAGCTTTACGGATGCCGCTTGGGACGCGCGATAGGCCGCGGAGGCTTGCGGCGAGAGCTGCCGTAGCTGCTCTATCGCCAGGGGTGCGGCGCTCAGAATCAGCAGGCCGCCGATTTTCGGGGCGACGGTCGTTCCCAGGGAGTTGAAGGCTTGCGTCAGGTCCAAACGGCTGGATGCCGTCGCGGGCTTTCCCAGCACCACCACATAAGGATTTGCGGCCACCTGCAGGCCTGTGATTCCAGTGGCCAAAACCATCAGGGCCGTCAAGAATAGGGGGAACGAGACCGCGACCGCGGCCGGTATGAACAGGAACGCTCCGGCAGCCATGGTCAACAGCCCGGCCACCATGGTGCGTTGATAGCCGATCCAGTTCACGATCCTGGACCATGGCACCGAGAACAGAAAGTATGCCGAGAAGAACGAAAGCTGAATCAGCATCACTCGTGCGTAACTCAGATCGAAAATCGACCTGAGATGAGGCACGAGGATGTCATTCAAGCAGGTTAGAAAGCCCCACATGAAAAACAGGGTCGTCACGATGGCCAGCGGGCGCGAGTAGTTTGTGTCCGCGGATGCCGTCGTTATCGCCGGGCTAATGTTCGTGCTGCTGATCTCTCGAACCGGCATGTCCTATACCTTTCTTACCACCATGTCTCCGCTTGAATTCCGTAAGTCAAGCCGCTCGTCTTCCTCAGATAGCCCGGTCCGCCGACCAGGCCGCGGAATCCGTTCGACCAGTCGGCATACGTCAGAAACGTACGCAGCACCGGCCGGCTGAAGAACTTCCGGCCCGCTCCGATTTGTGGTGCGATCGTCACTTTGCGCAGCCAGCCGTCGTAATGCCCACTCGGGCTGTGCGTCTGATCCACGCCGGCTTCCATGGCTAGCGAGAGGTATTTTGTGAAGAACACTTCCGGCCGCGCTCCGAACGACACCCACTGGTTCCATCCGTCGCGCGGATTGCCGTCCTTCAGGCGCTGGTAGACAAAGATCGGCATGATGGCGAACCGGTCGTTCGGCTGGAAGAGCAGGTGTTCCACAAACTGAAGTCTCGCGGAACTGCGCAGATACCTCGTGGGGTCGTCGATGGACGTGCTGAAGTTGCTCGCGGCTCCGGTTCCGTATTGCGCGATAAATGTGTGGTAGCCGCCGTGCCACTCGAGGCTCTCATGGCGCACTCCGAATGCGTATCCATCCGTCGTCGGAATCTTGACGCCCGTCGAAGTCGTCCCGCCTTTGGTGGTGGCGAAATTGAACCACCCGGCCCACAGACCCGCCGGCCCCTTCAGTCCATACAGGCGAACATCTACATTGTTTTTCGCGAGGTAACCGTTCTCCGTGACGATGTCCGGCCGCGCGCCCGCCAGGTATGCCACGGCCAGCTTACCGATTCTCACGTTCAGATCTTCAACGCCGCCTCCGTAACCGCTCATATCAAGCGGGTAGAAATCGTCGATCTCGATATGCTGCCGGCGATAATAACGTTCGCCCGCCCAGAACTTCGCGTCCGGCTGACTCTCCAGGACGTTGCCGGCCTGGATAAACGCTTCGCGAAGCCGGAATTGATCGTTGCCCACGCCGTGGGGGAAGCCCGCGTAACTGGCCGAGTTGGTCGTGTTCGCTTCCAACATCACCTCGGTCTTCATCCATGCCTTGTCCGTGGCGTGGTCGGGGTTCAGCCAGTTATTGACGAAGATGAACTCTCCGTAAGTTTCCGTTTCGTTTCCCAGGCGGTATTTGGCGCCGGCGCCGGGAGCCTGAAACGCGACCTGCTGCCCGCCCGCTCCGTTCAAGCCGTAGCCCGAGCGGAAGTATCCGTGGAATTCGAATGCTCCGACTTGCTGCTGCAGCTTCTCGATCTTCTGATCGGCTTCCCGCAACAGGTCGTATGTTGGCTCCGAGGGTACGGCCCCCTGAAAATTGGCGCCGACATTCGAGCCTCCCGACGCGGCCTTCTCCGCTGCCTGTGCGGCGAGTTCGCCCACCGAGACGGTGCCCTGCTTGGGCGCCGCCGCCGAGACAGTGCCCTCTTTTGGCGCCGCCGCCGCGGCAGCACGCTGGGCCGCGATCTGCTGCTCCAGGGCTGCGATCCGCTGCTCCATCGCGCGGGTGGTGTCGTCGTACTGCTGCTTCAGCTCCTGCAACTGTTGTTCGAGGCCCGAGCTTAATTGAGCGGCGGCGATCACGGCCGCGGACAACAGCGCGGCGATCCCATAACAAAGCCGTTTCATTCGCTCACCTCGGTGTGCAGGGCAATGTGGTGGAGGCGGCAGACATCGATTTACCCTCGACCCAGGAGTTCCTTCGCAACCGCAGTCACCCGCGCCGGCTCGAACCCGAACTTTCGTTGCAGCTCCTTGAGCGGCGCCGAGGCCCCAAAGGTGGTCATACCGATCACGCGGCCGTTCGAACCGACATATCGCTCCCATCCGAACGTGGAAGCCTGCTCGATCGCGACCCGCGCCGCGACGTTCGGCGGCAAAACACTGTCGCGGTATTGCTTGGTTTGATGCTCGAAGATGTCCCAGGAGGGCATGGACACCACTCGCGAACGGATGCCCTCGGCCACCAGCCTTTCATGGGCGTCCACCGCGACGCTGACCTCGCTGCCGGACGCGATGAGGATCACCTCCGGGTTTGCTCCAGGCGCGTCGGCGAGCACATAAGCTCCGCGCGCTACACCGGTAGCCGGCGCATATTTGGTCCGGTCCAGTGTCGGGAGAGGCTGCCGCGAGAGTACGAGGACTGTGGGCTGATGGCGAAGCTGCAGGATGTAACGGTACGCCTCGACCACTTCGTTCGCATCGCCCGGCCGAAGAGTGACCAGCCCGGGGATAGCTCGCAGAGACGCAAGATGCTCCACGGGCTGATGAGTCGGTCCATCTTCTCCGTCACCCATCGCATCGTGGGTGAATACGAAGATCGTAGGCAACTCCATCAGGGAGGAGAGCCGGATGGCCGGACGCTCGTAATCGCTGAAGATGAAAAACGTCGCGCCGTAGGGCCTGAGCTTCGAGAGGGCCAGCCCGTTCAGGATGGCGCCCATCGAGTGTTCGCGGATGCCGAAATGGAGATTCTTTCCTTCGGGGTTGTTCGCCTGAAAATGGCCGGCGCCTTCGTAAGTGAGCAGGGTCTTGTTCGATGGACCGAGGTCGGCCGATCCGCCCAGGAACCACGGGATGTTCTGCGCCAGAACGTTGAGCACCTTTCCGGATGCTTCACGGCCGGCGATACCCTTTGGGTCCACCGGAAACACCGGTAGATTGCGATCCCAGCCAGCCGGGAGTTCGCGCCGCTGCATCTGCTCGATCTCGGCGGCGAGTTCCGGATACTTCGCGCGGTACGCTTCGAGGAGCTGCGACCACTCCTGGTGTGCGTTTGCGCCGCGGGTTCCGATTCCGTCCTCGAAGTGTCCGTAGACGCCATCCGGCACCAGGAACTTCGCGTCTTCCGGCCATCCGTAGGCGCGCTTGGTGAGGCGGCACTCCTCCTCGCCTAGCGGTTCGCCGTGAGCTTCCGCGGTGTCCTGTTTGTGGGGCGAGCCGTACCCGATGTGGCTATCGAGAACGATTAGCGTGGGGCTGCCAGTGTGATTGCGGGCCTTGTTCAGGGCCTGCTCCATGCGCTCGATGTCGTTGGCGTCGCTGACCCGGAGGACGTTCCAGCCGTAAGCCAGGAACCGCGTAGCGACGTCTTCCGAGAAGGCGATGCTGGTATGGCCTTCGATCGTGATGTGGTTGTTGTCGTAGATCCAGCAGAGGTTGTCGAGCCCCAGGTGGCCGGCAAGCGATGCGGCTTCCGACGAGATGCCTTCCATCATGCAGCCGTCTCCGGCAACGGCAAAAATCTTGTAGTCGAAAATTGGGAAGCCCGGCCGGTTAAAGCGATTGGCGAGCCATTTTTCCGCGATGGCCATCCCGACACTCGTCGCGACACCCTGTCCCAGCGGACCGGTCGTGGTTTCAACGCCCGACACCCAGTGGTACTCGGGGTGACCCGGCGCCTTGCTGTCGAGCTGCCGGAAGCGGCGGATGTCGTCGAGAGTTACGGAAACGTGCCCCAGCTTCTCGTAGTCCGGGTTCACTGCCTGGGTGCGCGTGAGATGAAGCACGGACCAGAGCAGCATCGATGCGTGGCCGTTCGACAGCACGAAGCGGTCGCGGTTGGGCCAGATCGGGTCCTGCGGATCGAACCGCATCACGCGATTCCAAATGGTGTAGACCAGCGGCGCCAACGCCATGGGCGTGCCGGGGTGCCCCGACTTGGCCTGTTGCACCGCATCCATGGAGAGCGTGCGGATGGTATTGATGGAGAGTTGATCGAGATCGGAACTGATGATGGTCTCGGCTACGGGTGTCACTTGGTCACCTCCTCGAGTGCTGCGACTTTACCCAGGCGGCGCAGGTGGCGCTCGGCCTGGCTGAATGCGGAAGCCAGGTATGTCTCGACAAGCTCCCACGCGACTTCCGGTCCAACCGTGCGACCGCCCATGCACAGGATGTTCATGTGGTCGTCTTCCACGCCCTGGTGCGCGGAGAAGTGGTCGCCGATCAGGCCGGCGCGAACGCCGGGAACCTTGTTGGCACAGACTTCGGCGCCGACACCGCTGCCGCACACCGCGATCCCGCGCTCCACCTGCCTGGCGGCTACGGCGCGGGCGAGCGGAATGACAAAATCAGGATAGTCGTCGCCCTGGATAAGGCTGTGCGCTCCAAAGTCGATGACTTCGTGTCCCGCCGCCCTGAGACGGGCGAGCAGCTCTTCTTTCAACTTGAATCCGCCGTGATCGGTGGCGATTCCTACGCGCATAAGAGTCCTTCCGTTTTGCTGCTATGTTGCCCGGCGGCCGCTGAATCGGCCAGGAGCAGCGCCCGGTCGCTACGGACGCGCCCCGCCGGAATCGAACGATCGCCATCGAGTAGGCGATTCACCATGCCCGCCTTTTCCTCACCAGTGACGACCCAAAGAATGTGCCGGGCGCGGTTGAGAATCGGATACGTGAGAGTCATCCGGCGCCGGCCCTGATATGGACCGGTCAGCGCCACGTCGGAGGTGTAGATATCCAGGACCGGATCGCCGGGCACCAATGAAGCGGTGTGGCCATCGGGGCCGAGGCCGAGATGCACCAGGTCGATGATCAGTGGGTCCCCAGCAATCCTCCGCAGGGTCGCAGCGTAGAAACCGGCGGCCGCTTCCAGCGCGGGCGATTCGACCGGCATGGCGTAAAGCTGATCGGGAGGCAGCGGCGATGCCAGCAGGCTTTCGCGGAGGTGCGTGAGATTTCGGTCCGGGTGCCCGGCGGGGGCCACGCGCTCATCGACCTGGATGATATGCACCGCGCGCCAGGGAATCCGGGCGGCGGCGAGCCGGCGCAACATGATCCAGGGCGTATGACCGCCACTCACTGCCATGACAAATGAGCCGCGGGCAGCGATCGCTTCCCGAGCGCAATCGGCAATGATGGATGCGGCCCGCTCGGCGACCGATCCGGAGTCCGTAACTACTTCGAGGTTCATGGCATCTCCACCAAAGAGGAGCGCGGGAACCACGATTCTGTTGGCTAAGAAGGATGCGGCACGCCCCGAATGATCCGGACCGTGTCGCGAGCAATGAGCAGCTCTTCGTCCGTAGGGATCACGTAACCCATCAGCGTGGACCCGTCGGCTGTGATCGCCCCTTCGCTTCCGGCCAGTGCCTGATTGCGTTCCCGGTCCAAGCGCAAGCCGGCCCATTCCAGCCCCTCGCAAATCTGCTGTCGAATCGCGGGGGAGTTTTCGCCGATGCCTCCGGTAAAGACCACCGCGTCCGCTCCGCCCATGGCAGCGAGGTATGCACCGATGTACTTCCGCACGCGGTAGCAGAATACGTCGATCGCAGCGCGCACTCTGTGGTCTTCATGCATCGCCGATTCCTCCAGGAGGACGCGCTTGTCATTGGTCAACCCGGAAATGCCAAGCAGTCCGGAATGCGTATTCAGTAGGGTCTCCACCTGCTCAATCGAAAGGCCTTCTTTTGTCGCGATGACGTTCACAATCGTAGGATCCAGGTCGCCGGACCGGGATCCCATCACCAGCCCTTCCAGTGGCGTCATACCCATCGACGTATCCACGGACCGTCCGCCGCGGATCGCCGCGGCCGAGCAGCCATTTCCGAGGTGTAGCGTAATGACGTTGGTCTGCTCGCGAGCGAGCGCTCGGAGCTGGCGATAGCGGTGCGCGACGTACCGGTGTGACGTACCGTGGAATCCGTACCGCCGGATTCCATGGCGCCGGTACAGGTGGTAGGGGATGGCGTACAGGTAGGCATGCTCCGGAAGCGTGGAATGAAATGCGGTGTCGAACACGGCAACTTGCGGGATCTTGCGGCCGAACACTTCGGTTGCGGCGGCGATGCCTCTGAGGTTCGTCGGATTGTGCAGCGGCGCGAGGTCGATACAATCTTCGATACCCTTTACCGCCTCGGGTGTGATCAGGACGGACTCGGTGAAGCGCTCGCCGCCGTGCACAATCCGGTGGCCGACGGCCTCGATATCCTCCTGGCCGTTCGCGGCCACCAAGTGACGAATCGCCGCCGTGATGTCGCGAAGTTGCGCAGTTGTCTTCTGCCGCTCGCCCCCATGGCTCTGCATGGTGACAATGGCTTCGCCGCCGATTCGCTCCACCTCGCCGCGGATGAGGCGCTCGTCCGAGTCCTTCGCGATGCGATCCGGCTCGGTTGAGATCACCTGAAATTTCAGGCTGGAACTTCCCGCATTGAGAACGAGAACGTTCATGGCAACTACCGGCCTGTATCGGGCAAGAGCTTGGGCGATTTAGCCAAGCTCACCTCTTCCCCGGCCATTTCCAGCCAGTAATCTCCGGACTATCGACGCCATGTTGGAACGCATAAGCTCGGCAGGCGAGCTGCTGATTGCGAAACTGTTCCTTGATGTGGGCGCCGATCAACCGGAGCTTCGGCGTGCGATCGATGGCATCGATTGCCAGGCTGAATCGGTCAATTTCGTTCTCGATGGCCAGTTCCAGCGGCGTATTGATATTGCCCTTTTCCTTGTAGCCGCGGACGTGAATC
The DNA here is from genome assembly GCA_003175985.1 of Terriglobia bacterium. Taxonomy (GTDB): domain Bacteria; phylum Acidobacteriota; class Terriglobia; order Bryobacterales; family Bryobacteraceae; genus PSRJ01. The sequence goes on from PSRJ01000338.1 coordinate 12,685, forward strand.
CGATCCTGGCGGTCGCGGCGGTAGGTCAATTGGTGGATCAAGGAGGGATAGCCGTGGAAGTTGAAGATCACCGGTTTGTCCGGGGTAAACAACGAATCGAAATCCGCGTCCTTCAAGCCGTGGGGGTGTTCGCTGAGTGGCTGCAACCGGAACAAATCCATCACATTGATGAACCGGATCTTGAGGTCGGGAAACGCCTGCCGCAGGAGCACGGTGGCGGCAAGCGCTTCCTGGGTCGGGATATCGCCCGCGGCGGCCATGACGACGTCGGGTTCGCCACCTTGATCGTTGCTGGCCCACGGCCAAATACCGAGGCCTTTGGTGCAGTGCTCGATCGCCTCGTCCGTGGTGAGGTATTGCAGATGCATCTGCTTGTCCGAGACAATCACGTTGACGTAGTTGCGGCTGCGCAGGCAATGGTCGGCCACGGAGAGCAGGCAGTTCGCGTCGGGCGGCAGGTATACGCGGGTGATGTCCGCGCTCTTGTTGCTGACGATATTGAGAAACCCGGGGTCCTGGTGCGTGAATCCATTGTGATCCTGGCGCCATACGGTCGAGGTGATCAGCAGGTTCAACGACGGAATCTCGCGCCGCCACCGCAGCCGGTTGCAGATCGACAGCCATTTGGCGTGCTGGTTGAACATCGAGTCGATGACGTGCACGAACGACTCGTAGGAGGAAATGAATCCATGCCGGCCGGTAAGCAGGTACCCCTCCAGCATGCCCTCCATGGTGTGCTCGCTGAGCATTTCGACCACGCGGCCATCGGGCGATAACTCGCCTCCATCGGCATCTTCGGGAAAGGTCGCTTCCAGCCACGTCTTCTTGCTGGCTTCATAGATGGCGCTCAATTTGTTCGAAGTAGTTTCGTCCGGACCGAACACCCGGAAGTTTTCCGGGTTGCGCTTCATCACATCGCGCAGGAATCGTCCTAAGGGCGGAGTGTTCTCGGCTTCGGTTTCGCCGGCAGCGGTTACCGTTGGCCCGTATTGACGGAAGTCCGGCAGGCGCAGAGCTTTGGTCACAGTCCCGCCGTTCGCGTGCGGATTGGAACCCATGCGGCGCGCGCCTTTGGGAGCGAGTTCCTTTAGCTCCGGCCGCGGGCCATTTTCGTCGAACAGCTCTTCCGGGTTTTGCGAGCGCATCCACTTCTCCAAAACCTGGAGTTGTGCGGGGTCCTTCTTCACCTCGGTGAGCGGCACTTGATGGGCTCGCCAGGAGCCCTCGAGGCGATGCCCGTTCACTTTCTCCGGCGCGCTCCAGCCTTTCGGACTTCGCAGCACGATCATCGGCCACCGTGGACGGCCGGCCGTGCCGGTGGTGCGAGCGGCTTGCTGTGCGCGATGAATCTCCCTAACACAGTGGTCGAGCGTCGCCGCCATCGCCTGGTGCATGCTGAGAGGCTCTGAGCCTTCCACAAAATACGGCGTCCACCCGTACCCTCGCAGCAAGTCCTCCAGTTCCTGGTGGGTGATTCTTGCCAGGATTGTCGGATTGTTGATCTTGTAGCCATTCAGGTGCAGGATCGGCAGTACCGCGCCGTCATGAATCGGGTTCAAAAACTTGTTGATATGCCAGGAGGTGGCTAATGGACCTGTTTCCGACTCGCCGTCGCCGACCACGGCCGCGACAATCAGTCCCGGATTATCGAAGGCTGCGCCGCACGCGTGCGACAACACGTATCCGAGCTCGCCTCCTTCGTGGATCGATCCCGGAGTTTCCGGTGTGCAGTGGCTGCCAATTCCGCCGGGAAACGAGAACTGCTTGAAGAATTCGCGCAAGCCCTCTTCGTCCTGGCTCTTTTCCGTGTAGATCTCCGAGTAGGTTCCTTCCAGGTAGACCGGTCCTAGTACACCGGGCGCGCCGTGTCCAGGGCCCGCGAGAAAGATCATGTCCTGGTCGTACTTGTTGATGATACGGTTCAGGTGCGTGTAGATGAACGCCAGGCCGGGGCTCGAGCCCCAATGTCCGAGCAGGCGATTCTTGATGTGCTCGGGCTTGAGCGGCTCCCGCAGCAGTGGGTTGTCCTGCAGGTAGATCATGCCTAAGGCCAGATACTTGCAAGCGCGCCAGTAGGCGTCGGTCTTGCGCAGCTCTTCGGCATCCAACGGGGCGTCATGAATGGTCGATCGCGTCGGGCCATACGGGCTCAATGCGGCGGTTTCGGTCAGCTCTGGGTGTACGGCGGTACTCATAAATCTCCTTAGCGTTACGCGGCACGGACCACGTCGTGCGCGCCCAGGGATGTCGTCAGGTCTGGAATGGGCCTAGTCCTTCACGCTAACGGTTTTCGGCGCGTACTCTCCATGGCGCCATACGGTTGAACATTCCATCTCGCACAATGAACGTGTGAAAGAGAATGGCTCCAAAATGAGCGATGAACATCAGAAACAGGAGATAGGCAAGAACGGTGTGTGTCGCCCGCAGCATTGCGTATAACATGAGACTGTGCGGAAGGATCGGGAAAAGATGGAGAGAGCCGAATAGTACGATCGGGTAGCGCGCCGCCGACAACATCCCCCAGCCGACTAGCGGCAACACGAACAGCAAAGCATAAAACAAGCGTTCGGAGGCTGACGCGACAAACCGCTCCTGTGACGACATGGTAGCAGGGAAAGGAGGCAACGCAGAAAGCCGCCGGTTTACGTAGCGAATCACCACCACAAGCAGGATGAGGATGCCCAGGGGGCGATGAATGGAAACTAGTGTTTGGAAACTGGCAAGCGATGCGACCATGGCAACGCCGATCCCGAGCATGGTCAGGACCAGCGCAGCCGTCAACCAGTGCAGGAACCGCATCGAGGCCGTGAATTGCCGCCGCTCCGGTGTCACGTTCGTGTTCACTGGCGCACCTCCGAAGGCGTGATCGCGCTCGACTCTTTCGTTTCGCCCGCGCGCCTTCGAAACGACTCTGAGTAGACCGCCGACCGGGCGCTGAGCAAGAGATCGTCGGACGGCTCTATTCCGGCCGGCAAAACCGCCGGATCGAAATTGATGTCTCGGGCGGGGCTGGTCTCTTCACTTTCAACAGAATCGAGCGTGAGCGTTCCTGCATCCACCTGTTCGCGCCCGACAGGCCACGGGATATTGGCATCGTTCGTGACATCGCCGGGTTGCCCGATTGTGATCATTAAATGCCATTGCAGCGGATGCCGATGGATGCTCACGATCAGGGCGTCAAAGAGGTAGTTCTTGTTGCCTGGAGCTGCCGCCGCAGGAGTTGCGGCTGCAAAAGGCTGTACCGGCACCATCGACCAGCGCACGGGAATCCATACGCCGCTGGCATTCACAAAGCGGAAGGCCATCAGACTGTTGAATGTGCTGTTCTCGAAACCGGACGAGGGCGGATGGCTCTGGAAGATTTTGAAAGCCCGCGCGGTTTCAGGATGTCGGGCGAGAAATGCCTCCATTTTTTGGGGATCGGGTTTGTGTGTCTGGGGATCGGGGGCTGAGGCAAGCGTCAGGTCATAAAACCCTTGGGGCCCTTTCACCGGGAAGACAGGGAGATTGACCATGGCAGTCCGCCACTCCTCGCCGTCCGGCAGCCGAAACAGAAGCCCCAGGCCGCGCACCGTATCGGGTGCATCCGCAACAGAGGGGGCGGCCCCACTCAAGGAGAAGCGACCGATGACGGGAATGCGACCGGTTCTAAAAATGAGCGCCTTCGACAGGCGCATCCCCTGGCCGTTGCTCTCGAAAAAACCGCTGACGGCCACGCCCTTCGCGTGATTGCGGCGGAAACCGGAATGCATTCCGCCCGCGCGCTCCAAACCATCCACAAATCGTGCGGGCGTTAACGCGCCTGGAGCGAACCAGCCGCCCAGATAAAGGAATGCCGTCACGACACTGAGAATGATAAGGCCGGTCGCAGCTAAACCTCGCAATCTGGCGCGGGTGATCAAAGGCGCCGCTTGCTTTTCGGTTGGGGTGGTCGTTTCAGTAGGCAAAATGTATCCTCCGTGTTACTCCACGACGCAACACATCCAGAAGAGTCTGGACGCGGCAGGCAGGTGTGCCTGCGCCAGAGTCAATCAGGCGGCTCGACGCTCCGCATTCTGGGGCGCCGCGGGACTCAGCACCGGAGCGTGCCAGCCGCCGGGCGGGACAATCGATTGACTCGCTTCCTGCGGGCCCCACGTTCCCGGCTCGTATTCATAGACCGGAGTTTCGGCGCGCAGCACCGGGTCAACGATCCTCCATGCTTCTTCCACGTAGTCCTCGCGCGCGAACAGCGTGGTGTCGCCGGCGATGGCCTCGCCGAGCACGCGCTCGTATGCGTCCATCTCGTTGGCCTCGGGATGATGGTTCGCCACCATTTCGATAGGGCGGCCCTCGATATCCCTATCCGGCTTGAGCACCATCATTCCCAGCGCGATCGCCACATCCGGACTGATCCGCAGGCGGATATGATTCTGTTCCAACGCCGGCTGCGCGTGGTAAACATCGGGAGGCCGGCGCAGCCGGACCAGAATCTCGGTGCACGTGACCGGCATCTGCTTCCCCGCGCGGATGTAGAACGGAACGCCCTGCCAGCGCCACGAATTTACTTCCAGCTTCAGTGTGGCGAAGGTTTCGGTCCGCGAGCCGTGGGCAACGCCGCCTTCGTTCTGGTATCCGCGGAACTGGCCGCGAACGATACTCTTCTCGTCGATCGGCGCGATGGCCTTGAGCACCTTCACTTTCTCGTCGCGAATCGATTCGCTGTCGGTTCGGACCGGCGGCTCCATCGCCAGATTGCTCAGGATCTGGAAGATGTGGTTCTGGACCACGTCGCGGACGGTCCCGGTGTGATCGTAAAATGCGCCTCGCCCCTGGACGCCGAAATCCTCCGCCATCGTGATCTGCACGCTTTCCACGGTCGAGCGGTTCCACAGGGAATGCAGGAAAACATTGGCAAACCGGAAGTACAGCAGGTTGCGGACGGGCTGTTTCCCCAGGTAGTGGTCAATGCGAAAGATGCCGGACTCGGGAAACGTGCCGAGCAGGATGTGGTTCAGTTCGCGCGCGGATGCCAGGTCGGTCCCGAAAGGTTTTTCCACGATCACGCGTGCGCCATTAGAGCAATTAGTGCACGCCAGGTTCTGAGTCACCATTCCGAACAGCGCCGGCGGGATAGCGAGATAGTAAGCCGGCCGCTCGGCCGAGCCTAGTTCCTTGCGGAGTTGGTTGAACGTCAAAGTGTCATGATAGTCGCCGTCCACGTAACGCAACAGCCGGCACATGCGGTCGAAGGCTTCGCGATCGAGTCCCCCGTGCTTCTCCACGCTTTCGCGCGCGCGGGCGCGAAGCTGATCGAGGTTCCATCCAGCCTTGGCGACGCCCACGATGGGAATGTCCAGGTGGCCGCGCTTGGCCATCGCCTGCAGTGTGGGGAAGATTTTCTTGTACGCCAAGTCGCCGGTGGCGCCGAAGAAGACAAGTGCATCGGAGTGAGTGCCAGTCATGTTAGTCCTTTCAAGCCGCCTGTTTCTCGGCAGTCTTTTCCATGTGGCCGCCGAACTGAAAGCGCATCGCGGAAAGCAGCTTGTTCGCGAAATCGGCTTCCCCGCGAGAGGTGAAGCGCTCATACAGAGCCGCGGTGAGAACGGGCGCCGGGGCGGCTTCGTCAATCGCCGCCTTGATGGTCCAGCGCCCTTCGCCGGAATCGGAGACGCGGCCGGCGAACTTCGTCAAAGCAGGATCCTCGACCAGCGACGTGGCGGTAAGGTCGAGCAGCCAGGAAGCGATGACGCTGCCGCGGCGCCACACTTCGGCAATGTCTCGGAGGTTGAGGTCGTACTGATAATGCTCCGGGTGGGGCAGCGGCGTCGTTTCCGCGTCGATGGTCCCGGTCTGCTTGCCTACATTGGCATCGCGGAGGATACCCAGACCCTCGGCATAGGCGGCCATCACGCCGTATTCGATGCCGTTGTGAACCATCTTCACGAAATGGCCCGCGCCGTTGTTGCCGCAATGCAGATAGCCCAACTCCGCTGTGCCGCCGAGTTTCTCCCGTCCCGGAGTTCGGGCGATATTGCCCGCGCCGGGCGCGAGCGTGCGGAAGATCGGATCGAGATGCGTGACCACATCCGTCTCGCCGCCGATCATCATGCAGTAGCCGCGTTCCAGGCCCCACACGCCGCCGCTGGTGCCGACATCGACGTAATGAATTCCCTTAGCCGCGAGTTCCTTGGCGCGGCGGAGGTCGTCGATGTAGTAGGAGTTGCCGCCGTCGATAAGGATGTCGCCTTCATTCAGAAGCGGCTTCAGAGTGGCAATGGTCTCGTCCACAACTCCGGCGGGGACCATTAGCCAGACCGCTCGCGGGCTTTCGAGCCGTTCGACCAGATCCAGCATGTGGACCGCGCCTTTCGCGCCGTCGCCGGCCAAGTCTTCGATCGCTTTTTTCGAACGGTCAAAGACCACGCACTCGTGGCCGTCCCGCATGAGGCGCCGAGCCATGTTGGCGCCCATTCTTCCCAGTCCGATCATTCCGATTTGCATAAATTCATTCCCCTTTCGCGCGGAGGCGGCTCATCGCCTCGGACACGCTCTTGTTGCTTCCGAAAACTGAGGATCCGGCCACCAGAACATTGGCTCCCGCTTCCACGCAGAGCCTCGCCGTTTCCGAATCGATACCGCCATCGACTTCCAGGTCGCACCCGGGCTTGACGCGATCGATCATCTGCCGGACGCGTCTGATCTTGGCCAGGGTGGAATGGAGAAAATGCTGGTGCCCGAAACCCGGGTCCACCGTCATGACGAGCACCTGGTCGACGTCCGGCAGAATTTCTTCGAGCACCGCCGCGGGCGTCGCTGGATTGATGGCGACGCCCACGCGCTTGCCTAGGGCTCGGATGGCCTGCACGGTGCGATGCAGGTTGACGTTTCCCTCCCAGTGGACCAGAAACGAGTCCGAGCCCGAGTCTGCGAACTCCTGGAGAAACAGATCCGGGTTCGAGATCATCATGTGCGTTTCGAGCGGCAGCCGTGTCACGGGGCGCAACGATGCCACGATCGGTGCTCCCATCGACAGGTTCGGCACGAAATGGCCGTCCATGACGTCAACGTGGATGCGATCCGCTCCCGCCCGCTCCGCCTCGGCGACCTGCACGCCGAGCCGCGAGAAATCCGCGGCGAGAATGGAAGGAGCCAGCTTCACTTCCTGCCCTCGAAGGTGTCGACGAACTCGCGATAGCGGCGCTCGATGTCGTTGACGGCCTGCTCGCGAGTGATTTGCCGGGCGCGCCACTTGACCAGCGGGTCCCAGAAGCTCGTGCGCCCCACTGCGAAGCCGATGAACCCCGGCACTGCGGCCGCAGTCGTCAACCATTCGTGAACCTTTTGATCATCTTCTCCGCGGCCTAGGATGATGCAGCCGACGCGGTCGCGTCCGCCCCGTCTTGCGGCGGCGACGACTTTTTCGCAATCCTCGCGGCTGTCGAGACCTTCAATCTTCCAGACATCCGGCTCGACTCCGGCGTCCTGCAGTTCCTCGATCGCCTGTACCATGAGCTTCGGGCGAAGTTGCACGTCGTAGGCTTTCTTGTCGCCGTTGAGCTGGTCCAATTGAGATTTCTCGGCGGGGACGAGCAGCTCGAACATGAACAGGGGGCCGGATTGGCCGTGCAGGTAGTCCGACACGCGCTTCAATCGTCCCGCCTGCCTGGCATTCAGCGCGGGATCGCCTTCCGCGTTGTAGCGCACGAGCACCTTGCTGAAGGTCGGCCGGATGGCCTCGATATGGCGGGCAAAATCCTCGCCGTATTCGAAATCGAATTCTTCCTGCCCGCTCTTCTCAACGCAGCAGGCGGTGGTGTAATGGTGAGCCGCGGCGTCGCGGAGGACCGCGGAGCCGAACTGCTCGTCGGTCAGGATGCCCGCCTTCTTCTCCGGCACGCCGTCCTGGACCGCGGCCTTGAAGCCGTCGTAGATCACCTGCTTGGCGGCGGCGATTTCCGCAGTCTGCTCGGGCGTCAGCGCACCCTTCCAGCCGAACATCTTTGTCTGAAACGAGCCGCGGTGGTCGAAGGGCAGGATATAGAGTGGCTTGTCGAAACCGGTGGTCCTCATGCGTTCTCCTTGAGCTGACGGTAGCGGTGAATCAGGTTGTTGGTCGAGCTGTCATGTGTGAGCTTGGGCTCTTCCTTGCTTTCCAGCTCGGTAATAATTCGCTTGGCGAGGACCTTGCCGAGTTCCACACCCCACTGATCGAAGGAATCGATGTTCCAGATCGCACCTTGCGTGAATACGCTGTGCTCATAGAGCGCCACCAGCTTGCCTAACGTCTCGGGTGTCAATTTTGCGGCGAGGATAGTATTTGAGGGACGGTTGCCCTCGAAAACGCGGTGCGGCACGAGCCACTCGGGCGTGCCCTCGGCTTTCACCTGTTCCGGAGTTTTGCCGAACGCCAGGGCTTCAGCTTGCGCGAATACGTTCGCCATCAGTATGTCGTGGTGAGGTCCAAGAGGATTGAGCGGCTGAGCGAAGGCTATGAAGTCGCAAGGGATGAGCCGGGTGCCCTGATGGATCAGTTGATAGAAGGAGTGCTGGCCATTCGTTCCCGGCTCTCCCCAGTAGATGGGGCCGGTGTCGGACTTGACTTCGGCGCCATCGAGTGTCACGTGCTTGCCGTTGCTCTCCATGGTCAACTGCTGCAGATAGGCCGGGAAGCGCTTCAAGTATTGGTCGTAAGGCAGCACGGCCACCGTCTGCGCGCCGAAGAAATCGTTGTACCAGAGGGACAGCAGGCCCATGATTACCGGCAGGTTCTTTTCGAACGGCGCGGTGCGGAAGTGCTCGTCCATCTGATGGAAACCATCGAGCATCGCGCGGAAATTGTCGGGGCCGATGGCTAGCATCGTGCACAGGCCAATGGCGGAATCCATCGAGTAGCGCCCGCCGACCCAGTCCCAAAACTCGAACATGTTGGCGGTGTCGATTCCGAACTTCGCCACTTCCTTCACATTCGTCGAGACGGCGACGAAATGCCGCGCTACCGATTTCTCATCGCCTCCCAATCCCGCCAACGACCAGGTGCGCGCGGATTGCGCGTTGGTCATCGTTTCCAGCGTGGTGAAAGTCTTGGACGAGACGATAAACATGGTCTCGGCCGGTTCCAAGTCGCGAACGGCCTCGGCGAGATCGGTGCCATCGACGTTGGAGACGAAACGAAAGGTCATGTCGCGCTCGCTGTAGTGGCGGAGCGCCTCGTAGGCCATGACGGGGCCGAGATCGGATCCGCCGATCCCGATATTGACGACATTGCGAATGCGCTTGCCGGTGTGACCCTTCCATTCGCCGCTCCGCACCCGCGTGCAAAAATCGGCCATGCGGCGAAGCACATCGTGGACCTGCGGTATTACGTTCTTCCCATCGACGATGACGGATCTGCCGGCGGGAGCGCGCAACGCGGTGTGGAGGACCGCGCGATTCTCGGTAATGTTGATCTTGCTGCCGGAAAACATGGCGTCGATGCGTTCCCGCAGGCCCGCGTCCTCGGCAAGATGCAACAGGAGTTCGAGCGTCTCATCGGTGATGCGGTTCTTCGAATAATCGAGCTCTATCCCGGCGGCGGAGGCGGTGAGCCGTTCGCCGCGGGTGGGATCGTCGGCGAACAACTTGCGCAGATGCAGGTTGCGAATCCTCTTATGGTGCGATCCGAGGGCCTTCCACGACGGACTTCCTACGGCCGAACGCGGCTCGGCCCGCTCTTCCGTTACTTGCATTCTTGTTTCGCTCCTCACTGGAAAAGAGCGCGCCGCGGGCTGTTTTGTTGGCGAGCCGGCGCGCGCTCGAAACAGGTTTTTACGCTACTCGCGCAGCCTTTTGAATCGCGGCGCTCTTGGATTCGATCACTCCCATCAACTCATCCCAAGACTTGACGAACGACTTGGCGCCTTCGTCCTGAAGCTGGGCGGCCAATGCGTCGATATCGATTCCGGCCTTCGCGAACTCGGCGAGCACTTTTTCGCTGTCTCCGCCGTCGGCAGGCAGGATCGACCCGAGTTCCGTGTGTTCCGCAAGGGCCTTCAGAGTGGCTTCCGGCATCGTGTTCACGGTGAAGGGAGCGGCGAGAGCCTTCACATAAAGAATGTCGGACGCCTTGGGGTCCTTGGTGCCCGTGCTAGCCCAGAGCAGCCGCTGCGGACGCGCCCCGGCGTTGAAAGCTTGCTGCCAGCGCGGCGAGTCGAGCAGATTCCGGTAGGCCTGATAAGTGCGCATGGCCACGGCGATGCCGAGGCGGTTGCGGAGAGCCTCGGGTACCTTGGACGCGACCGCCCCGTCCCAGCGGCTCACGAAGACCGATGCGACCGACCCGACATCCGGATTGAGGCCCGCCTCGATGCGCCGCTCGATTCCGCGCAAGAAGGCCTCGGCCGCAGCAAGGTACTGTTCGCGCGAAAAAAGGAGCGTCACGTTCACCGGTATTCCTGCGTAGATGGCCTCTTCGATCGCCGGCGCGCCTTCCTTCGTGCCCGGGATCTTGATGAACAGGTTCGGGCGCCCGGCACGGCCGGACAAATCTTTCGCCTCCCGCAGTGTGCTGGCGGTGTCGTAGGCCAGCAACGGAGATACCTCCAGCGACACCCAGCCGTCCTCTCCGTTGGTTCTATCGTAGACCGGCCGGAATTGGTCGGCGGCCCGAGTGAGGTCGTCCAGCGCCAGTTCAAAGAAGAGTTCCTCGCCGGATTTCCCGCTTTGCAGCAGGGCCGCGATCGCCGTGTCGTACGAAACGCTGTTCTTGATGGCGTGATCGAAGATGGTTGGATTCGAGGTGAGCCCCGTCACCGAAAGATCGTCGATGTACCGCTTCAGCGTGCCGCTGTTCAGCAGGTCGCGCGTAATATTGTCGAGCCAGATGCTCTGGCCCAGGTTGTGGAGTAATCGTGTTGCTTTCATCTTTTCGCCTCTGTCTCTTGGAGTACGCTGGATTCCTCCAGGCAATGCGCGCTTACGTGATGAGTGTCGTTCCATAGGCCGATCGCCGGTTCCGACAGGTTGTGCTCGTATGTCAGAGTGCTCAGGCTTGCGGTGCTCAGTAGAAGATATCGGGCGTCCTGTGGCTTCAGTCCGAGCCAGCGTGCGGCCAGGACTCGCAGGAAGTGTCCACTGGAGAATAGCAGTACGTCACCATCAACGGATCGGGCCCGTTCGACGACGCGGTCCGCTCGCGCCCCGATTTCCTCGAACGATTCTCCGCCAGGGAAGCCGTCGCGAAACAGTTCCCAGTCCGGACGCTTCGCGTGAATGTCCACGGTTCGAAGTCCTTCATACGCGCCGTAATTCCATTCGACCAGGTCGCGATCCGGTTTTGCCCTTGATGTAAAGCCGGCAAGCTCGCACGTCCGCTTCGCGCGCTGTAACGGACTGGTAAACACGGCGGCAAACTCCAGCCCTTGGAGCCGTTCCCCCAGCCGGCGGGCGTTACATTCGCCGCGCGTAGTCAGAGGCAGATCGGTAAGCCCGGTGTGTTGTCCGCTAAGCGACCATGCGGTTTCGCCGTGCCGCGCAAGATAAATTACCTGAGGTTTTTTCAAACGGCTGATCTCCTGACCACTGGCGCAGACACTGGCGCCGATGAATTCTTCCGGCGCATGCCCGAAACCCGCCCCGAAGAGCCGGGGGCGACAAGGCAGGAACGGCTGCGCCAAAACATTCACAAACGAGGAGCATCATCGCGGCGAATTTGTTGGCCCAACAGAAGTGCATGCGGGAAGCTCTGCTCAAGTGAATGAGTCAGGCTCATCCACGTTTGGCGTCCCTCTTCTTCGATAGGGATCGGGGAATGGTCTTTTTTGTCGGCTTTCTGGTGCTGACCACGATCGTTCTGCCGGTGTTCAGCCTCTCGCAAGCGGGGCAGCTTGCGTTGTCCCTGGCATTTGGAATGATGATCATCTTCGGCGCGTTTGCGACGATCCATCATCGGACTGCGATCTACCTTGTTATCGGCTTAACGGTCGCAACGTTTTCGGTGAATCTCATGATCGATCTTGGGCCATCGCATCGTTTTACCCCGCTCGAGTCGGCGCTAAGAGTGGCCTGTCTCTCCATTATGTTCTGCATGACATTAAAGCGCACGTTGCGTCCGGGCCGGATCGATGGATACCGCGTGCTGGGTGGAATCGCGGGCTACCTGTTAATTGGCCTGACATGGACGTTCGGCTATCAACTGCTCCTGCAACAGGCTCCGTCCGCGATCCATTTCGAACCTGGGGTGGCCAAGAGCCTCCCAGGGCAGCCGAGTCACTTGATTTACTTCAGTTTCACTACGCTCACCACCGTTGGTTTCGGCGATATCCATCCCGTGAACCCCCTGGCTCGAGCGTTGACAATGGCGGAAGCTTTGGTCGGTCAGCTCTATATCGCAATCCTCATAGCATCGCTGGTGGGGATGGCGCTGCAGACGAGGAGCGTGGAAGGCGAAGAGATCGCCAATAGAATTTCCACAAAGCCCGTTGCGGGCTGTAGCCCGCGGTGGAAGAGGAGCAGCGTGCCGGCCAGGCGCGCCGATTGACCCCAACAAATGGCCGTGCAGAGCGATCAACTAGAAGCAGAGACACCGCTTTCTGGCGCGCGCGGCTCGGAAGCGCGAAACGAAGCCGCGACCGTCAGGGAGCGGTTGGCAGTGGGCCGAACACTCAAGAGCGTATCGAGGAGCCTTAAAAAATGCCCGACAAAGATTCTGTCGAGAAACGACCCAACTGGATGAGCCGGCTGAAGCAGTTGCTGGTCCCCGCCACCATTCTTGTAATGGCGGTTGGAATTGTATTTCTGATCGCGGGAAACTGGAACACCTGGGCGAGCGAGCGGGCGTCGCAAGAGACCGACGATGCCTACGTTCGTGCGGATGTCACACCGCTGAGCACGAAGGTGGCTGGGCTGGTTCGGGCGGTACAAGTGTCCGACTATCAGCCTGTGAAGTCCGGCCAACTGCTGGTCCAGTTGCAAGATGACGATTTTCGCGCACAAGTGCAACAGGCCGAAGCCGGGGTAACGTCGGGCCAGGATGCGCTTGTGAATAATCAACGGCAAAAGGAATTGCAGGACACCCGCATCGTTCAAGCTGGGGAAAGCATTCGCGCGGCAGAAGCGGATATCACGGCAGCAGAGGCCGGCATTGAGGCGGCGAAGGCGTCGGTAGCCAATGCACGGAGCGGAATCGACGGTACGAAAGCAGACGTGGACCGTACGCTGTTGGAACGGCGGCGGCAGGAGGCGCTGATCGCAACCGAGTCCACGACCCGCCAGAAACTCGAGCAGGCAGTAGCCGACGAGCAGCGCTTTCGCGCGCAACTCGCAAGCCGCGAGGATGACGTCTCCACGGCATCTGCTCAGTTGGCCAGCCGCCATGCGGATCTGGCGCGGGCGCAGGCCAAGTTATCAAGCACGAAAGCCGAGCTCGAAGCGCAGAAGCGCCAGCGCGCCGTGCTGGATTCCCAAGAGCTGCTGCTGCAGGCGGATCTGCACGCCAAAAGGGCTTCCCTGCTACTGGCGCAGACCAATCTGGGGTACACGCGCATCACGGCACCAATCGATGGAATCGTGGGCGAACGCAAGGTGCGGGCCGGGCAACTGGTGAGTCCCGGCACTCAGGTGATTTCGCTCGTGCAAAGCGACTCCTGGATTGAGGCAAATTTCAAAGAAACGCAACTTAGCCATTTCCGGCCGGGCGACCCCGCCGAAATCCGCGTGGATGCGCTTCCTGGAGTGATCTTCCGGGGTAAGGTGGACCAAATCTCTCCTGCCAGCGGTTCGCAATTCGCGCTGCTGCCGCCGGACAACGCGACTGGCAATTACACAAAAGTCGTGCAACGTCTGCCTGTAAAGATTGTGCTCGATTCACGTCAGCCTAATCTCGACCGGCTCCGTCCCGGCCTGTCCGTGATCGCGGTCGTGCGCACAAAGCCCGCCGGCGAGTAAGGAAGAATCCACGGTGACCGCAACCGAAGCTATTACAAAGCCGCAGGCATCGTCCCCAGTTCGCTCCGAACGAGCAACGAATCCTTACCTCGGGATTTTGGGCGTTTTTCTCGGAGCCGGGATCGCCACGCTCAACGCTCGCCTGGTCAGCGTGGGACTGCCCGATCTCCGCGGAGCCCTTGGCTTAGGCTTCGACGAAGCCTCCTGGATTCCGACGGCGCTCAACATGGCGACCATGTTCAGCGGCGTCTTCGTGGTTTTTGTGGCTTCTCTGTTCGGCCCCCGCAGAATCTTGCTCCAAGCCGCCGCGATATTCGCCGTTACTTCCGCTTTGCTGCCCTTTGCGCCGGGCTACCGGCCCATGTTGGCAATGGTTGTCATCGCGGGAGTCGCCTCCGGAACTTTCTACTCCCTGACCATGACCTTCGTATTGACTGCCCTTCCGAAGAGACTGATCATCTTCGGGATTGCCGCATATGCCGGGGACATCGTTTTCATCAGCAACATTGCGTCGCTGCTGGAGGGCTGGTACATCGAGTACCTCTCTTGGCATTGGATCTTCTGGACCGCCGCGGCAGTAACGCCCTTCATGATGGCATGTATCTACCATGGGATTCCACGGCGGCCCCCGGCGTCTTCCAAGCCGAGTTGGCGAGGATTCGCGTATTTCAGCGTCGGCCTCGTCCTTTTGTACGGCGCGCTGGATCAAGGAGAGCGGCTCGACTGGTTGAACTCCGGAGTCATCGTCGGGATGGCGGCCGGCGGAATTCTTCTTGTGTTGGCTGCAGGAGTCAGGCGACTCTTGCAGCCAAATCCCACGCTGAAACTATCGTTCCTTAACAGGCGGAACATCATCATCCTGGCGCTGTCGATATTCGTGTTTAAATTTGTACACCTGGCGACGATCGTCCTGATCCCGGGGTTTCTGAGCAATATTCAACAGTACCGCTCGCTCCAGACCGGCCACGCGCTCGCCTGGGTAGCCCTACCGATGTTGGTTGTCGTGGGGTTGGTTGCCATCGTAGTTCTCCATACTACGTCTCGACTGACGCTCGCCCTGGGGCTCACAGTGGTGGCGGCCGGCTGCTGGATCTGTTCCCACGTGGATACTCAGTGGGCTGGAATCAGTTTCGAAGCTGTAGAGGTTCTTCTTGCCGCCGGCTTTGGTTGCACCTACATTGGCTTGGTCGGCTCCATCGTTCTCGAAGGCCTCGAGGCGGGAGCCCTCAGCAGCGCCGCGAACGCCGCCACATTTTCAGGGCTTATGCACCTCACTCGAATCTTCGGTGGACAGACTGGCGTCGCCGTCATGAATCATTTCATTTCGGTCAGAGAGAAACTTCATTCGAATCTACTCGGATTGCATCTGCAAATTGGAAGTTGGCTTACCGATGAACGATTGCGCCTGCTGAGCGGAGGGTTGTTTTCAGGCTCTACAGGACAAGATGAGGCACAAAAGCGCGCCATCGGCATCCTGAGTAAACAGGTGCACGCGCAGGCCTACACGATGGCGATCGCCGACGGGTTCCTTCTCGTTGGCTGGATGGTGGTCGCATATCTTCTGCTGATGCTGTTCCTGCGGCCTCCCAAATTCAGTTATCAGGACTTGAGGAAAATGCAATGAAGCGTAACCGTATTCTCCGCGTGGTCGCACTCTCCGGCTTGGCGGCTCTGGGGGCGCCCCTGCAGCCTGCATTCGGGCAACAGCCAAAGGACGTGCGGCGCATTACGCTGACCGAAGCCGTTCGCCTCGCGCTCAGCCAAAATCATGCGCTCAAGATTGCCAGGTTCAAGGTAACCGGGAATGAACAAAAGAAAGCCGGCCAGCGTTCCGCGTATTTCCCATCGATCACAAATCAGTCCAACATATTGCACGTTACCGATCTTGAGAATATCGGGATTCCGGCGGGCGCTTTTGGAATCGCCGGGGGGAGTCTCGTCCCCGCGCGGGACATAAACATTGGCCAAGGGCAGAAAACTTTGTTCTCGAGTGGAACACAGATCTCTCAGCCTCTGACACAGTTGATCCGGATCCATGCAGCAAACCAGAGTGCAGCCGCGGAGGTGGCGGCCTCTCGTGACGATCTGAAGAAGGCTGAGACGGAAGTCGCCCTCCAGGTGCACACTCTGTATTTCGGCATGCTGATCGCCCGCCTCCAAAAGCAGGCAGCCGAACAGCAGAGCGCCTACGCTAAGGAGCGGCTGCACGAAAATGAAGAGGACATCCGCAACGGCAATGCCCTAAACGTTGCGGCCATTCAGGGTAAGGCAGGTCTTCTGGAGAGCCAGCAATTCGTGCTCACGACGCAGCTCCAGTTATCGGACCTGAACACCGAACTGAACGATCTTTTGGGTCTGCCGCTCGATACGCAACTCGACCTGGATCCCGCGGTCCCGTCGAGTTTCGATCTCCGCCCGCGCGCGGAGTATCTTCAAACCGCATGGTCGGAGAACCCGGAGATTTTGGCCGCGGAGGAGGCAGTCCGGAAAGCAAAGGCGGGGGTGGGTGGCGCGAAGTCGGCATATATCCCGGATATCACCGCCTATGCACGCCAGAGCTACCAGGACGGAGTCCCCTTTCTTGTGCGGAACTTCGGGACTTTCGGCGTCAGTCTCAATTATGAGGTGTTCGACTTCGGCAAACGGCGGGCGGCCGTGCGGGAGCGCGAAGCGGAGTTGGGGCAGGCGCAAGAAAACTTGCAGCGGCTCAAGGACCAGGTAGCCGTCGGCATCGAGCGCGATTACAACAAACTCGAGCGAACCAAGAGTATGGTCGAAGTCGCAAGCCAGGTGGTGAGACTGCGGCAGGAAAGCGAGCGGCTGGCGCAGAACCAACTGACTCAGGGCGTGGTTTTGGTATCCGACCGCCGCCAAAGCACAGCCGCGACGTACAAGGCCCAGGCTGATTACTTGCAAGCCAGCTTAGGCTACCTCCTTGCCTGGGCAGAGCTCGAGCAAGCCGTCGGGCGCACGCCGGGACTCTAAGAGGTCGAAATCGAAGCCGAGTCCCTGCAATCGGCGATGGAGAAAATCACGCTCGATCGGATTGGTAGCCATGCGGGCTGCCTTCTGATAAGCCAACGCGGCGCTGTCCTTTCGATCGAGACGCCGCAGAAGATCGCCTCGAGCCGCATGAAACAAATAGTATTGATCGAGCGCTCCCGTACGGCCTAGTTCGTCGATATGCTCAAACCATCTTCCAGGCTGCCGGCCATCGCGACGGCGACGGCATGATTCAGCGCCACCACGGGAGAGGGATTGAGCTTCAGAAGTCTTTCGTAAAGAGCGGCGATCTGTGGCCAATCTGTTTGTTCAGACGTGGCAGCCTCGGCGTGCAGCGCGGCAATCGCTGCTTGCAACTGATACTGCCCTACCGGGCCGAGGCCCAAAGCGCTCTCGACGAGCCATAGTCCTTCCGCAATCGCCTCACGATCCCACCGCGAGCGCTCCTGTTCCTCCAAGGTGACCAGCTCACCATTGACGACCCGCGCATCCCGCCGGGAATGTTGGAGAAGCATCAAGGCCAGGAGGCCGAGATTCTCCGCTTCCCGCGGAAGTAACTCGCACAGCACGCGGCCCAGCCGGATCGCTTCCGCGCAGAGGTCATTACGAACCAGGGCGCTTCCCGTACTTGCCGCGTAACCTTCGTTGAAGATCAGGTAGACCACTGTTTGCGCTGCCGCCAGGCGCTCCGGCAGCCGCTCGTGGGATGGCACCTCGTAGGGAATTCGCGCTTCTTGTATCTTCCGCTTCGCTCGAACCAAACGCTGTGCGAGCGTCGCTTCGGGGAGCAGGAACGCCTTGGCAATTTCCGGAGTGGTCAGCCCGCCTAGCGTGCGAAGAGTCAGGGCCACCTGCGCCTCGAGGTTCAGAGCCGGGTGGCAACACGTGAAGATCAGGCGGAGCCGGTCGTCCGGAAAATTCATCGCCGTCTCTTCGATGCCGTCCGGCGTTGCACTCGCCATCTCTGTTGGTTCCGGGCGGTTTCCTCGCGGCGCGCGCTGTCGATCAATTTTCGGTGCGCGGCGGTCATGATCCAGGCGGCTGGATTCTGCGGAAGTCCCCGCAGGGGCCAGGAGGCGAGCGCGGAGGCAAACGCCTCCTGCATCGCCTCCTCGGCGCGGTCGAACGACCCGGAGATGCGGATCAGGCTCGCGACTATCCGCGCGGATTCCTGGCGAAAGACGGTCTCGGCGGCCCGGCGTGTGTCATCCATTCACAACTGCATTTTGCGCATCGATTCCCGGCGGGGCCAAGGAGCGCTGAAATCGCATCGGACGGATCTCGATGCAACCCGGGTTTCCCTGGCACTCGGTGGGGATCTTGGCGGCCCACTCGATCGCCTCGTCGAGGTTCGCGCAATCCAGGATGTAGTACCCGGCAAGCTGCTCCTTCGTCTCCGCAAAAGGGCCGTCCAGGACTAAAGCTTTGCCGCCCTGCATGCGCACCGTGGTCGCCGTGCTGGTGGCTGCCAGAGGCTCGGCGCCGATCAACACCCCCTTTCTACCCGCCTCCTCCATTACACTGCGATGGCCGGCACGAAGCCGTACGTCTTCCTCCGGCGTCAAGCCGTCAGGTCCCTCGGTCGAATAGACCAGCAACATATAACGCATTGGGTCCTCCGTTTGCATCTTGGCAATCGCCGATTCCGTCAACCGCTAAACCGGAAACCCGGGATCGGCCATGAGTTCTACAACTTGCTTGGTGTGCCGTTCCGTGTGGGCGGCGACTGCTAAGATCCACTGATATCCGTCCATCATGTCATAGGCGCCATTCGAAATGGCTCTGAGCGGACGTGACTCAATCGAGCGTTCCCGAAGGCCCGGCGTCTTTTCGAGGCGCTCGGCCAGACGGCCATAATTCGCCGGCAGCCGATCCAGGGCTTCCGCGAGACCGAGTCCGCCGGACGGCTGCGCCGGGCTCGGGAACTTGGCCAGCCTGCTGGGGATCTGGTAAATGATCACGTCGTCCACTTGCTTGCAATCCGGGCGGACTGGCGTCACTGGTGCGCTTTCGAGCTTCTCCCGGATGGGTCCTAAAACCTGTTCCTGCACGAAAATGACGTGCTCGACGATCTCTGCGATCGACCAGCGGTCCGGCGAAGGCTTATAGTTCCACTGGGCTTGGGAAAGATTCCGGAGGGCTCCTCCGATCAGGACTTTCGTCTGCTCCAGATAGAGCCGGGCTCTGTCCAGTTCGGACTGGGATAAAGCTTGGGCAACCGGGACGGCTGCCATTTCCACGGCATTCGATGCCATTGTGTTCTCTCCTTATTTAGCTGACGTTTTTCCGCTTCCGGCGCCGAAATTCCAGGGCGCCTTCATTCTCACGACGTACGGACCTTGCGAAATCGACAGCCCGCAGCGCTCTTCGCGGAAAATAGTTGAGCCCGGTGAAGAGCGCTGGGCAGGCTCACGCAAACGTCAGAATGGGGCGGACTTCGATCGATCCAAATCGCGCCCAGGGAACCTTTGTGGCCATGGCGATCGCCTCGGCGGTGTCGTTGGCTTCCACGAAATAATATCCCCCGAGCTGCTCTTTCGTTTCCGCAAACGGCCCGTCGGTGACCTGCGGGTTGTGCACACAGCTTGAAAAGCTGCCCCACTGGAGGCTTCTAACCGAGGCGCGCGGTAGGGCCACCTGGACTACCGGATAGTTTCAGCTCGCCTCATTAGGCAACCCGCTCTGTCGCCGCGGCGTTACGGGCCTCGATGGCTTTGACGGAGTTTTCA
>PSRJ01000392.1 GCA_003175985.1 Terriglobia bacterium
AAAGGAAGAGCCCGAGGAAGGCCGATTCCAAAAAGAACGCGAAAACGCCTTCCATCACGAGCGGCTGCCCAATAACTCCGCCGGTGACGCGCGCGAACTCAGCCCAATTGGTGCCGAACTGAAACTCCATCGGAATGCCGGTAACCACGCCAAGCACGAAATTGATGCCGAAAAGCTTCGCCCAGAAGCGCGCAGCACGGTTGTATAGAGGGTTGTCCGTGTGCAGGTACAGAGACTTAAATACCACGATCAGCGGCGCAAGCCCCATGGTGAGCTGCGGAAACAGGTAATGAAACGTGACCGTGAAAGCGAAATGGAGACGGTGCATCAGAAGTGCGTCATCCATACAATCAATTCTCCTATTATCGTTGGTTAAGCTCTTGCCGGTCACCTTTCGGCAGTATCTGCCTGTCCGCTGAGTCGGTCATACTGCAATCAGGCGGGTGAGCTCTTAGTGCCGCAATTGTCGCTTCCATCGCGGAAAAAAAACATCGTGGGCGTACTGGAAGAAGCCAACGCACCACCGCCGAGTTTCGACCCGAAGGTCGCAGCGGAACTGCTGGAAAAAGGGCAGGTCGAGACCCCGGAGTTGGGCCGATTGGCCAAGCTCGCACCATTCGGACCAGTGGCGATCCGGCTGCTCCGGCTGTTCGACCGCCAAGATCTCGAGATTCGCGACGTCGTGAGTATGGTAGCTTCCGAGGCTGCCGTGACTTCAGAGCTCCTGGCGCTGGTGAATTCCCCGCTATTCGGCGTGCAGGGAACCATCACGGAGATCCGGCGCGCGGTGGCCTTTCTGGGAATCGATCGGACGCGCGCGCTGGCGGTGACGCTTGCGATGCGTTCGTTGCTGGAAGGCGCTCCGAAGACGCCGATCCTGCGCCGTATCTGGAAGCATAGTGTCGGAGCAGCAGTCATCGCCGAATTGTTGGCGCCTGCCTTCGGGATTTCCAACGACGTTGCAAATACCGCGGGCATCTTGCACGACCTGGGGCGCATCGGGCTGCTCACCGCGTATCCCGAACCGTACGCCGCCCTAGCCGTTCATACACATGAAAGCGACGAAGCGATTCTTGCAGCCGAGCGCAAGGAATTCGGCATGGATCACTGCCAGGCGGGCCAATTTCTAAGCGAAGCGTGGCGATTTCCCCGCGTGCTGCAAGAGGTGGCCGCGCGGCACCTGGAATCGCCTTCCGGCCTCGATGTGCTGTCCCTGGTTCAGACATCTTGCCGGCTGGCTTCGGGACTGGGCCTTTCCGCTGTCGTCCACGAGGAACAGGAAGGAGTCCCGGAGACGATTGAAAACCATGTGCCGCCGGCGATCCGCATGCGGGTTGCCGAGATGATGCGAGCGTCTGACCGGCAGATCTTCGATCGCATCGAGTCCCTGGATTTTTAGACCGGGATACGTATGTGGCGGTACACCAATGCAATCGGCAAACCCACCACGTTGAAATAGCAGCCGGCAATCTTTTCGATAAATTTCGAAGCCCGCCCCTGGATGGCATACGCACCGGCCTTGTCCATCGGCTCCCGGCTGGCGACGTACTCCTCGATTTCCACGGCAGTCATTGGCATGAACCAGACTTGGGTAGCGGCCCAGTCACGAATCAGTTCTGTACCACGGCGCAGGCAAATGCCGGTGAGGACCTCGTGGCGGCGGCCGGAGAGCGCCTCGAGCATGCGGCGGGCGTCGGCGGCGTCCTCCGGCTTTCCCAGCATCTGCCCGTCAATGACGACCGTTGTATCGGCGGCGAGAATGGTCTCGCCGGGAGCCGCCGGGACGGCCAGCGCCTTCTCCTCCGCCAGCCGGACCACATAATCTTGCGGTTCTTCTCCGGAGCGGGGCGTTTCGTCCACCTCCGCGGGGCGCACCGTAAAGGCGAACCCGGCCTGGCGCAAAATTTCCGCGCGGCGGGGAGATTGTGAGGCCAGCACCAGCACTATCCCAGTGTAGAATGAGGACCGCATGAATCACGCTGTTTCCAAGCTCATAGTGACGCCGGAAAAGCATCTCAAACTGGGCGATATCGATCCCGACGAATCCCATGGCATGACCAAAGAAGCGGCACTGGACGCGCTGGTGCAATGTCAGAAGCGGCTCTCCGTGCTCCAATATCTGTTGTACGCCGAGGGCCGGCGCGCGCTGCTGGTCGTGCTGCAGGGGATCGACGCCGCGGGCAAGGACGGCACCATCCGGCGCGTTATGAGCGGCCTCAACCCGCAGGGCGTGCGCGTGACCCCGTTCAAAGTTCCGGAGGGCGCTGAGAAGCGGCACGATTATCTCTGGCGAATCCACAACTCCCTCCCCGAATACGGGCAGATCGGCATCTTCAACCGCTCGCATTACGAAGATGTACTGGTCGTCCGCGTCCATGGCCTGGTCCCCAAATCTGTCTGGTCGAAGCGCTATCGGCAGATTAACGACTTCGAACGCATGCTCAGCGAAAACAATGTGCGTATCTTGAAATTCCTTCTGTACATCAGCAAAGAGGAGCAGGCCAAGCGGTTCCGGCAGCGCCTCGAGGACAAGCGCAAGAACTGGAAATTTTCGCCCGACGATGTGAAGGAGCGGCAGTATTGGGATGCATATATTGACGCCTACAACGACGTGCTGGAAAAGTGCAGCACCGATTATGCGCCCTGGTATGTGATCCCGGCGAACAAAAAATGGTTCCGGAACCTGGCCGTGGCCCAAATCGTTCTGGAAACGCTGGAGAGCATGAAACTGAAATCTCCCAAGCCCACGGCCGATCTTTCAAACATTCAGTTCGAGTAGGGCTCCGCGACGGGCGTGATACACTGAATCCTTCCGCCCAACATGGAACGCGCGAGCAAGCTCATTAGCGGATTGAGACTGCCCGGCGAAACGATCAGCGCAGAAGAACTCGTTTGCGCCGCATGGCCGCACGCCGTGGGAAAGAAGATCGCCGGCCATACACGCGCGGCGCGCATGGTGCGCACGCGGCTGATCGTTGAAGTGGAAGACCACATCTGGCAGCGGCAACTGTGCAGCCTATCGCGGCACATTGTGAGCAACCTGGAGCGAAATGTGGGGGCGGGATTGGTAGACGACCTGGAATTTCGCATCGTGCCGCGGCGGCGTGAGGCGCAGCGGGCCGCCCACGCCACTCCCGCGCTGCTGGACGAGGCCGAAAGCATCAGCGATCCGGTCCTACGCAGCATCTATCGATCGTCGCGGCTGAAGGCACGAGGGTGAAGATCACCGAGAAGGAAGTGCGATATATCGCGGACCTGGCCAACCTGGCGTTGACCGATGCGGAGGTCAAGAAGTTCGGAGCCGACCTGGACGAGATCCTGGAGCACATCGAGAAGCTGAATGAGGCGGATACCGGCGGCGTAGAACCCATGACACAGGTGCTTTACGAGGCAGACGAAACCGCGACGCTGCGCGCCGATGTTGTCGTGCCTCCTTTGGGAAATCCAGCTGCCCTGGCCAACGCTCCGCAACCTGGCGCCGGATACTTCAAAGTGCCCAAAGTGATTGAACGCTGACGCATGGATATCCCGTCGCTGACCATCACAGAAATCAAGACCGGCCTGCTGGGACGCCAGTTCAGCGCAGCGGAGCTGGCCGCGGAGGCCCTGCGTTTCGCCGAGAAGGAGAACGGCGTTACAAACGCATATCTTCGTTTCTGCCCGGAGCGCGCGCTTGCGAACGCCCACCAGGTAGACAGCCGAATCGCCCGCGGAGAAGATCCGGGCCTTCTCGCCGGAGTACCGGTCGCCGTTAAGGACGTAATCCTGACGAAAGGCGTGACCACCACCTGCGGTTCGCGGCTGCTGGCGCGATACGAGCCGCCGTACGACGCCACTGCGATCGCGCGTTTAGAGCAAGCGGGTGGAGTAATTTTGGGGAAGACCAACTGCGATGAATTCGCCATGGGCTCTTCCAACGAAAACTCCGCCTTCGGTCCGGTGCGGAATCCCGTAGCGCCCGGCCGCGTGCCGGGTGGGTCGAGCGGCGGCTCCGCGGCCGCAGTGGCGCAAGGCACGGCAGTAGTGGCCTTGGGATCGGATACGGGCGGCTCGGTGCGGCAGCCGGCCTCGTTTTGCGGCGTCGTCGGAGTCACGCCTACGTACGGCCGCGTGTCCCGTTACGGGCTGACCGCGTTTGCCAGTTCTTTGGATCACATCGGCCCCTTCGCCCGAACCGTTCACGATGCGGCCCTGCTGTTGCAAGTGATCGCCGGACGCGACCCGAATGATTCCACATCGGCGAATGCGCCGGTTCCCGATTACACCGCAGCCCTCGATGGAAACGTCAAAGGCTTGAAGCTCGGACTGCCCCGCGAGTATCTAAAAGATTTGACGAGCGAGACCGGCGACGTCATCGCGCGCGGCGTGGAGATTCTGAAAAGGCTCGGATGCGAAGTGCGCGAGATCAGCCTGCCTTCGACGGAGTATGCGATTGCGAGCTATTACATCATCGCCACCGCGGAAGCGAGCTCGAACCTGGCGCGTTATGATGGCGTCCGGTATACTTGCCGCTCCAACCGATCGGATACGTTGGCGGAAATGTACCGAAACAGCCGTGGAGAGGGATTTGGCGCGGAGTGCAAACGCAGGATCATGCTGGGCACATACGTTTTGAGCGCGGGTTATTATGATGCCTACTACCTAAAAGCACAGAAGGTGCGCGCATTAATCGCACGTGATTTCGCGCAGGCGTTTGCCGGGGTAGATGCTGTAATCGCGCCGGTCTCCCCATTCCCGGCCTTTCGCCTGGGTGAAAAAGTGAACGATCCGCTGCAGATGTACCTTTCCGATATTTATACAATTACAGGTAGCCTGGCGGGCATTCCCTGCATGAGCGTACCGTGCGGGGAAACCGTTGAAGGCTTGCCCGTCGGCATGCAGGTTCTGACCCGGCATTTCGACGAAGCAACGATGTTCCGCATCGCCGGGGCGCTGGAGCAAAGCCGCGGCGCAATGTAGAACCGGCCCCGAATTCATTTTCAGAGGAGATTAGGAGAACGATATGCCCTTCACGCTTCCAGCGTTGCCCTACGCACCCGAGGTATTGGAACCTCATATCGACAAAACGACCATGGAAATTCACCATGGCAAACACCACAACGCGTACGTCACGAACCTGAACAAGGCTCTGGAGTCGGCCCCGGAACTGGCGAATAAGACAGTCGAGGAACTACTCGCGAACAATTGCGCGATCGTTCCGGAGAGTATTCGCACAGCGGTAAGAAACAACGGCGGCGGCCATATCAACCACAGCATGTTCTGGAAGATCATGGGGCCGGGTGGCGGCGGAGCGCCCATCGGAAACGTGGCACAAGCGATCACCGGCACATTCGGCAGCTTCGACGCGTTCAAGGAGAAGATGAACCAGTCCGGCGCCACGCGTTTCGGCTCGGGATGGGCCTGGCTGGTGAAATCCGGCGGCAAGCTGGAGGTTTACTCCACGGCCAATCAGGATAGCCCCGTGATGGAAGGCAAGTCACCCGTGATGGGCATCGACGTGTGGGAACACGCCTATTACCTCAAATACCAGAACCGCCGGCCCGATTACCTGGCCGCGTGGTGGAGTGTCGTGAACTGGAAGGAAGTGGAAGACCGTTTTAACGCCGCGAAATAGGGGTGGGGCCAGGCCGGCCCCTACTTGCCAACCACCACGATGTGGAAACTATCCGGCACGACCGCGCCGCGGCCTTTCTTTTGGCCTTCCTTCGGCTCGGGCGCCGGACCGAATTCTGCGGCGGATAAGTAGATCCGGTGCGTCCTCTCGTCGAGCGCCATGGTGCGCGCCGTACGCTCGGTCGGGATCGTTTCTACTGCGTCGTACTTGCCGTTCGTCGGCTTGACGATTGTGATCGTTCCATCCTGCCCGTTCGAACTGAAGGCCAGCCCCAGGGAGGAATCGAACGCGGCGGCATCCGGTCCCGCGCCGATCGGCGGGGTATCGGTGACCTTCAAAGTATTGGTATCGACTACCGCCATTACCTTGTTGGAGCACACCGCGAACAGCTTCTTTGCTTTGGTATCGATCGCCAGTCCGGATGGCGCCTCGCAGGGCGCCAGCGGAGAGCGCCGCGTCACGTCCGGCTTCTGCGGGTCGATCTCCACGATTTCATTCGAATTCTCAATGTTCACGTAGATTTTGCCGGCTCCATCCACGGCGCAGAATTCCGGCTTGGGGCCGACAGCGAACGTAGCCACGGCCATATTGCTCTTGGCGTCGATGGCGGTTGCATCGTTCGAACGTCCATTGAACGTGAAGACGCGCTGCGTTTTGGGCTCGTAGCAGATGGCGTCCGGATTGGTTCCGGTGGCCACTTCGCCGGTCTTTTGCAGTGTCTTCAGGTCGAAGACGGTCACGTTATTGGTGCGGCCATTGCTGGTGAAGCCTTTGTTGAGCGCCGGCGCGATGGCGATGCCGTGAACGCCCTGGGTATCCGCGATCTGCCCCACAACTTTCCCGGAATCCGTATCGATGACCTCGACTCCCGTCCCGTGTGAGACGTACAAGCGATGAGCGGCGCTGTCCACAGTGAGATAGTCCCAGGCGCCCGCCCCGCCAATCTTGATCTTGTCAGTTACATGGAAGCCTTCCGCCGCCAACGCTGCGGTGCTTGCGAAAACAACCACTAGCAAAGTCCTCATGGCCGTTCCTCCCTCTGTCTTTGCCAGTATAGTACCGGTTCTATGAACGGACAATGAACATCCGGGTAGGTGCCTTGTCTATACTATTGGCATTCAGGACGTGCGAATGAAAACTCACCGCTGGATTCTCGGAGCTGCTTTACAGCTTTGCGTTGCCGCCGCGCAGACGCCTGGAGCCGGCAACCCGCTGCCCAACATGCAGGAGATTGCCAAAGCTCTGGGCGTGGGTTGCGACTATTGTCACTCGGCGCCGCGGGGTAGCGGAGAGCCCGAACCGAAGAAAGAGATCGCGCGCGCCATGATCGCCATGACCCGAGACCTGAACACGCGAGTTCAGGCGGCCACCGGCAAGGCGCCTCCCGAGGCTACGGCCGTGACGTGCATTACGTGCCATCACGGCGTCGCCATTCCGCGACAGCTATCCGATATCCTGTTGCAGACACTTCGCCAGAAGGGCGGCGCGGCGGCCGCCGCGCAATACCGCGAACTTCGGAAGCAATATTATGGGCGGCAAAGTTACGATTTCGCGGAGGATACCCTGCTGGCTCTGGCCCAACAAATCGTATCGGGAAGGCCCGATGACGCGATTACCTTGCTCCAGTTGAATCTGGAATTCAATCCGCGGTCGGCGAGCAGTTACGCGGCGATTGGCTACGCGTACACGCGCAAGTACGATGACGCATCGGCGATCGCCAACCTGGAAAAAGCGCTGGAAATTGAGCCGGAAAACGGGATCTTCCGCGGGCAACTGGAGCAACTGCAGAGTTACCGCCGCCGCAAGTAGCGGCCCGCAGCGTCAGAAATTGCGATAACCCAGATCGAGCAGTTCGACCACATGCATGACACGCTGGCCGGAGCCGTGCAGGCGAACTCCTGCCTGGAGCTGGAGCATGCAGCCGGGATTCGCGGTCGCGATCACCTTCGCCCCAGTGGCATTCACCGATTGCATTTTGGTGGCAAGGATCTGCAGGCTCATCTGGTTTTGGACGACGTTGTAAATCCCCGCGCTCCCGCAACAGATATCCGCGAACGGCATCTCCCGGAACTGAAGCTCGGGGATGCTGGCTAACAGTTGCCGCGGCGCGCTACGCACCTTCTGCCCGTGTGCTAAATGGCAGGAATCCTGGTAAGTCACGTCGGCGCGCACCGGTCCAAGGTTTTGATTCAGAGGTATGGAGGCGAGAAACTCGGTGACATCGCGCATCAGTTGGCTGAATTCGCGCGCCTTTTCGGCGTAGCGCGGATCGCCCGCGAGCAGCTCGTCATACTCCTTTAAGGTGGAGCCGCAGCCGGCGGCATTGGTGAGCACCGCGTCATAATCGCCGGCGAGGACCGCATCGATGTTCCGCCGCGCCAAAACCAGCGCCTGATCCCGCAGGCCGGCATGAACGTGCAGTGCTCCGCAGCAGCCCTGGCCGGCGGGGATCACCACTTCGCAGCCGTTCCTCTGCAGCACACGCACGGTAGCTTCATTCAGTCTCGCGAAAGCCACATTGGCGACACAGCCCGCCAGAAAGGCAACGCGATAGCGTTTGGCTCCCTTGGCTGGAAAAGTGCGCCCGACCTGGCTGAAGAAAAAGGGGGGCTCGGCACGAGGGGCCAGTTGTTCCAGTTGGTCGAGGCGGCCGAATAGCTTCAGCACGCCAGTGGCGCGCGCCAAGGCTCTCAAGCCACTGGCTTCATATAAATAGAGCAGCGTGCCGGCCACGCTGAGGGCGGCGCGCGAAGGCAGCAGGCGCTCGAACACGAAACCGCGCAGGATGCGTTCCCGCCAATCGTGGTGGCGTTGGGATTCGATTTCGGCGCGCGCGGCTTCTACCATGCGGCCGTAAGGGACACCCGAAGGACAGGCGGACTCACAGCCGCGGCAAGCAAGACACAAGCCGATGTGCTCAAGATAAGCGGGATTCATCGGCGCGCCCTCGGCGACCTGCACCATCTGATAAATCCGCCCGCGGGGTGAGTCCATTTCCAGACCGAGCTCGCGGTAGGTGGGACATGCGTTCAAACACAAGCCGCAATGGACACAGCGGTCGAGATCGGCCTGCCGCGGTCCCGGTTTATTCGGCTCAGAGATGACGGTAAAGGCGGCCACGGTTTAACAGGTTTAGAGGATCGAACAGTTTCTTAATCCGGCGCATGATTTCCAGGTCGCGTCCCGGGTTGGGCCATAGTTCGAGTAGTGATCTGCGCGATGCGGGAGCAAATTCGATGACCGCCTTCCAATTCCTTGTCGCAGCCGCGGACATCCACGCCGCGGCGGATTGGCAATCCTCGAAGTACCCATAAACAACCCCAGAGCCCGCGCGCGCCACGGCGGCCCCGGGTAAGGATGCGATCGTTTCCTCCACTCCCTTCAGCGTACATGAGGCACGCACCACCGCGCCATCGGCGTGTGCGGATAGATAAGCTGGGGTGAAATCTTCGATCCGTCTCCATAGGAGTTCCTGGCGCTCGTCGTCGAAGGCCATTCCTTCGCCGAGCGCGGCAAGCTCTCGCTCGTAGCGCTCAATGGCGGCGGCGTTTCCTCCGCAGCGCAGGGCGAGCATCCAGGTGGCGCTGCCCAGCGCGCCGGCCGCGGCCGGGTTCAAAAGATCGAGAGCGGCTGGCTGCAGAACGCCCTGCAAGATCCGGTTGCGAGCGGCTGTGGCAGCGGAAAGCGAATCGAAGGAGATCAGAAAGCTGCGTTCCTGCTCGGGCATGGGTGTCAGTTTGAAATTCACCTTAGTAATCGCGGCGAGGGTGCCGAACGACCCGATCATCAACTTTGCCAGATCGAGACCGGCGACATTCTTAACAACTAAGCCGCCCGAGCGTACCAGCTTGCCTTCCAGCGTTGCGAACTCCAACCCGATCACGAGATCGCGTGCCGTCCCATAGAGTCTCCGGCGCGGACCGCTGGAGTTGGCTGCCAACACTCCGCCTACCGTTGCCATTTCGGAAAATGGCGGATCGATCGGCACCATTTGCCCGTTCGCCGCCAGCAGGCGCGTCAATTCACGCCACTGAAGGCCGGCTTCCACGCTGATCGTGAGGTCCTGCGGTTCGTATTGAAGCACACGGTTCATCGCACACGTGGAGAGCCGCACATCGGCTCGCTCAATCGGGCCGGCCATCAAACATTTGCTGGACCTTCCGGCGATCGCGATTGTGCGGTTGCGGCCGGCGGCCCCCGCCAGGGCCGATGCCATATCACATGGTGTTTCAGGCGCGAACACTCCTTATAGACTAGCCCAAGACTCGTAATGGCCAAGAGTGCGGTGCGATACCGCGCCGCCTATCGTCAAATTTGTAAGGTCAAACCATGAGCTACCAACCGATCGCCGATTACGGGGTCATCGGCGACCTGCATACCGTGGCCCTGGTGGGTAAGAACGGGTGCATTGACTGGTGCTGCCTGCCGCGCTTCGATTCTCCGAGTGTCTTTGGAGCGATTCTCGACGAGAACAAGGGAGGTTGTTTCCGGTTATGCTCCACCGGCGGCGAGGTGAAACAAATCTACCTGCCCAATACCAATGTGCTGGTGACCCGGTTCTTGAGCGAAGAGGGAATGGCGGAAGTGATCGACTTCATGGCAGTCGGCCGCGAATCGGGTGGCGAGACCGAGCAGCAATGGCGGCAATTGGTGCGCATCGCCAAAGCCATCCGCGGGCCCGCTAAATTCCTGCTGGAGTGCCGGCCGGCATTTGACTACGGGCGCGCCCGGGCCGAGGTGCATCTGGATGCCGGCGGGTGCAGCGCGCTTTTTTCCTCGGGCGCGCAGGAATTCGCCTTGAAGAGTGCCTACCCACTGAGGCGCCAAGCGGATGGCGTGACCGCGGAATTCGTGCTGCCGGCAGGCGAAGAGGCCACCTTCGTACTGCGCCATCGCGAAGGCCGCGCCGACCCTGCCCTGAGTGAGCCGCCCGCCGATGGCAAGCAGTTGCTGACGGAAACTACACGCTTCTGGCGGGGATGGATGGCACATAGCCAGTATCACGGCCGCTGGCGCGAAACCGTGGGACGGTCGGCGCTGCTTCTGAAACTGTTGACGTATCTTCCTTCCGGAGCGATCGTGGCCGCGCCCACCACCAGCCTGCCCGAACAGATCGGCGGCGTGCGTAACTGGGACTACCGCTATACATGGGTGCGCGACGCTGCGTTTACCGTATATTCGCTGATCCGTCTCGGATATACCGAGGAGGCCGCGGCCTTCGCTGGATATATGCAAGCTCGCGCCGCGGAACCGGAAGGCGAAAACGGGCCGCTCAACGTGATGTACGGAATCGATGGACGGCACGATCTGCGCGAAGAGACCCTCGATCATCTGGAAGGTTACCGCGGCTCCCGTCCCGTGCGAATTGGCAATGCCGCAGCCGGGCAATTCCAGCTCGATATCTACGGCGAACTGATGGACTCTCTTTACCTGTGTGACAAGTACGCGACGCCATTCTCTTATGACATGTGGAAGGTGGTGGAAGGCCTTTTGGATTGGGTGGCGCGGAACTGGGAACAGACAGACAAAAGTATCTGGGAAGTCAGGGGAGATAGCCGCGACTTTACTTACTCCAAGTTGCAATGCTGGGTGGCGCTCGACCGTGGGCTGCGCCTGGCACGAAAGCGCTCGCTGCCGGTTTCCGGCAAGTGTTGGGAACGCGAGCGCGATCGCATCTACAGCACCATCATGAACAAGGCCTGGAATGAACAGAGGGGCGCATTTACCCAATACTTCGGCTCCGATGCCGTGGACGCAAGCACGCTGCTTATGCCGTTGATGCGGTTCATCTCTCCCACGGACCCGCGAATGATTGCGACCATCGGCCGTGTCCAGCAGGAACTGGCGGAGGATAGCCTGGTTCAGCGCTATCAGATTGGCAAGGCGGCGCAGGATGGATTGCCGGGAAGCGAAGGCTTTTTCACCGCGTGCTCTTTCTGGCTGGTGGAAGCTATGGCGCGCGCCGGTTACGCCGAGGAGGCGCAATTGTTGTTTGAAAAACTGCTTTCTTTTGCCAACCATTTGGGTTTGTTTTCCGAGGAAATCAGCCCCAAGGGCGAATTGCTCGGCAATTTTCCGCAGGCCTTGACCCATCTGGCGCTCATCAGCGCGGCCTACAATCTGGATCGCGCGCTGGATGAGGGGACCTATGGGCCGAGATGATAGGCTAATTGGTATTGCGTGGTGGATTGGATGAAATACTTCTTGGCAAAAACGGACCCAGAAACCTACTCGATTGACGATCTGGAACGTGAGAAGAAAACCGTGTGGGACGGGGTAACGAACCCGCAAGCGGTGCGCGCGATTCGAGAGATGCGTCCGGGCGATCGGGTGTTCGTCTATCACAGCGGGGGCGTCTCCGGAGTCGTCGGCTTAGCCGCGGTTCGATCCGAGCCGCGAGACGATCCCAAAAATCCGAAGTCGGCCGTAGTCGATCTCGAGTTCCAAAAACGCCTGGAGCCGCCAGCTACGCTCGCCGAAATCAAACAGTCCAAGAAGTTCGACGATTGGGCACTGGTACGCCAGGGCCGGCTTTCCACCATGTCCGCGCCGGAAAAGTTTGTGGAATGGATGCGGGCCCGCTATCCCAACGCGAAGGTGTAGCGCCCCCTTCGACCTGGAGTTGGAGAATCTACTCGTTGAAGAGCCGGAAGAAGAGCATGACACCCAGGAAGATGTTCCGGATGAGCCGGCCAATCCGGTCACCCGGCCTGGCGACGTGTGGATCATCGGGCAGCACCGGTTAATGTGCGGCGACTGCCACAACCGCACCACACGGAACACGCTGCTTGCGAATAGACGCGCGAACACTGCGCATCACGTCGCCGGCGACATGCGTAGGAACGGTATTCTGGTGCCTGCCTCATCACCAAACGAACGCAGCGCATTCGTACCACGGTACGATATAGAGGGGCAAGGAATCATGGGCGGGCGCACCAAACCGATGACGGACCGAGAACGGACCGAGCGCCAGGCACGCGTTGCACGGGCATTAGCGTCCGTCCGGCTAGAGGGGCTGGAGCCGACCGCGGCCGCCAAGGCGGTATTCGATCGATATGTCGCAGGCGACCTAACGACCCAAGAGATGGCCGCGGAGATTCAAGCGCTGAATGCCCGAGAGTTCCGACCCATACACGTACCCGGGGACTGACGTCCTTCGGAACGTCCTCGACATCCGCGACGCCGGGCAACTTGCCGCCTTCGAAGCCAATGCGACTGCGGCACGGCTCATTGAGCTGGACGAGCGGCCCTTGGTGGGCCAGTTCGACGTCACGCACTTAAAGTCTATTCATCAACACATCTTTCAGGATGTGTATCAGTGGGCTGGTGAGCTTCGTACCGTCAATATTTCGAAGGGCGGTCATCTCTTTGGAGTGGCTGCATTCATCGGACCCGCATTGCAGGAAGTACTGCGAAAGCTTTCGGAAGAGCACCATCTGAGAGCGCTCGACGCCCGGAGGTTCGCGACTCGTGCCGGCCACTATATGAGCGAGATCAATGCAATCCACCCTTTCCGGGATGGAAACGGCCGTACTCAGCGCGAGTTCACTCGGGAGTTGGCGGTCCAAGCAGGCTTCGTAATCGATTGGAGCAGAGTCGCGCGAGAACAGATGACGGCCGCGTCCATGGAGAGCTTTAAAACGGGTGATAGCTCTGAAATGGCGGCCTTGATCAGATTGAGCATGAGGTGAATCGAAGGACTGACCAGGCTTCGCCGGGAAAGGGACTGGGTCGTTGTGAGTCCGAAAAGACTGGGGCAGGCGAAAGCCGCTCTTCTCATCGCCAGATGGTCCCCAGCACATGCGGAAGCGGCGGGTTGACTTGTGTGCGTTAACGAACCTAAACTGATTAAGCCCCTAGTTTCAAAGCAATAGCCAGTACGAAGGTGTTGCGGCTGGTGTACAGCCAGCCCGGGAAATATTGGTAGGTTTTCTCCCCCGCGCACAAATCAGCGCGGGGGTACGCTCACAGTAGGGGAAATGGCGTCGTGGCTCCGGCATCCGCGTTACGTACCAATCCGTGACGGGCTGATCACTCACCTGCAACGGAGCCGGTATCGTTTCCGACGGCTCGATCCAGTTGTTTTTCTTTGTGGGGGAGCCGGAAGCAAGAGTCGCGACGCCCTCAGAGATTACCTCGAGAAGTACTCGCCTGACCTCGATGTGTTTTATGCCGAGAGGGTATGGGAGAGTATCGCCAAGCTCGGGGAGCGCGACGCTCTCCAGATGGAAGCCGATCTCGCGGAACTGGCCGACACGGTCATCGTCATTGTTGAAAGTGCCGGAACCATCGCCGAGCTCGGAGCATTTTCACTGAGCGAGCCGCTTCGAAAGAAGCTATTGCCAATCGTCGATGAGAAGTACCAGCACGAATCGTCGTTTCTCACCACTGGTCCGCTACGCTGGATTGATAATGAATCCGATTTCAAACCGACAATTTACACTTCGCTGAAGTTCATCACCACCGCGGCCGATCAAATCGAGGATCGCCTCAAACGCATTCCGGCATCCCACAGCGTCAAGGTTGCTGACCTGGCCGCGAGCCCGAAGCATTTGCTGTTCTTCATCTGCGATCTCATCGCGGTTATCTATCCCGCGACGATCCCGATGATTGTCCACTACCTGACTCAAATTTCGCCGTCTCTCGCGTCGAGCAAAATCAATATTCCAACGCTCGTTGGCCTGGCGGTTGCTATGGACCTTCTGCGTCGCCATGAGGTGACAACATCAGCTGGCGCGATCGAAACGTATTTCGCCCCGGCAGATCCTGCCGGCGCCAGTCGGCCATTTCACCACAGCCGCCTGCTCTATCTGGAGGGCCAGCGTGCCGCCCACGCTTCCGTGTTGCTGGCGATACCCGAAGCGAAGGCAGTCCTGGACCAAATCAGGAAAATCGCATGATGGTGGACAAAATGGCGCTCGACCTTGGGCTGACGAGAAAGTTCGTCGCCAACTTTTCGCGTGGCGCTTCTCACGCGTACAAGTTTTATACGATTCCCAAGCGTAATGGCGGCGAACGGCCGATCCATCATCCTTCGAAGCAGCTTAAATCTATGCAGCGATGGCTGCTTGCCTATGTGATTGAGCCGTTGCCAGTCCATCCTGCGGCGACCGCATACCGGAAGCACCGATCGATTCTGGATAACGCGCGGGCACACGCAGCCAGTAAGTTTTTGCTGCGTATGGACTGCGAGAACTTCTTTCCTTCCATAACGGAAGATGATGTGCTTCTGTATATCCAGCAGCGTCCGAGTCTCTTCCCGGGCTGGACGGCGTTTGATATCGAGGTTTTCTGCAAGTTGATTTGCAGAAACGGAAGACTCACCATCGGCGCGCCGACATCGCCGGGGATCTCTAATGCCCTCTGCTATGAAATGGATTCCGCGCTCGCAGATCTGGGCCTGAAGCGAAGCGTGAACTACACCCGCTATGCGGACGATCTCTTCTTCTCCGCGTCCAAACCGGATGTCCTGCGCCCGCTGCAGTCCGATATTGAGCAACTCATCACCGACCTCGAATTGCCAGGTGGGCTAAAGATCAACCCAGCCAAGACGCGCCACTCATCGAAACGTGGGCGACGCCGCGCTACCGGGATCGTCCTCGGCAGTGATGGACAGCCACATATCGGCCGAGCACTGAAGCGCAAGGTTCGGAGCTTGATTCACGGTGTCGACTCGCTCGACCCAGCCGCTCGCCAGAGCTTGGCAGGGCTGGTCTCGTATGCCATTGGGTTCGATCCGGATTTCATGAACAGCCTGGTTATCAAATACGGCCATGCGGTGATGCAGAAGGTTCGCTTTCCAACCTAGAAGTCTTTGGGGACGCAGATCATCGCCGAATTCATCGAGGTCGACAACGGGCGCCAAGTCAACCGGCCCACCCTGCTCAGCGGCTCTCGAAAATGGGATCACCGAGAAGGCGAGCCATCGGTTGATCCTCGGGCCGCCATTTGCAGCACGTTGCCGTTTGGCGTCCAAATCGCCGACGCGAAAGTCTTTTGTTTCTCCTACAGTTGCTGGAAGTGATTGATCTGCCTTCCATGGCATGGAAAGGTCGTGAGTTCGAATCTCACCAGGTCCACCAAACACCTCAACAACATAGCGGTTCATGCTTCGACCTGGCCCCGCACAATTCGTGGAATCCAGCGATCCTGGATGCTTTCAAGAGCACGCTGCCTCTCAGCCGACTGCGCCGGCCACGGCTACCGGTTGGCGGAGTTGATGGGCGCTGGCGTTTTGCACGCTATCATCGTTATTTGAACCCCAATCCGCAAATCGTTGTTCTGGATGCGGGCGGGCAGTATTGTCATCTGATCGCCCGTAAAGTGCGGGATCTCGGTGTGTACGCGGAAGTCCGAGCCAGCGAGACGCCGGCTTCGGAACTCGCAGCAGCCCGCGGCATCATCATCTCGGGGGGGCCGAACAGCGTGTATGATGCGGGCAGCCCAACCGTCGATCGCGCCATTTTTGCGCAGCCCCACGCCGTCCTCGGCATCTGTTACGGTCAGCAGCTCATGGCGTACCTGCTGGGCGGCCAGGTAAGAAAGGGCGACAAAGGAGAGTATGGCCTGGCGACTCTCGAATTGGACGATACCTGCGATCCGCTGTTCGCGGGCCTTGCCGGGCGGCAACAGGTATGGATGAGCCACCGCGATACGGTCTACGGGCTTCCGGAAGGTTTTTCGGCGGTCGGCCGCACCGCGACCTGCGCCATCGCCGCCGTGGCTGCTCCCGATCGCCGTTTGTACGCCGTGCAGTTCCATCCCGAAGTGGTCCACACCACGCGCGGTAAAGAGATCCTATCCAACTTCATCTTCCGCGTGTGCGGTTGCTGTAAAGACTGGGATCCCCGCCAGCGTATTCCGCTCATCGAGCAGGAAATCCGCGATTGCGTGGGCGGTCGCAACGTGTTCTTCTTCGTCAGCGGCGGCGTCGATTCCAGCGTGGCGTTCGCGCTTTGCGGCCGCGCGTTGGGGGTAGACCGCGTCCGCGGCGTGTATGTCGACACCGGTTTGATGCGAGCGGGAGAGACCGACTTTGTCGGGCGGCTGCCTGGCGTTTCCGTGGAAAGCGCTCAGGAGCAGTTTCTCACCGCGCTCGCCGGTGTCACCGAACCCGAGCAGAAACGTCACATCATCGGCGAGGAATTCGTGCGCGTGCAGGAGCGGATCATCGACGGGCGCAGGCTGGTGGATGAACACTGGATCCTGGGACAGGGAACCATTTACCCCGATACGATCGAATCGGGCGGCACGCGGAACGCCGCGCTGATCAAGACCCATCACAATCGTGTTGCCGGCATCCAGCGGCTGATCGAATGCGGCCGCATCGTGGAGCCGTTGAAGTCCCTGTATAAAGACGAGGTGCGCGAGGTGGGCAGGGAACTCGGGCTTCCTTCCGAATTACTCGACCGGCACCCGTTTCCCGGCCCGGGACTGGCGATCCGCTGCCTGTGCTCGGAGTTCGATGCGCCGGTTCGCGAGACGCCCGAAGGCTGGGTGGTACCCGTTCACTCGGTGGGGGTCCAGGGCGATTCCCGAAGCTACGCGCCCATCCTGGCCTTGGACCGGTTGGATCACGCCAGCGCGACGGAATTGATTAACCGCCTCACCGAGGTGAACCGCGTGGTAGCGCTGGTGGCGGCGAAGTCGCCTTTAAGCCGGCTGCAGGTCTTGGCGTGCTCCCTTACGCCGGACCGCCTGGCGCGCTTGCGGGCGGCCGATGCCACGGTGCGGCGCCTCTCGCATGATTCGGGCTTTGACCGGCAGGTATGGCAGTTCCCCGTGATCCTAATCCCGTTGGGTACGCCGGAGCACCCTGATTCGGTGGTACTCCGTCCCGTCGATTCGGTGGATGGCATGACCGCTCAATCCGTAGCCATGCCTGCCGCTCTTCTGGAACAAATTTCTCAGGAGCTACTGGCGCAGCCTGGAATCGCGGCAGTCTTTTACGATCTGACGCACAAACCTCCCGCCACGATCGAGTGGGAGTAACGCGCGCTATTTCGGCAACTGCAGACCGCTTCCCGATTCCCGGTTCAGCCGCTCGGTCAAGTCGCGATCGACCAGGGACAGGGACACCTGGTTATGCGTGTTGCCGGTAGTGAAGTAGTGCAAAGTGTCGCCCTCGACGTAATAAGCGACCGCGGAATAGATGGTGTGGTCCTTAAATGCAATGAGGTAATGCGGTGCCTCGGGGGCTGACGCGTCCTGCGCGGACTGCGTCACGGCGGGCTGCGGTGCCGCCGTGAAGCCTTCATAAGGGCTTGCCGGCGCCGCCGGTGGATAGATCACAATAATGTTCGGCTGCTGCTGTGGCGGCGCCTGTTCCGTGGGATAAGGCGTCTCATATCCACCGTAGTAGCCCCCTCCAACGTATACCGGGACCGCAACTACGGCACCGCCCCGCGAACGCTGGGGATTTCCCACGTAAGAATAACCGGGGCGCGGCCGGACACCCTGCGAACTCAGGCGCGTCGGATCCTGCTGCGAAAACGGAACATTTAAACGCGGTCCGCTCACCACAATCCCCGGCATGGTGCGCTGCACTCCCGGCATCGCGGCAGTGCCGCCCGGAAATACAACGTTCGGAAAACTTCCCTGCACGACGGGCTGTGAATTCACGACGCCGCGCTGCTGCGCGAACATCGCAGCCGAAAAGATTAATGCCAAGCCAAACCCGCTGAGCTTTCTCATGCGTGGCCGCCCCCCTATTCGATTCTACCGCCGCCTTATTGCTTCCTGGGCGCGGCCGGAGGAGGAGTTACCGGACGCGGCGCCGGCGTTCCCGCCGGAGCGGACGGGCGAACGGCCGGGGCGGAGGGTGCGCCCGCCGGAGCAGCCGCTCCGGTGGACGGATGCGCCTTGTCATAAAGCGCGACCACTTCAGTGGTGATGTTGATGGCATCGGAGGCCCACCACACCGGCTGCTGCTGCCCGCTCACATCGACGATCATCGCATAGCCGTTGTCTTTGGCATACTTCTCGACAATGGCATAGAGCTTCGACCCGAGCTCGTTGAAGATTTTGCCCTCTTCCTCTTCCACATCGGACTGCGCATCCTGGCTATCCCGGTTCAGCTTGGTGGTTGCCGTGTCGATATCGCGCATGAGCTTGGTCTTGGCATCATCGCTCATGGTGGCGCTGCCCTTTTGCAACTGGTCCTTCATGGTATCGATGGAAGACTGCTTCTTGTCTAATTCGGCCTTTTTCGGCGCGATCTTGGCGTTCAGCTCGGCCGCGGCCTTCTGGCCCTCTTTGGTGCCCAGGATGGCGGCCTGCACGTGTATGATCCCGATCTTCGTCGGGGCGGCGGTTTGGGCCTGGAGCAGGAGCGTGGCTCCCAACAGGAGCGCGGGTACAGCAAAAACTTTCTTCTTCAAAGCTAAAAAACTCCTAAGTACTCAAAATACTAGCATATCCAAGGGAATGCCGGGTGTTAAAAGGTTCTCCCCACCGTGAAGCGGAACATAGTCCGTTTTTCGAAGAAGGGGTATGCCTGACCGAAACTGGCCACGGCCGCGTTGAATGTCGCGGCGTTGGGAAACATCGAGCGATCGGCAACGATTGGCGGCTGCAGGTACTCACGCACAATCGAGGGGTTGTAAGCCCAATACAGGCGGAACGGCGCCTGTACCACCGGCAGCATGACTTGGAGTTCGATTCCCGTGGAGGCCCGCAATTTTTGCGTTCCCGGGGCGATCCGGACGCGTTGATCGAAAGCGGCCTGCGGAAATTGCCCGTTGAGCTCGTCAATGCGGGTGTCGGTTACCTTCAACTGATTGCTCAACAGAATCTTGTTGAGACCCGCATCGGCGAAGAGCGCCAGATTCACTGGACCAACAATCGGAATTCGATATTCGAAGTTGCCGATGATCTGAGTGTCGCCGCCAGGGGTGATGAGTTGATACGTGGGTATCGTCATCGTGACGTTGCTGATGGTAGGCACGCCATTGACGTAGGTCTTTTGGGTTCGCGCCGAGCCATCGTCGTTCAAAACATTCACCGGCGATCCGCTGCAGCTTATCGTACTTGTGCTTGCGCCGGCACAGGAAGGAATGAAGGCTATCGGCGTGATTCCCCAGATTTCGAAGCCGCGAACGTCCTGCTCACCGCCGATAAACGTACGCGAGAAGGGAGGCGCTTCCTTGCCGCCGTACCCGGTCAGCAGGGAAGCCGATGTGTGGAACGCCAGGATATGGTTCTTATGCCAGGGCGCCGGCTTGAAGTACTTGGCATCGATCGCCGGGCGGATCGTGTTCACGTTGCCACCCAGGATACTCCCGGCGAAATCCACGGAAACATAAAGACTCCGCCCGGCCGTGGGATTGATGGGCTGGTTGACCGTGTTGTAGGAGTACGAAGGCACAACATGGCTGGTCCGGATGCCGCTGAGCGAGTTCGGGCCGGAAACGCCGCTGAAATTGATGTACTGGAAGTAATTGGAGGAAGCGGTGGTCTGGGTGATGATGTTGGAGAAGTCGAACTGATACGTCAGGCCCAGGCGCGCAAAGCTGCGCTTCAGCGGATAACTCGCGGATACCGAGAAGCCGTGCCCGTTCTGCACGTAATTGAGGAGGTTCTGAGATCCGAGCGCGTTGTAGAGCGGAATCAGATTCTGCCCCGACAGAATGGAAGCCTCGCGGCCTTGATCGAAATTGAACCGCCGGAGATAAACTACAAACCCCAGTTGCAGAGGACGATCGAGGAAGTAGGGCTCGGTAAATCCGAAGCTCACCGACCGCATGCGGGTGCCCAATTGGGAATCGAGCGACAGGGTCTCGCCCAGCCCGAGGAAGTTGTTGGTCGAGTAGTTGAACCCCATGAAGCTTCCGGCAATTCCGGAAACGCCCCCGTTGAGTCCGACGGAGTTCTTGCCGCGCTCTTTCACCTTGAGCGTGATATCGACGGTGTTGGACTGCGGGTTGCGGTTGATGGTGGCCGCATCTTCTTTTTTCAGCGGCTCGAAATAACCGAGCTGGTTGAGCTTGAGAAGGCTTACTTCCCACAACCGCGTGTTGAACATATCGCCTTCATCCAGCAGAATCTCGCGGCGGATCACCTTGTCGCGCGTAGTGG
Source organism: Terriglobia bacterium (assembly GCA_003175985.1). Classification (GTDB taxonomy): domain Bacteria; phylum Acidobacteriota; class Terriglobia; order Bryobacterales; family Bryobacteraceae; genus PSRJ01. The sequence continues at coordinate 20,690 of PSRJ01000392.1, forward strand.
TGTTGCCGGAAAAATCGAGCCGGCGCACGAAGAATTGCTTCCCCTCGTCGGCCGTCAGGGTTAAATCGATCTGGTCGGAATTGGGCGGAATGTCGAAGCTCGGCTCGGGAACGAAATCGATATATCCGAACTGGCCGTAGAGATCGCGCATGTTCTTCAAACCATCGCGCAGCTTGGCGGTCGAGAAGATGTCTCCGGGCGCCATCTTGAACAGAGGCTGCATCAAGGTTTCCGGCGTACGGAACAGCTTGACGCCCACAAAGTTCATGGCGTGCAAGTGGTAGAGGCGGCCCTCTTCGACAGGGAGTTTGATATCGGCATAGATCCCCGGCTTGTTCGTTTTGATCAGGGGAAGGCGCCATCCTTCCCCGCCCGTGCGCCGCATTTTTACGGTCTCATCCAGCGCCTTGGCCGTGAAGTAGCCCTTATCCTGATACGCTACCCGGATCCGTTCCTTATCGTTCTCGAGTTTCTCCTGGTCGAAGGTCTTCGAGAAGAGGTTTTCGAGCACGATCGAGTAGGGAACACCGATGGGCCGGGTGTCTTTCATGGAGCGAACGACCTGCCGCCGGCTGAAGGCTTTGTTGCCCTCGATATCGATGGCGCCGACCTTCACCTTCGGTCCCTCATTCACGTTGAAGGTGACTTTGAGCGAAGAGGGGGGGATCTGTTCGATTACGGGATCGACCGATGCGTATTGCCGGCCGCGTTCGGCCAAAAACTCCTTGAGCACGACGGCCGCGCGCTGTACCTTATTCGGATCGTACTGCGATTCCACAGACAATCCGACGCGGCGGTCCTTGAAACGATCGAGGATCTCGGAGACCGTTACCGAGTGAATGCCCTCGTAATTGATCGATCGGACCACGCGCCTTTCGGTCACCGCGAACCGGACGATCAGGCCGGTGCGGCCCGGCTCGGCCTCGATGCGGATATCGTCGAACCTGCCCGTGTTCCAAAGCGTGGTCAAGTCGCGGCGCAGCGTCTCTTCGTTATAGACATCGCCGGGCTTGGTGAAAATCAGGGCGCGCAGGGTATCCTGGGGCACGCGCCGGGCGCCGCGGAATTCGATGCTTTCCACGGTCTGGCCGGAGGGCTGCAAAGGTGTTTCCGGCGGCTTCGGAATCTCCAACTGCGGCTGTTGGCCCGGCTGGGCCGGAGGCTGTTGGGCCGGTTGAGCCGGCGGCGGAGGGGCAGGCTGGCCCGGCGGCGGCGTGGGAGCCGGAGGCGGCGGTGCTGCCTGCGGCACGGTTTCAAAAGGGTTCTGATTCCGCTGCGGCTGCTGACCGGCCGGCTGCGCAGGCTGTTGTTGCTGTTGCTGCTGCTGCGCGGGCGGCTGCTGTGCCCGCAACGGGAGATTCCAGAGTGCGCAGAGACACGCGGCTGCCAATAGCAGGCGAACCTGCCTGAGACGCTTCATCGGAGCATGCCTTTCCACTCTGCGCTGTGCAAATTGGGTTGTTTCACGGGAGCGCGCTTCACTCGGTACAGATCGGTTGCCAAGCGGTTAAAGCATTATTTTACCGAATCTTCCGCGCTCCTCACAACGAGCGCGGCGGGCTACAGTGTGAAGGCCGGGCACATCTCGACCCGCTCACACCGGGACAGCGCTCCGGATGAACTGCACGATGGAATCGAGCGATGCTCCCGGCTGAAAAACAGCCGCAACCCCCTGTCTTTTCAGTTCTTCCGCATCCTCATCGGGCACGATCCCGCCGATCACCAGCTTCACGTCGTCCATCTCCTTTTCGCGCAGCAGTTCCAGTACGCGTGGCACGATGGCGTTATGCGCCCCGGAAAGGATCGAGAGCCCGATCACCTGCACGTCCTCTTGCAAGGCGGCGTTGACGATCATCTCGGGTGTCTGCCGCAGGCCCGTGTAGATGACTTCCATTCCGGCATCGCGTAAGGCGCGGGCAATCACTTTGGCCCCGCGGTCATGGCCATCCAAACCGGGCTTGGCCACCAGCACTCGAATGGGTCGCAGCATGTCTATAGGTGCGTGTTTTCTTGATAGGCGCCGAAGACGGAGCGCAGCGCGTCGCAAATCTCGCCGATCGTGGCGTAGGCGCGGACCGCGTCAAGAATGAACGGCATTGTGTTGCCCGAGCCTTCCGCCGCGCGCTTGAGAGCATCCAGGGTTCTTGCAGCCCGGCCGGCATCGCGCCGCTTGCGCAGTGCGGCAAGCTTCGCGCATTGCTGCCGGGCGGCGGTCTCATCGATTTGCAGTAATTCGATCGGCTGGTCGTCAGACTGAAAACGGTTGACCCCGACTTGCACGCGTTCGCCGGTCTCGAGTTCGCGCTGGTAGCGGTAACTGGCGGCGGCAATCTCCTGCTGCGGGAAGCCGGCCTCAATGGCAGCGATCATCCCGCCCATTTGATCGATTTTGCGGATGTATTCGTTGGCCGCGCGCTCGGTATCGAGCGTGAGCTTCTCCAGGAAATAACTGCCGCCGAGCGGGTCGGGCGTGCCCGCGATCCCACTTTCATAGGCCAGGACCTGCTGGGTGCGCAGCGCGATGGTGACGGCATGTTCGCCGGGCAAAGCATACGCCTCATCGAGCGAGTTGGTATGCAGGGACTGCGCGCCGCCCAATACTGCGGAGAGCGCTTGCAAAGCTGTGCGTACGACATTATTGTATGGCTGCTGCCAGGTGAGCGAGCATCCGGCGGTCTGCGCATGAAAACGCAGTTTCAGGCTACGCTCGCTTTGCGCGCCATAGCGATCGCGCATCACATAGGCCCAGATCTTGCGGGCCGCGCGGTACTTGGCGATTTCCTCGAAAAAGTCGCTGTGGGCGTTGAAGAAGAAACTCAGGCGGGGCGCAAACTCATCGATGGCGAGCCCGCGTTCGAGGGCCCAGTCCACGTATTCGATGCCATCCCGCAATGTGAAGGCCAGTTCCTGCACGGCAGTGGAACCCGCCTCACGGATGTGATAGCCGCTGATCGAGATCGGGTTGAAGCGGGGCGTGTGGCGCGCGCCGAACTCGATGGTATCGGTGACCAGGCGCATGGAAGGCCGCGGCGGAAAGATATATTCCTTCTGCGCGATGTATTCCTTCAGAATGTCGTTCTGAATCGTGCCGGAGAGCTTCGCCCAATCCACGCCCTGCTGCTCCGCCACAGCCAGGTACATGGCCCACAGCACGGAGGCCGGCGAGTTGATGGTCATGGAGACGGTAACATCGCCCAGGGGGATGCCGCGGAAGAGCGTCTCCATATCTTCCAGCGAGCAGATCGAGACGCCGCACTTTCCGACCTCTCCTTCACTCAGAGCGTGATCGGGATCGTAGCCCATCAAAGTGGGCAAGTCGAAGGCAACCGACAAGCCAGTCTGGCCCTGATCCAGGAGGTAACGGTAGCGCCGGTTGGTCTCCTCGGGTGTGGCGAAGCCCGAGAACTGGCGCATGGTCCACAACCGGCCGCGGTACATATCGCGGTGAATGCCGCGCGTATAAGGAAACTCTCCCGGCTCGCCGAGATCGCGTGCCGGATCCAGATCCTGGAGTTGTTCGGGTCCGTAGCACGCTTCAATCGGCACACCGCTGATGGTGGTGAAGGCTCGCTCAGCGGTTTTCATCTGCTTCTGATATTAGCACCGGGCGGAGAGAAGCCTCTGAATCCTCGGGGCCACCTGTCAATTTGTATGCCCTTCTGACAAACTGTCACTTCCCCGATAACTATCCCGGATAATGTCTTCCTCGTAAGCTGCTGAGAAGACGAGGCGCCGCGCGCTACCGGCAATGGAACCGCACCTGCCTCGCGGTATGTCGGAAAAACCATGAAGCCAACCCTGGAGGCATCCGTAGTGTGGAGCGACCACGCCGAGTCACGCCACAGCCCAGCCGCAAATCCAGCGGAGAACCGCAAAGAGCATCGCTACGTTGTGGATCAGTCCGTCCTCGTATTCGCGCCGGGCGCATCCGCAAGAATGTGGAGCGCACGAATTCGCGATATTTCGGGCCGGGGGATGCAACTGGTGGTTGAGGAAGCGATCTCCTTCGGGCCGGAAATCAAGATCCGCTGGAACGGCCGCGACGTCAACGGGACGATTCGTTACAACCATAAATTCGACGAGGCGAGATACCGGATCGGCATCGAACTGCGGAGCTCTTCAGAACCTTTGCTGATCGAGATCCTTGCCCGGCAATCCGAAGACTTGCAGCAGGCTCGTTTGCTGTTGAAGCGGCAGGAGAACCTCTTGAACAGTTATGCCACTCTGCTGGATTTGGCGCCGCAGGCCATGATCGTGACTTCGATGGACGGCGCTGTCGTCTATTGGAACCGTGCCGCGGAGCGAATCTACGGCTGGCCGCGGGAGGAAGCTCTGGGACGTCAGGTGAACCATTTGTTTGAATCGAGGTTGCCGGCAGAACTATCGGCGAACGGCTTGGAGGCGACTGTCTTTCATGTGCGGAAGAATGGCTCCGTGGTGAGTGTGACCAGCCGCTCCGTGGTCCAGGGGGATTTCATTTTGCTTGTGAACCGAGAATCATAGTCGCCCTGCCTTAGTCCCAGTAAACCTATCGCTCACTTTGGAACACTGAGGAGTGTTAGAATTTCGCGGGGAACTCTGATGCGGATTCTGTTCACGTTGGGATTTGCGGCCGTCTCCACTTCGGCTTGGGCGGCCATGCCCGCAGCCGAGCAAAATGCACTCGTGAAGAAGTATTGCGCGGTGTGCCATACGGACGCGGCCAAGAATGGGGGCTTATCCCTGCAACACTATGACGCCGCGGAGCGCGACCCGACTCTGGCGGCGATGATACTCAGCAAGCTGAATAACGGCGCTATGGGGGCAGCAGGCAAAGGCGTGCCGGATAAGGCGGCGCAACAGGCTTGGCTTGAGTCAACAAGGGAGCAGGCCGCCGGCGCCAAAGAGTGGTTTGTGAGCCGGCAGGGCGGCATGGTCTCGGCGGCGATCGTGCGCGAAGTGGCACCGCGGAAGTCCGGCTCAGCCGATGCCCCGATTTATCGTGTGATGATGGTGTGCAACCCTTCGACCGGCTTTGGTGAGATGCAGTTGGCCTGGTCGCCTGAACCGCAGACGGGGCGCGCGATGACGGCCTCGGTGGATGGTAGAACGCCGGTGGAATACAAAATCGAGGGGAAGGAATCTATGGGAAACGGCGGAACTGTGCAAAGCGGGCATGCCTCCGTTGTTCTTAGTAATGGCCAAGGCGGAAAACTTGGTTTGGCGAAACAGTCCCTGGTAGTTCGTGACCTTTTTCCCGGAGAGACGGTGACGTTCCCGTTCGAGGACCTCGACAAGAAAACCTATTCCGAATTGAGCAAGTGCTTTTAGGCGGCCTCGGCTGATGCCGAATGCTGCCTAAACGTGGCGCTATCCATCAAAGAACTCTGCATCCTTCTCCAGCACGCAGCGGGCGATAAAGTCGTTGACCTCCGCCTCGTCTTCCTGCGTGGAACGAGTCCGCAGAAAGACCTTCTTCCGGGTAGGCTTCGGCCGTTCTGGTTGCGTTGCTGCACTTGCGCAAACCTCATCGATGGTGGCTGAAGACATATTCACCTCATCAGATCTTAATATATGATATGCCCGATCCTCAGTATTGTCTATCGGCATCCAATCGGCGAAGCGTTTTCGGGCTGGAATGAGGATTCCGGAGAAGCTGAACGCTCCCGAAATGATGGTGCTGGAGGAGGGGGTCGAACCCTCATGCCCAGTGAAGGGCGCGGGATTTTGAGTCCCGTGCGTCTGC
>PSRJ01000311.1 GCA_003175985.1 Terriglobia bacterium
CGCGTTCGAGTTCGGCATCGCTCTGGCAAGCCTGCGCGAGGAACGCGGCGCGCTGAGCGGGTTCCCGTTCGAGCGCCGATTGACAGAGTTGCTTTACCTTCTGCCAGCGCGCCGGAGTCATAGGAATGTGTTGCGGTGGATTATAGCAGAGCCTTACGCTCCGCTGAACCGGGCGATCCTCCAACTCCATAAGTGTTTACGCAGCCTCGAACGCTTCAGCTAGAATGGACTATGCGCTCAACCCTCTTCCTTTTCTGTCTCACATTCGCGGCTTCTGCTCAAACCGATCGCGGCGCGATTGCGGGCGCCGTTTCCGACCCGCTGGGCTCTCCACTTGCCAAAACAACGGTCCAAGCCAAGGACACCAGATCCGGAGAAGTCCACAAGGCGGTGAGTGAGCCGGATGGGAAGTACACGTTCACGGGTTTGCCCTCCGGGACCTATGACGTCACGGTCAACCTTCCGGGACTAAAAGGATTCGAGAGAAAGGCGGTAAGTGTCGAAGCAGGCAAAACGCTGGCTTTCAACATCCGCCTGGAGGAAGGCACGCAACTGAGCACGCTGGGCGAAGACCCGCTTGCCATTGCCGCGGACTCGCGCAAACATGCGCCGCCCTCCGGCCCCACGCCGCGAACCAAAGACGGCAAGCCCGATCTCTCGGGAACCTGGTGGCAGCCGGTCACCGTGGATTCCGGTAAGCCCGAATTTCTTCCCTGGGCGCTGGCCTTGGCAAAGGAGCGAGGCGATAACAATCGTATCGACAGCCCGCAAACACATTGCTTACCCGGCGCGGTGCTGCGCCTCGGGCCGATCTACCAGTTCGTGCAGAGCAAGGACTACCTGGTCGAGATCTCTGACGACGATAACCCCGGTTTTCATCAGATCTATCTCGACGGTCGGGTTTTGCCCAAAGAGGCGAACCCACAGTGGTACGGAAATAATGTTGGCCGGTGGGAAGGTGACACCCTGGTCGTGGACCGCTCCGGTTTCGATGAACGAGTCTGGCTCGACCAGGAGCTGCATCCGCATACCAACAAACTGCATGTCATCGAACGGTACCGCCGGCCCGATCTCGGCCACCTGGAAACCGAAATCACAGTCGAGGACCCGGGGGCTTTGGCGAAGCCGTACACGATTAAGCGCGTTTCGGAACTGGCTCCCACCGAGCAGATTTACGAATTTATCTGCGGCGAAAATAACAAGGACCTTCCGCACCTGCGCGGAAAGTAAATCGCATGGGTTCTCTGAAGACTTTGGTTTCCGTTGAGGAATACTTGCACACGGACTACGAGCCGGATTGCGACTACCTGGACGGGGTTATCGAGGAGCGGAATGCGGGAGAGAAGGACCACGCCGAACGCATTGAAGAAGTGCGTGACGGCGTGTTGCGGACTGTGAATCCCGATCTCGCGGTGCCGCTCGACGAGGTCTTCCCGGAGTAACCGGCTCCCTATCCCCATCGCCAGGAAAACCATTATGCGTTCGTCTCTTCCCATCCTCATACTTCTGAGTAGCGTAGGCTCGGCGGCAATCAACGATCCCGTCCGGCTGGATTCCGGGCTGCTTTCCGGTCGGTCCGGGAACAACCCGGAAGTCCGCGTCTTTAAGGGCATTCCGTTCGCTGCGCCACCCGTGGGAAATCTCCGTTGGCACGCCCCCGCGCCGCCCTCCCGCTGGGAGGGAACCCGCAGCGGCGAGCAATTCGGCCCCATCTGCATGCAGGCACAAGCCGGCGGCCGGGGAGGCGTGGCTCCCAAAATGAGCGAGGATTGTCTCTACCTCAATGTTTGGACCGCCGCGAAATCGGCAGGTGAGAGGCGCCCCGTGCTCGTCTGGCTGCACCCGGGTGGGTTCAGCACCGGCGCGGGGTCGCAGCCGGGCTTCGACGGAGAGGCCCTGGCGAAAAAAGGCCTGGTGGTGGTGACGATCAATTACCGATTGGGCATCTTCGGATTTTTCGCCCACCCCGAATTGACGAAGGAGTCTGACCGGAAGGCTTCGGGCAACTATGGCTTGATGGATCAGGTGGCCGCACTGCAGTGGGTGCAGAAGAACATCGCGGCTTTTGGCGGCGATCCAAGGCGCGTCACGATCGATGGCGATTCGGCGGGCGCGATGAGCGTCGGAGACCTCCTGGTAACCCCGCAAGCCAGGGGTTTGTTTCACCGCGCCATCGCGGAAAGCGGCGGCGCCATCGGCCTTTCGGTGAATCCCATGAGAAAGCTCGCGGAGGCCGAGCGAGCGGGTTTGCAGATCGCGGAATCGCTGGGGGCCAAATCACTGATCGAACTGCGCTCCAAATCCGCCGAAGAAATAATGAAAGGCGCACGCGGCGGCGGCGTCATCGTCGACGGGTGGTTTCTGCCCGACGATCCGGGAGCCATCTTTGCGGCCGGAAAGCAGAACGATGTACCCCTGCTGGCGGGCTCCAACAAGGATGAGGGCACTTTCTTCATACAACCGGGGCCGGCCGAGCGGTTCCTGGAGACCGTGCACCGCCGGTTCGGCGACATGGCCGATACGTTCCTGAAACTGTATCCTGGCGGTTCCGATGAAGAAGCGTACGCTTCGCAGCTCGCTGTCTTCCGCGATGAACTGGCTTTCGTAATGCGCAACCTGGCGCAGTTGCAAACGAAGACCGGCAAATCGAAAGCGTTTCTGTATTACTTCACGCACGAGCCGCCGCCGCAGGGTGGCTCTCCGCGCGGCGGTAGGGCGACCGGAGCTACCCACGGGGCCGAAGCGCAGTATGTTTTCGAAAACCTTGCACCTGGCCGTCCGTGGACGGACCTGGACCGCCAACTGGCGGACACAATCTCATCCTACTGGGTGAATTTCGCTACCACTGGTGATCCGAACGGCAAGGGCCTACCGAGATGGCCCACCTTCGACGAAAAGAAGAGCGATCGCCCGTTGGTCTTGGGCGACACCGTCGAGATCGGCGCCGCGCCCAACCAGTCGCAACTCGCCTTCTACCAGGCTCTCTATGACAGGCAACGCAAATAGAAACGGTACTTAGAACAGGAACTTCAAGCTGAATTGAAGTTCCCTCATGTCGATGCCGGAGCGGGTGCTGGTGATTTGCCCGAAACGGCCGGTGCCTGAAATCGGGACACCCGCGGTATTGAGCAGATTGCTCGTCAGCGTTACGTTTGGGTCTCCCCAATTCGGATGATTGGCGCAGTTGAAACACTCGAACCGGAATTGGAGATAACGTCGCTCGCTGAAATGGAAATTCCGGTGCGTGGAGAAATCCCAATTGAAGATGCCGGCGCTGGTGGCAACGTTACGGCCCACGTTGCCGAATGTGCCCACCGGCTGTAACGCAAACGCCTGGATGTTGAACCATTGGCCGGTGGTGGGATTGTCAAGATGGGTGTTGAGCCCGGTGGCATTGGGCCGGTCATTGCCGACCGCGGTGTTGGATTGGTCCCGGCCGTTGATGATGTAGAGGGGAAAGCCACTCGATACCGTCACGATGGAACCAACCTCCCAACCCTCCGCGATGATGCGCGCAGCCCCATGGTTAAAGAAGCGGCGCCCTTTCCCGGCAGGCAGCGCGTAAAGTATCGAGCTGACAAATCGCTGGCGGGCATCGAAAATCGACCGGCTCCGCTCGCAACGCAAACACCTGCTGTCTTGTGGGTGCACACCGTCGGTACCGATTACGCGGATGCCGCTGCCATCGTCGATAGACTTCGAAAGCGTATAGCCGGCCAGGAACGTGAGGCCCGAGGAAAGCCGCCGTGTCAGCTTAGCGGCCAAAGAATGGTAATTCGAGTCGATCACGTTGCCGACTTCCTGGATGATTCCGAATTCGGGAAACGGAGCACGCGCTGCCACTGAAGAAGTGCCCGGAACCGGCTGGTTCAGATAGTAGAGACGTTCGAGCCGGTGTCCTTGAGATCCGAGGTAGCCGAATTCCGCCGCCAGGCTGCCGGTCAACTGGCGCTGGAAATTGAGCTCGTACTGCTCTACGTAAGGCGTCCGCCGATCGTACATGTTGGCGAAGATCTGTGGCGTGGAAATGCAGATGAACGGCGGGCTTGGCACGCCGCACGTATTCGAGCCGCTGGAGAGGAACGGATGTTCGAACGTGAGCTCGTTGCCCGTAGCGATATCGCGTTTGCGCCCGGCGATCGTGCGGCCCATGTCGAATCGCGGATTTCCCTGATCCTGGACATAGAAGATTCCAGCGCCCGCGCGCACGGTCCATCGCGGAGTGGGACTCCACGCAATGCCCAGGCGCGGCGCGAAGTTGGTGTAATCGCTGGCGACCAGCCGATCCCCCAAGCGCCCGTCACGCGCCACCGGAAGCGAGGGATCGAAGATCACGGGCGAGTTGGCGAAGAAATCGCCGCTGCCAATGCGGATCACCGTCGGATGAAGATTCTTCGGAGCGTTGGGCGTGGTGACGATGGCCGGGACATAGGCATTCAACAGGCTATCTCCACGATCCGACCAAGGCGGCGAAAACTCGTACCGCAGACCAACGTCGATGGTCAGGTTGGGTAGCACTTTCCACGTATCGGCCATGAAATAGGCCTGACTGGTCGAACGAAATTGCGTGATGGCCAGACCGGCCGAATTCTCGTCCTGGTGGCTATAGCCCAGCATGAAATCGGAAAATCCATAGCCGGTAGATTGCCCCTGAATGATAAACGATCCGCGCACGAACTGATTGCCCGCCTGGTTAAATCGGTCTCGGCGGACTTCCCCTCCGAGTTTAATAGAATGCGCGCCGTGGATCCAGGAGACCGTGTCGGTCCATTGGAACGTGTGGTCATTGGTTACGTATGGGCCGTCGGTCTGGTCTCCAAAGGTGCTGAAGCCGGAAATATTGATGAAGGGGATTCCCCAGGCGGCGGGCGGCGGATCGCTCAACAACGGAATGTTTAGCTCCCCTACCACATCCTCCTTGTAAGCGAGCTCCCGGCCGTAGCTGTTGAAGAAGCCGTTGTAACCGAAGCGAAACTCGTTCACCCAGTTCGGCGAAAGTATCCGCGCATTGGAGATCATCGCCTGCTTGACATTCACCAGGAGGTTCGTGCCGTTCTGGGCCAGTGCCGGCTGTACCTGGTGCTCGTCCTGCCAGCTATACCGTCCGAACCAGTTGGACCGGGCGCTTTCCACGAAATCGATTCGTTGCGTGAACTGGTCCTTATCGGTGGTATTGGCATCCAACGCCAGATAGTTACTGACGAGGCCGCTACCGGGAATGTTGGGGGTGGGGAAGAACTTCAACAGACCTTTGGCGATGGGATCCAGCCGCGTAACGGGTACCACGTTGCCGGAGAAAGGTTGATTAGTGACCGGGTCTCGCACCACGACCGGCAGGATCCCGGAGAAGTCACCCGTCCGCATGGCCGCGGGCGCGGTGCTGTACACGGTCTGCGTCTGATTCCGCAGTTTGAAGCCCTCGTAATTTGACAGGAAGAACAGTCGGTTTCTTCCATTGAAAAGGCGGGGAATGGTTACGGGCCCGCCCAGTGTGAACCCATACTGGTTCCACTTGAACGGATTTTTGGCGGGCACCTGGTTGGTGAATCCGTAGGGGCGTGCATCCAGCTTGCTGTTACGGAGGAACTCGAACAGGGAGCCGTGGTATTCGTTGGTGCCTCCTTTGGTGGACACGTTGACTTGGGCTGCTTCTCGCCCGAACTCGGCGGAATACACACCGGTCTGAACCTTGAACTCCTGAAGCGCATCGATGGAAGGCAGGAAAATATAGGTATTGAAGTTCACGTCGGTGTTGTCCACGCCATCGAGCGTGTAGTAATTGAATTCGCGGCGCATGCCGGCAACCGAGAACTCCTGGCCGGCACGGTCTCCGCCCTGGCGGGAATCAGCTTGGCCGCCGCTATTCACAAAATTGGCGCTGACGTTTGGGCTAAGGGCGATAAGTTGGAGGAAGTTCCGACCGTTCAGCGGCAGATCGACGATGCGCCGGTTTTCAATCACTGTACCCACGGTGGCGTTCTCTGTAGTGAGCAGAGGGGCGCCTCCAGTGACTTCCACGGTTTCCGCGCGCGAACCGACACGTAGCTGAAAGTCGATACGGGCCACCTGCTGCACCTGCAGCTCCAACCCATTCCGAATTTCCGCTTGGAAGCCCTGTTTCTCCGCGCGGACATTATAGATCCCAGGCAATAGCGACGGAAAGCTATAGTTGCCGGCCGAATTGGTTGCCGTTCTGCGGGTGAGGCCGGTTTCCGGGTTGGTGAGAGTGACCTCAGCGCCCGCTACAACCGCGCCTGAAGGATCGCTGACTACACCCGTAATCTCGCCGAAGGTTTGGGCGGCGGAGGGCAGACCCGCTAACCCGGCCGAAAGCAGAACCAGAACCAGAAGACCCGTACGCAGCATGGCGTAGCTCCTTACACAGCAAAATCGGAGCTATCATACATCAGCCGTTGTGGTGAGGCATCCGTCCACGGGTTGCGGCAAGAAACCGCGCGCGTAAGCGAGCGGTCCTCCATCAAGGCGAGACCTGGTTTCTGAAACGATGTACTCAGTACTTCGGGACGCTCGGGTCTACGCGGTCGCTCCAGGCCAGGATGCCGCCCTTCATGTTGCGCACATGCTGGAAGCCTGCCTGCCGCAGAATTCCACAGGCTTTGGCGCTGCGCATGCCGCTCTTGCAGTGAATCACGATATCGGCATTCTTATCGAGCTCGTTCAGGCGCTGCGGAACCTCACCCAGTGGGATCAGTTTGGCAGCCGGGATGTTGCAGATCTTGTATTCATGCGGCTCGCGTACGTCGATCAGGACGAAGTTGTCGCCGCGATCGAGCATCTCTTTCACTTCCGTGACTTCGATTTCGCCTTCGTTCACTTTCGTCTCCTGTACGGGCGCGGCTGCGCCGGGCTGCGGCACGCCGCAGAACTGATGATAATCGATCAGCCTGGTGATCGTCCTGTGTTCGCCGCACACGGGGCACTCGGGGTTTTTCCGCAGCTTCAGCTCGCGGAACCGCATGCCGAGCGCATCATAAAGGAGCAACCGGCCGACCAGCGGCTCGCCAATCCCGAGAATCAGCTTTACCGTTTCGGTTGCCTGGATCAACCCGATCGTTCCGGGTAGAATGCCCAGCACGCCGCCTTCGGCGCAGCTCGGAACAAGGCCGGGAGGAGGCGGTTCGGGATAGAGGCAGCGATAGCACGGCCCGCCCTCATAGGCAAACACTGTGGCCTGGCCTTCGAACCGGAAAATGGAGCCGTACACATTCGGCTTACCCAAAAGCACACAGGCATCGTTTACCAGGTATCGCGTGGGGAAGTTATCGGTGCCATCCACCACCAGGTCGTAGTCTTTCAGAATGTCGAGTGCGTTCTCGCTGGATAGGGCCGTCTCGTGCTTCACGATCTTGAGATGCGGATTGATGCCCTGCATCTTTTCGGCGGCGGAATCGAGTTTCTTGCGGCCCACATCGGCGGTTGAGTGGATCACCTGGCGTTGCAGGTTAGTAAAATCGACGACATCGAAATCCACGATGCCGATCCGTCCGATGCCCGCGGCCGCGAGATACAGCCCCAATGGCGCGCCCAGACCGCCCGCGCCCACCAACAGCACCTTAGCTGCCTTCAGTTTTTGTTGCCCCTCGACGCCGACTTCCGGAATGATCAGGTGACGGCTGTAGCGCAGGATTTCGTCCTTCGAAAGCGTGGCCTCTTCCGGCGGCGCGGCCAGCGTGGAGCCGCCGGCGATGGAAGGCACCAGGGAGATAGTGTCGCTCTCTTTTGCCGCAGTCGCATCCTTGCTCAGATAGCGGATGTCTTCGTCATTGATATACACGTTCACGAAGCTGCGCAATTTGCCGTCTTCGGTGAAGATCTGCTTGCGCAGGTCCGGATATTGTGCAGTGAGCTCGTCCAGCACTTCGCGCACAGTCCCTCCGGAAACACTGACGGCATCCTGTTTGCCGGTGAACACGCGTAATGGAGTCGGAATTAAGACTTTGGCCATAACTAGTAACTCAGCTCCTCTTTGGCCGCCTCGGTTTGATCGATGTTCGGCAGCCAGCTATTGGCGTGGTGAAATTGTCCATCGCGGATCGACATCACAACGAACGAATACCACGGGCAGGAATTCTGCAAATCCGTCGTAGAGAAATAGGCGTCGCAGTCGGGATGAGAGTGGTAGATGCCGATCAGGTCCATGTTGCGTTCGCGCGCTGCTTTATCGGCAGCGAGCAGGTCTTCGGGACGGAGTTCATAACGTGCCGCCTGCGCTCCCGCAAATGCATTCTCCAGCGGCAACGCGACGCGAACCAGTTTCTCTCCACCGTTCAGGGCGCCCAGCATGGCGCCGCAACATTCGTTGGGATACGTTTGGCGGGCGTGCGACACCATCGTCTCCCAAGGCTCCCTCTCAATGCGGATCATTCCTCGTCCCAGAAATGTTCACTCAGGTATTTTTCGGCGCTATCGCAGAGCACCGTCACGATGGTCCCCGACTCCTCGCGCTCCGCCAACTCGCGAGCAATCAGCGTAGCCGCATGGACGTTGCACCCCGACGAGATCCCGACCAGCAGTCCCTCTTCACGAGCCAGCCGGCGCACCATGGCGTAGGCGTCTTCCGTTTCGATCCAATAGTTGCCGTCGGCGAGTTGCGCATCATAAATCCCCGGCACGATGGCTGTGGGCATGTGCTTGAGCCCTTCCAGGCCGTGAAAGCCACTGGAGGGCTGCGCCGATACACACTTCACTTCCGGCAATTCACGGCGCATGCGGCGCGTCACGCCAGTAAACGTCCCGCTGGTGCCCATGGCCGCCACGAAATGCGTAATGCGGCCCGCGGTCTGCTGAATAATCTCGGGCCCGGTGTGCTCAAAATGCGCTTTCCAATTCGCCGGGTTGTTGTACTGGTCTGGATAGAAATAGGAATCAGGGTCGGAAAGGTAAATCTCGCGGCAGAGCCGGATCGCGCCGTCCGAGCCTTCTCCGGCGTCGCTGAAAATCATCTCCGCGCCGTATGCCTTCAGAATCCGCTTGCGCTCGAGCGAGGCGTTGGCGGGCAGGCAGAGCTTTACCTTGTAGCCCTTCACAGCGCCAATCATGGCGTAGGCGATTCCTGTGTTCCCGCTGGTGGCGTCCAGGACAATGCGGTCGCGGTTCAGTTTGCCCGAACGCTCGCCATCGAGAATCATATTGAGCGCAGGCCGGTCCTTCACGGAGCCGCCGGGATTATAGAACTCGGCTTTTCCCAGGATTTCCACGCCCGGGAACTGGCGCGAAATCTTTTCCAGACGGACCAGCGGCGTGTTGCCGATCGTCGCCAGCAGCGGCTCTGCCTGCGAGCGGGCGGGAATAGCACTGGGCAGCACGTGCGCCATCGGTATTTCTTGGATTCATCCCCTCGCCGCGCGGATGCAAACATCGCATCTGGCTGCTGGAAAAGGAATTACCAGAGCTTCAAGTTCCTGTATATTCTAGCATCGGCAGGGGGCAACGCCAAATTACTGCTTCTCCTCCTCCTTCGGCGACGGCTATCAACCATCAGCGATCTGCTTTCGGGGTTCGCTGACCGCTGATCGCTGACTGCTATCACAGAGTGCGGGGAACTCTCCTCAGCCCGGTTTCGCCGGTTGGGTTACCAGATGCCGCGCAGCCGCTCGATCAGCTCTGAGGGGTGGTATGGCTTCCGCAAAAAGCCCGCCGCCTTACGGCCTTCCAGTTTCGTGGTAACGTCCTGCTCGTTGTAGCCGCTGCACAAGATGACACGAATGCCGGGCACCAGCCGCGTAATGTGGTGGAAGACTTCGCCGCCATCCATGCCCGGCATGTTCAAGTCCAGCAGGACAGCATGAATTTCCGCGGCATGCCTGATAAACACCTCGACGGCTTCTTTGCCGTCTTCTGCCGTCAGAACTGTCAGGCCGGAACGTTCCAGGATCATACGCGCCAGGTTGCGCACCGCCGCCTGATCGTCGACCACCAGCACCACGCCTTCTCCACGCCAAATTTGCGCTTCGCCGGGAACATCCGGCTGAATGGCTTCCGGAACTGTAATGGCGGGGAAGAGGACACGGAAAGTCGTGCCGCCGCCCGGATGACTGTTTACGCGAATGCTGCCGTGGTGGCCGCGTATGATTCCCAGGACCGCAGCCAGGCCCAACCCGCGGCCTGTGAATTTCGTTGTGAAGAATGGATCGAAGATTTTGGTGAGAGTGTCTTCGTCCATTCCGCAGCCGCTGTCTCCCACTTCGATGTAGACGTAGTTGCCGGCCGGCAGAGCTTCTCCTGGCACGGTCGAAGGAAGCTCGCCGTGCCCCGCCATCGTTACTCCCGTTGTCACCTCTACCGTGCCTGGAGCATCGGCCAAAGATTCCGCGGCATTGGTGATCAAATTCATCACTACCTGCCGGATCTGGCTGGCATCGGCCTGAATGCAGGGCAGGCCGGTGGCCAGTTGCAGGCATAGAGTGGCTTTTTTGGAGATGGTGGACTCGATCAGCAGCGCGACTCCTTCGATCAACTGCGAGACGTTAACGGCTTCCAGTACGAAAGTGCCGCGTCCGGAGTAAGCCAGCATCTGCTGCGTGAGATCGGCCGCGCTCTTGGCGGCGATTAAGACCTGCTCGATACTCCTGCGCGCGCGCGAGTCTTCCGGAAGTTCCATCGCCGCAAGACTGCCGTATCCCATGATGCTGGCCAGCAGGTTATTGAAGTCGTGCGCGATCCCGCCCGCCAGCACGCCGAGGCTCTCCAGACGCTGCGCGTGCTGTACCTGTGCTTCCAGTTTGCGATGTTCGTCGGCGGCCAGCCGGCGCTGTTCCATCTCACGGCGGAGGAACTCGTTGGTCAGCTCCAGCTCGGCCGTTCTTTCCTTGATACGGTTTTCCAGGCTCTCCTGCACCTTGCGGAGCGCTTCTTCCGCCCGCTTGCGCCGTGTGACATCCAGCAGGAACGTGCGCAGGCCGTGGAGGCGGCCGTTTTCGTCATAGATGTAGTTTGAGTAGATCTCCAGAACCAGCCGTACGCCATCGGGCCGCAGCCAGTTTCGCTCAGTGGAATCGAGAGGCTGTACGCTCGACAGATTCTTGCGCAACCGCTCGCGGACCTTTTCCTGCTCTTCGGGGACCACAAATTCCCACACGTAATGGCCGAGAATTTCGTCTTCCCGCAAGCCCAGGAGGCGGCAGCCGGCCGGATTGACTCGAACCACGCGGCCTTCCAGGTCGAGCTCGTGAACCGGAATTGGCGCGTCGGCGAGCGCGTCAAAAGCATTCTGCCAGCCGGTTTGTGGTCGGGCCGACATTGGTGTGCGTTCACACTATTTTGCCAAAACCATGCCGCGTTTGTTGTACGGGAACAAACAGACCCCCGCGGCTAGAATCAAGTTTATGCCCTTTGGCGGTAAGCGGGTACTCTCTTTGGAAAGCAGACGGGCTGCGGAAATCGCGGAACTGATTCGTAAACAAGGGGGCGATCCGTTTGTCGCTCCTTCCATGCGCGAGGTCCCCTTGGAGCAAAACGGGCCGGTATTCAATTTCGCCGAGCGTTTGTTCGGCGGGGGCTTCGAAATGATGATTCTGCTGACCGGTGTGGGTACGCGGCAGCTTGACCGCCTGTTCGCAACCCGATATCCGCCGGAAGCTTTTGCCTCCGCCCTCCGCGCTATCACCGTAGTCGCGCGAGGCCCGAAACCGGTGGCTGCGCTCCGGGAGATGAATGTGACTGCGGCCCTGGTTGCGCCCGAGCCGAACACGTGGCGCGAGATTCTGACGGTCACCGAGGGCCGGCCCGAACGGCAGATCGCGATCCAGGAATATGGGCGTCCAAATCCGGAGCTCGTGGCCGGTTTGGAGGAGCGTGGCGCCGAAGTGACTGCTGTCAGGGTATATCAGTGGGATCTGCCGGAAGATACCGAGCCTCTACGGCAGGCCGCGCGCCGGCTGGCCGCGGATGAGTTCGACGTGGTTCTGTTTACCACGGCGGTGCAGATCTCTCACCTCATCCGTGTGGCGGAGCGGGACGGATTGGTGGATCGGGCACTGGGAGCTCTACGGAATACATTTGTTGTTTCGATAGGACCCACCACCACCGAGGCGCTCGAAGAATTCGGAGTGCATCCTGCCTTCGAACCTTCCCACCCGAAGATGGGATTCCTGGTGCGGGAGGCGGCCGAGCGCGTGGGCGGCTAAACTGGCAATTGTGGCCGGGCCGAAGAAGTCATGGATGACTCAGGTGGGCGAGTATACCTCGCTGGCCTTTCTTCTGCCCTCGGCGGCTTTCGTCGGGTACCTGATCGGGTACCTGCTGGACAAAGCCTTCGGCACTCACTTCCTTTATCTGCCGTTTCTGCTTCTCGGGATTGCCGCTGGATTCGTGCAGTTGATCCGGCAGGTGACGCGGGATCAAAGCGATGACAGCTCCTGAGAACATGGGGTTTTCGCAAACCGTCGAACGCCTGGGCAAGTTGATTGCGGGGCTGGCGGCGGCAGGGGCCCTGGCCGCTTTCCTGTTCCGGGGATGGAAATGGGGCGCCGGTTTTGCAGCGGGTGCCGCTATTTCGTGTTTCAATTTTCATTGGCTCAAACGGCTTACCGAGGCGCTGGGCGGCGCGGGCGGAAAGCCGTTGCGCCGCAGCAGCGCGTTGTTTCTGGCGACGCGCTATCTGCTGTTGGGAGGAGCCGCCTATGTTATACTCAGATATACTTCAATCAGTTTTCCGGCGGTCTTGGCGGGTCTTTTCGTTTCCGTGGCCGCAGTCATCGTAGAAATCCTGTTCGAATTGACATATGGAAGAAATCTGGATCACTAGGATCTTCAACGATAATCTGGCTGGATTGGGCAATTCGATTCTGGGGGCGGTGGGGTTGCCGACGGAGCTGCGTCCCTGGACGAATTTCATGACCATGCAGCTTCTGGTGGTCCTGATCATCGTTCTTGTGTTTGCGTTCCTCAGAACGCGGCTTTCAGCCGAGCGCCCCGGCAAATTCCAGCAAACCTTCGAACTGATTTACGAATTCATCCGCGACCAGACCGAGGACCTGGTGGGCCATCACGGCCAGCGCTACATGGCCTTCTTTGGGACGCTATTCATTTTTGTGCTCGTGGCCAATCTCATTGGCGTCATTCCAGGCCTGGAATCTCCCACCATGTACTACTATGTGCCGGCGGGTTGCGCGATCGCGACCTTCCTGTACTACAACGGAGCGGGAATCAAGGCCGTGGGGCTCGGTAAACATCTGGCGCACCTCTTGGGCCCGGTGTGGTGGATGGCGCCGCTGATGCTGGTCATCGAAATCATCAGCCATTTTGCGCGGCCGCTTTCACTCACGTTGCGTCTCTATGCCAATATGTACGCGGGCGAAGCGGTGACAAATGTTTTTCTCCGGCTGACCTACCTTGTAGTCCCCGTAGTTTTCATGGCGCTGCACGTTTTCGTGGCTTTATTGCAGGCTTATATTTTTATGGCCCTCACGATGGTATACGTGGCGGGCTCGGTGGCCCAAGAAGAACACTGATACCGGCTTTATGCCGCCTCTCCAGTGTGAGCCCGCCGGCCCCCAGGCACAGCGGGAACCACCTCCTGGGGGCGATTTCTAAGGAGAGTCGAAATGAGAAGAATGCTGTTACTGCTGGCGCTGCTGCTGCTCGCCAGCCCGATGATTTTCGCGCAAACCCCGCAATACCCGACCGCGGGAGGACATTGGGTGCCAATTGCCGCCGGAATCGGAATGGCGATCGCCTCAGGCCTGTGCGGTTTGGGTCAGGGCAAGGCCGTAGCCGGCGCCGCCGAAGGCATCGCACGCAACCCCAGCGCTGCGGGAGCAATTCGCGCCGCTTTGCTCCTCGGCCTGGTGCTGATCGAGTCCTTGGCGCTGTACACGCTGGTTATTATCTTCGTCAAAGTCGGTTAAACCCTTCCGGGGCGGGCATTTTTGCCCGCCTCCACTTTTCCTCCTACCCTTAGGACAATCAGTCTAGTACTTCTGGGTTACGTATTCTTGCAATGATCTATTGACCAGTATGTTCCAGAACCTATAGCATTGTTACGAACTTAATGGAACAACGAAGAACCCGGCGCTTTACTCTTCAACTGCCCCTGTCCATTACGCGTTCGGGAGCGGAACGCGTTGCGGTTGCAGGGTTCACCAAGAACATCAGTTCCAGCGGCGTCCTGTTTACCGCCGAAAGGGAACCGGACCTCGGCGGTCCCATCGAGTATGTGATCACGCTCAACCTGGAAGGGACCCAGGCGGTCAGTCTGCGCTGCGTGGGAAAGGTCCTTCGGGCTGAGCGGATTCCCGACAACAACCACGAGATCCCCGGATTCCAGGTCGCGGCTACGCTCGAGCGCTACGAATTCGTGCGCGAGCGGTAACGCGCTTTTCCACTTGTCCCCGGCTGGCGCGGCGGTGTATCTTAGCAAAGAAAAGGCGAAAGCACCTTGGATACACCTGTCTCTGTCTCACAAGACCACCTCCCCGTTCGCGCGCCGGACTTAACCGGGATCATTGCCAGCCTCCGCTCCGTCCAGATGGAGCTAAACTCCCCGGTACGAGCGATTCATCAGGTTCCAGCCGCCGAGGGCAGTTATGAAGACGTCCCGGCGAGCCTCGATCCGCGGCTGAAGGCCGCATTGAACCGGCGCGGCATCGCCCGCCTTTATACACACCAGGTCCAGGCGTTCGAGGCGGTGGCCGGCAGCAGGAATGTCGTAATCGCGACGCCCACGGCCAGCGGGAAGACTCTCAGTTATAACCTGCCGGTTCTCAACTCGGCACTCCGCGACGCCAGCGTGCGCGCCCTGTACCTGTTTCCCACGAAGGCCCTGGCGGAGGACCAGCTTCAGGAACTGCAGCGTGCGATTGAGGAGACCGGCGCCGAAATCGGCGTGTTCACCTACGACGGCGATACGCCCCAGGACGCTCGCAAAGCAGTGCGCCACCGGGCCAATGTGGTGCTGTCAAACCCGGATATGCTGCACAGCGGCATACTGCCCCACCATACGCGCTGGGCGCGGTTCTTCGAGAATCTTCGCTACGTGGTGATCGACGAACTGCATTACTACCGGGGCGTCTACGGCAGCCATCTGGCCAACCTTCTGCGCCGGTTGAAGCGTATTTGCGCGTTTTACGGTTCGAGCCCGCGGTTCATTTGCTGTTCGGCCACGATCGCCAATCCGCGGGAACTGGCGGAAGCGTTGGTGGAGGCTCCGTTTGAACTCATCGAAAAAAGCGGCTCGCCACGAGGCGAGAAATATTTCATCTTCTACAACCCGCCAGTGGTGAACCGGCAACTCGGGATTCGCCGGAGCTATCTGAAGGAAGCGCGCCGGGTGGCGTTGGAGTTTATCGAGCGCGACCTGCAGACCCTGGTGTTCGGCAACAGCCGGCTGGCGACAGAGGTGCTCATCACCTATCTGAAGGACGCGTGCGAACGAGGCCCCGCGCCGGCGGAAACCGTGCGCGGGTACCGTGGCGGTTATTTGCCGCGAGAGCGGCGGGAGATCGAGCGCCGTTTACGGGATGGAGAGATCCGCGCCGTAGCCGCTACCAACGCGCTGGAACTGGGCATCGATATCGGTACGCTGGATGCCGTGGTAATGGCCGGCTACCCGGGCACGATTGCCTCCACGTGGCAGCGGGCCGGCCGCGCCGGAAGGCGCCTGGGGACATCGGCGGCCGTGCTGGTGGCTTCGAGCGCGCCCGTCGATCAGTATGTCATCGAGCATCCGGATTATTTTTTCGGCCGCTCACCGGAGCATGCCCACATCAACGCGGAGAATCTGGAGATCCTGCTGGCTCATTTGAAATGCGCCGCTTTTGAACTGCCGGTCCGCGAGGGCGAAAAGTTCGGTCCGCACGATACCGGCGAGCTTTGCCATTTCCTTGAGGAACGCGGGTTCCTGCATCATTCCGCCGGTGCGTTTCATTGGACGGCGGACAGCTATCCCGCGAATGCCACCAGCCTGCGCGCGGTAAGCAGCGACAATTTCGTGGTGGTGGATATCACCGGCGAGCCCGAAGCGATCGGTGAAGTCGCCTATTCGGCAGCCCTCACTACCCTGCATGAGAAGGCGATCTACTTGCACGAAGCGCGCCAGTATCATGTCGAGCGCCTGGATTATCACGACCGTAAAGCCTACGTGCGGCGCGTCAATTGCGACTATTACACCGACGCCATCGACTACACGCATGTGAAGATCCTGGAGACCATCGAGAGCCAGCCCATGGCGGGCGTCGAGCGCGTACATGGCGATGTGCGCGTGAACCGCCAGATCGTTGGCTTCAAAAAAATCAAGTTCTACACCATGGAAAACGTGGGAGCAGGGAATCTGTCCATGCCGGAGCAGGAGATGCATACCACGGCGTTCTGGCTGCATTTCCCGGCCGATTTTCTGGCGCGCTTCGGCGAATATGCGCCCGCCCAGCGGCAGAGCGGGATTACGGGTCTGGGCAACGCGTTACGCACAGTTGCGGCATTGTTGCTGATGTGCGATCCGCGGGATCTGGGATTCGCCATCGGGGAAGAGGCGACTGCCACGTTCGAGCCGAATCTGTTCCTGTATGACGTGTACCCCGGCGGAATCGGCCAAAGCGCGCCACTATTCCGGCTCGCGCCGGAACTCCTCCGCAAGACCGCCGAATTGGTGGCCCATTGCGGCTGCGAGGCGGGCTGTCCATCGTGCGTAGGGCCGGCGGGTGAAATTGGGGAGCGCGGGAAGGAAGTGGCCGAGCGCATCCTGGCGGAGCTTACCGGTTAGCCGCCCGGACGCGAATAGCTGTCGCTCTGCCGGTAGTACGATGCGGCCCCTGCCTGAAGGCGTTGCGGAGACAAAAAAAAGCCGCGCCCCGGAACGGGGCGCGGCCGAAGAAAACTGCTGAGTAGGGTCTAGTAATCCATCTCCGGGCCGCCATGCGGCGGGCCTGCCGGAGCCGACTTCTTCTCCGGAATCTCGGCAACCATGGCTTCGGTGGTCAGCATCAGGGAAGCGATGGAAGCGGCGTTCTGGAGAGCCGTGCGGGTCACCTTGGTCGGATCGATGACGCCAGCCTTCACCAGGTCTTCATAGGTGTCGGTCATGGCGTTGAAGCCGAAATTCGGATCGCCGGCGTCGCGGACCTTGCCCACAACGATGGCGCCTTCGGTTCCGGAATTCACGACGATCTGGCGGAGAGGCTCTTCGCAGGCGCGGCGCACGATATCGATGCCGATCTGCTCGTCGCCTTCTGCTTTGAGGCCCATCAGCGCTTTGTTGGCGCGCAGCAGCGCGACACCGCCGCCGGGAACGATACCTTCCTCGACCGCCGCGCGGGTGGCATGCAAGGCATCTTCCACGCGAGCCTTCTTCTCTTTCATCTCGGTCTCGGTGGCCGCGCCTACTTTGATGACCGCGACGCCGCCGGCCAGCTTCGCCAGCCGCTCCTGCAGCTTCTCGCGATCGTAATCGGAAGTGGTCTCATCGATCTGAGCCCGGAGCTGCTTGATGCGGCCCTGGATATCCTTCTCCTTGCCGGCGCCATCCACGATGGTCGTATTGTCCTTATCCACCGTGATGCGCTTCGCGCGGCCCAGGTCCTCCAGACGCACGCCTTCCAGCTTGATGCCGGTCTCTTCCATGATGGCCTTGCCGCCGGTCAGGATGGCGATATCTTCCAGCATCGCTTTGCGGCGATCGCCGAAACCGGGCGCCTTCACCGCGCAGGCATTGAGGGTGCCGCGCAGCTTGTTCACCACGAGAGTCGCCAGCGCTTCGCCTTCCACTTCCTCCGCGATGATCAGCAGGGGCTTGCCGGAACGCGCGATCTGCTCGAGCAGCGGGAGCAGGTCCTTCATGTTGCTGACTTTCTTCTCGTGAATGAGAATGTACGGATCCTCGAGCACGACTTCCATGCGCTCGGCGTCGGTCACGAAGTAGGGGGAGAGGTAGCCGCGGTCGAACTGCATGCCTTCCACGGTCTCCAGCTCGGTGGACATGGTCTTGGACTCTTCGACCGTGATCACGCCATCCTTGCCGACTTTCTTCATGGCATCGGCAATGATGTTGCCGATGGTCTTATCGCTGTTGGCGGAAATGGTTCCGACCTGGGCGATCATGTCGCCGGAAACCGGCTTGGAAAGCTTCTTCACTTCTTCGGTGGCCACTTCGACGGCGCGCTCGATGCCGCGCTTCAGGGCCATCGGGTTGGCGCCGGCCGCGACGGCTTTCACGCCCTCGCGGAAGATCGCCTGGGCCAGGATGGTGGCGGTAGTGGTGCCATCGCCGGCCACGTCGCTGGTCTTGGACGCGACTTCACGCACCATCTGCGCGCCCATGTTCTCCAGCGGATCCTTCAATTCGATTTCTTTGGCTACCGTCACACCGTCCTTGGTGATATTCGGCCCGCCGAACTTCTTTTCCAGAACGACGTTGCGGCCCTTCGGCCCAAGCGTCACTTTGACTGCATCGGCAAGCTGATTGACGCCGCGCAAGATCGCCTGGCGGGAACTTTCGGAATATACAATTTGTTTTGCCATCGGTCATCCACTCCTTTAGGAAGCTTTCTTCGCCACCTTGGGGGCGGCATCCATAATCCCGAGGACTTCGTCCTCACGCATGATCAGATACTCGTCGCCATCCAACTTGATATCGCTGCCGGAGTACTTTCCGAACAGAATGCGATCGCCGACCTGAACGTCCAGGGCGATCACCTTGCCATCTTCGAGCCGCTTGCCTTTGCCGACCGCCACCACTTCGCCCTCCTGGGGCTTCTCTTTGGCCGAATCGGGAATGTACAAACCGCCCTGCATTGTTTCCTGCTGTTCAATCCGTTTGACCACGATGCGGTCGTAAAGCGGACGAATTTTCATCGATTAACCTCCTCGTTTGAGTTAAGAATTGTATTTCGGGCTGAACGATTGAACCCTGGAGCAGTGCCGCCGGGTTCCGCTACACATTATTAGCACACTCTTATCGAGAGTGCCAAAAAATACTCGCAAGCCAATGATTTTTATAGATTTATTTTTCTTGACAATGATGCACTCATACTTCTTCAAAGATGCCGAGATGGCGGTTCTTGCGGACTTTCTGCCAGCCGAAATACCGGCCATTCATAGCGACGTACACTCCCGGCGGAAGGGTCTGCGCGAAGGCTAACGCGGTGCCGAGGTTAAACATACCGTCCGAGCTGCCAAACGTGTAAGGGATCATCGCGCCGGTCAGGACGACGGTCTTGCCTGTAATGCCCTGGCCCAGCACGGCGGCGGTCCGATCGACCGTATCGGTGCCGTGAGTGACGACGATCCGGTTCTCGGGTGTTTCGAGGCAGCGAGTCAGGATCAGGCGCCGGTCGGAGTCGGTCATCTCGAGGCTGTCGATCATCATGAGCGTTTCGATACTGACTTTAAGGTGACAGCGGCCGAGCTTCAACATATCGCCGATGTGCGTCCGCTGGAAAAGCAGCGTGCCGGTGAGCTCGTTATATTCCTTATCGAAGGTGCCGCCCGTGGCGAAGACCTTGATGGCGCTGGAGGACATGACGCGCTCTGAGTATAGCGGAAGGGGGAGCGGGTTATAGTAGAAGTAACCCCATGCGAGGCGCGCGCTGGCTATTGCTGCTGGCAATGGTTGCTATAGTAGGCGCCGTTGGTTTCACCTATCGTGCCCAGAAAAAGATCCTGCGCGAGCAGGCTCCGGCGAAGCCGCAATCGCTGCCTCCCGGATTGAACTTTTCGGCCGAGCAATACCACCTGCGGAAGAGCGGCAATAACGGCACGCTTTTCGAGATTACGGCAAAGGACTTCAAGCAGGTGAAAGATTCCTCCCGGGTAGACCTGACCGGCGTGGAATTGAAGCTGTTTAAGAAAACGGGAGACGCCTACGACCTGATCAAGAGCGCCGCGGCCGCATTTTACGCGGGGGAAAACCGGCTGTATTCGGACGGAGACGTGGAAATCACGCTGGCGGTGCCCGCGGAAGGCGAGCCGCCGTCGAGCCTGGTGTCGATCCGCACCTCGGGCGTGAACCTCGACACCAATACGGGCAAAGCGGAGACCGACCGGCCCTCGAGCTTCACTTTCCGGAACGGCAACGGCAAATCCACGGGCGCCTACTACGATCCCACCACGCACGAACTCCAGATGAAGAAAGACGTGGAGGTGCTGTGGAAAGGGACCAACCCGCAAGCTCGGCCGATGAAGATCGAAGCGTCGAGCCTCACCTATCACGAGGCCACTTCCGAGATCTGGTTGAAGCCGTGGGGCCGTCTCACGCGCGATCACACGGTGGTGGAAGGGTACGAATCGATCGTTCGCCTGCAGGACCAGGCCATTCGAAGAATTGAATCCAACCGAGCGCATGGCTCCGACGAATACCCGGACCGGAAGCTGCAGTACGCCGCCGATGGCCTGTGGGTCGATTTCGACGACGAGGGTGAAGTACGGAAGATCAGCGGACAAGGCAATACACGGCTGGTATCGACCAGCGCGGCCGCCGAAACCACGATCACCGCCTCGCGCGTCGATATGGATTTCGAAGACAGCGAAGGAGGCAGCACGCTCGGGCGCGTCAATACGATGGGGGATAGCACGGTGACCTCCAAACCGTTGCCCGCCGCGGGGCGCGCACCGGCGGAAACCCATATCCTCCGCAGCGACGTGATTGAACTCAAGATGCGACCGGGAGGGCGGGAGATCGAAACCGTACAGACGCATGCTCCGGGTCGTCTCGAGTTCCTGCCGAATCAGCCGGCGCAGCATCACCGGACTCTCGATGGCAAAGACCTCGTGATCGCTTATGGCGCCAGCAACCGGATCGACTCATTGCGGGTCACGGAGGCGAAAACGCAGACCGATCCGACACCCGAGGAACGCAAGCGCAACCAGACGGCCACGCGGACCGCAAGTAAGGAGATGCTGGCCCGCTTCCAGCCCAACT
The DNA here is from genome assembly GCA_003175985.1 of Terriglobia bacterium. Lineage (GTDB taxonomy): Bacteria > Acidobacteriota > Terriglobia > Bryobacterales > Bryobacteraceae > PSRJ01. The sequence goes on from PSRJ01000311.1 coordinate 20,870, forward strand.
CCAGCCAGGTATCGTCGATCGAGCAGTGGGGCGATTTCACCTACGACGAAGGGGACCGGCGCGCGCGTGCCGCGAAGGCCACACTGAATTCGGAAGAAAACGTGATGCTTCTGGAGAACACGGCGCGCGTGTGGGACGCCTCGGGATCCACGAGCGCGGATCATATCCGGCTCGATCAGCGCACCGGGAACTTCACCGCCGAAGGCGGCGTCAAGTCGAGCCGGTTGCCGGAGAAGGGGCAAAAGAATCCGGGCATGCTCTCGGGCGATGATCCTCTCCAGGCCCAGGCGCGGAAAATGGAATCGTCCAACCGCAATCGCACCGTACACTATGAAGGAGACGTGCACCTCTGGCAGGGCGCCAACCGAATCGAGGCCAACACGGTGGACGTCGATCGGGAAAAACAGACTCTCACGGCCGATGGCGGCGTAATCACGAACCTGTGGGAACAGCCGAAGGATGAGAAGAAGAAGCCCGGCGCGCCGGTGCTTACCGTGGTGCACGCGGCGCATCTGGTGTATACCGATCAGGACCGGCTCGCAGTGTATACGGGAGGCACACTGCTGAACCGCCCGGCGTTGCAGGTGAAGGCGCGCGAGCTGAGGTCGTATCTTGCCGACAGCAGCGCCGATTCCCGCCTGCAAAAGGCGATGGCGGATGGGGCGGTGGAGATCGTCGATACGGCCGGCGGGCGCAGCCGGACGGGGACCGCGGAGCACGGCGAATACTACCCCGACGAGCAGAAGGTGATACTCCGCGGTGGACAGCCCCAAATGGTGGACAGCTTGAAAGGGGCCACGAAGGGCAACGAATTGACCTACTTTGCCAACGATGATAGGCTGCTGGTAAACGGGTCCGCGGACCAGCCGGTCAAAACTCGAATCCGCCGCAAGTAAACCCCATGAGCAAGTTGAGAACTGAGGAAATCTCCAAGACGTACCGCGGGCGCAAGGTAGTGGACGATGTCTCGCTGGCGCTGGAGCAGGGCGAAGTGGTTGGCCTCCTCGGTCCGAACGGGGCGGGGAAGACCACATCGTTCTACATCATCGTGGGGCTGATCAGTCCCGACTCCGGGCGCATTCTGGTGGACGACGAGGATATCACCGGACTGCCGATGTATCAGCGAGCGCGGCGCGGCATCAGCTATCTGCCGCAGGAAGCCTCGGTGTTCCGCAAGCTGACGGTGGAAGAGAACCTGATGGCGATTCTGGAGACTCTGCCCATGCGCGCGCGGGAACGGCGGGAGACCATGGAACGCCTCATTTCCGACCTCGGCCTGGAGAAGGTGCGGCGCAACCACGGCTACACGCTTTCGGGCGGGGAGCGCCGGCGCGTCGAGATCGCGCGGTCGCTGGTGATCAGCCCCAACTTTCTGCTGCTGGACGAGCCGTTCTCGGGCATCGATCCGATACAGGTGCTGGAATTACAGCGCATCATCTTCGATTTGAAACGCAATGGCATCGGGATCCTGGTTACGGATCATAATGTGCGCGAGACGCTGATGGTCACCGACCGCGCCTTCATCATCAACAACGGCCGCATCTTCCGTTCCGGCAGCCCGGAGGCTCTGGGACGCGATCCGGAAGTGAAGCGCGTGTATCTGGGCGAATCTTTTTCGCTCCACGTGTGATTCCGTCCAGAATCCGCTTTGGCAGAAGGAACGAAGCGCCATAGCCGCTCGTCGGCAATTCCATGAGACCACTATGGCTGTTCCTGCTCGGCGCCGTGCCCGCCTTTTCGGCGCCGTTTTCGTTCGGAGTGAAGGCGGGTGTGCCTCTGACAGATCTCTTCAGCACGGTGCAGAATCTGAGTGCTCCCCCCTTCGGGACCACGACGAACCGCTACCTGATCGGCCCCACCGCCGAACTGAAGCTGCCGTTCGGATTGGGAATTGAAGTGGACGCGCTGTACCGGCACTTCGATGGGAATGTCGGTTCCGCGAGCGGCAGCGGGAGCGCGTGGGAAATTCCGCTGCTGGGCAAATACCGGTTTCCTGGCGCCATCGTGCGGCCTTACGTGGATGCCGGCGTGGCCTGGAACAATCTGAGCGGGCTGACCAACACGATCACGACATTGCGGCTTGACACGACTACCACTACCGGTTTTGTGATCGGAGCGGGGTTGGATGTGCACGCGCTATTTCTGCACCTCTCGCCGGAGATCCGCTATACGCGATGGGGAGCGCAGCGCTTCCTCGATCCGAACGGCGGATTCTCGAGCAATCAGAACCAGGCGGAGTTCATGCTGGGGATTACGTTTTAGGGCTCGGTCTCCACTGTATTGCTGAACTGTCAGATCAGGGTTACCCTATGAAGATGGGCGGCATGAAAGGGATCACGGTCAAACTGCCCGAAGCTGTCGCACGACAACTCAGGGAGCAAGCGCGCCAGAGCGGACGAAGCATGGCGGCGCTGATTCGAGAACGTATCGAAGCTCCGTTTCGCGATGGGGGGTCGGTCTATGCGGTTAGCGCTGACCTCGCCGGGAGTTTGTCCGGCCGGAACCTGCCGGCGACAAACGCCCGCGCCAGGTTCAGGCGCCACGAGTGATCACGATTTGTGACACGGGTCCGCTCCTTGCCTATCTCAACCGCAACGATCCGCATCACGAGTGGGCTATTGCGCTGATGAAACAAGTGCGGGCACCGATGCTCGTGTGCGAAGCTGTACTCACAGAAGTTGTTTATTTCTTGAGGGAAGACGGCTTACCACTCGATCCCCTGTTTCAATTGCTCGAGCGCGAAGCGATTCGGCTGGGCTTCGATCTCTCGGCGCATTGGCCTCGCATCCGAACCCTGATGTCTAGGTATCGCCAAATGGACCTTGCGGATGCATCGGTCGTAGTGATGAGCGAGTTGCATGCCCGATCCCAAGTGTTAACCGTCGATCGCACGGACTTCAGCGTGTACCGGCGAAATGATCGTCAGGTGATCGACTTCATCTCACCCGGAAGGGGTAGGGCACGATGATTGAACTGCTCAGCCTAAAGCCTGTCGAACCGCGCACAAGCCCGCCCGAAATAGATCTCATCGCCGGGCTTTAATTTCTCGCCGCGGCGGTTTCCGGGGGGCACTTCGATGGAGCGGCCCTCGCGGAAGAGGCGTGTGCCGAATTCGCTGCCATCGTCGCAGATGCGGTATTCGCCGGTTTCCTGGAGGATGTGGGCATGTTTCCGGGAGACCGTGGCATTGGCTTCGTCGGCGCCCTCTTCAAACACCACGTCATTGCGGCGCACCACGCGCTGCTCGGAGTCCGCGAGCTCGGCGAGCCTGCCGATGTTGGTGCGGGGGCGATCGAGCGTGTATTCGTCTTGCTGCGCCTTGCCGCGGGTTATCGTAAGGCGGCACGCTGTGGCCACCGGAGCGGCAGCCGGTCGGCCGGCGTTGTATTCGATGGCGAAAGGCTGTGGCCCGGTCTCCGCGGTCTGAACTTCCATGGTGAATCCCCGCGGAATCTCGCAGCGGGCGCCGCGCAGCGCATCTGTGATTTCCGCCTCGAGGCGTTCGCCGAATGCGGCCTGGTAAAGGGCGCGGCGATCGGGGTCGGGAGATACGAGGGTGACCACGAGCTGCGCGTAGGGGAAGATGCGCTTTCCGCGCGCCACAGTCTGAATTTTAGTTTCAATCTCTTCCAGAATGCCGCGGTGCACGAGCAGCAGTTCATCGGAATTGGCGGGACCGAACGCGCGTTCCGTCCAACGGCGAAAGCCGCGTTCGATGCTCTTTTCAATATCCGAGAAAAGGTTCATGGCTGGACGAGTCCCAGTTTCGCCGCGGCGTCCACGATCTGGCCCGCGGCAGGCGCCGCCGCCGTTCCTCCG
>PSRJ01000341.1 GCA_003175985.1 Terriglobia bacterium
ATTTCCGCTGGCAGGGCGCAGCCTGAGATGAAGATCGTCATCCATATCGATCGGCTGGTGCTGGAGGGGATTCCGGCACACGGGGCCGACCGAGCCCGCATCCGGGCGTCTGTGGAAGGCGAACTGGCGCGCCTGGTCGCGGAACAGGGTCTGGGTGAAACGGTCAGATCCGGCGGTGCGCTCCCCAGCGCGCAGGCTCCTCCGTTCGCGTATCCCCGCGAACCGGCGCAGAGCACGGGCGAGAAGATTGCACAATCGGTATACGCGGGGCTGAAGGGCAAACGATGAAGCAACAGGCCACAGCCGCGCGACAAAACCCGGGTGCGCTCGTCCGGGAGACGGCATCCGCGCGCATCCAGCGGCAGTGCGCCTGCGGGCAGCACGCGAGTGGGGGTGAGTGCGCGGCGTGCAAGAAGCGCAAGGCAACCCTGCAGCGGGAGCCAGCCGGTGTTTCCTCTACGGCGGTTGCCGATGGCGGTGTAGGTGAAGCACTCCGGTCGCCCGGCCGGCCGCTCGACCGGGAGACGCGTTCGCTCATGGAGTCGCGCTTTCAGCACGATTTCAGCGCGGTCCGGGTTCACACCGATGTGCGCGCGGCGCAATCGTCGGCGGCATTGGGAGCGAACGCGTGGGCGCTGGGCAACGACCTGGTTTTCGCCAGCGGCCATTACGATCCTCAGACGCCGCGCGGCCAGCACCTTCTGGCGCACGAACTGACTCATGTGATCCAACAGCGGCACGCCCCGGCGGCTGATCCACAAACGGAGCTGGAAGTAAGTGAGCCCGGCGATGCCGCTGAGCGGGAGGCTCAGTCTGTGGCCGACGAAGTCTCCGCAGGAAAGAGGGCCAGCGTCGAGGAGCGCGCGGGTGAAACCACCATCCACCGCGATCTCGGAGACACCGCGCGCGACGTCGGGATTGGACTGGGCATCGGTGGAGGTCTCGTGCTCGTCGGGCTCGGAATTGCGTGGCTGGCCGGCGCTTTCGATGGCGCCAAGAAATCCGGCGCCGAGGAAGAGGACGCCACCAATATCGACAAGCCTCCTCACTGCGGCGAACGCCAGTTGAAGAAACTGAAGCCGGCCCTGGCCAAGGCCATCACCTGGGTCAAAGCGGCGCTCGCGAAAGTACAGGCATTTCTCGCCAACCCCGCCAGCCCGGCGAATGCCTATGTCAAGCAGCGGCTGGCGGCTAAAGACCGCTTTAGTTCCGATACTCCGGAAACCGCCGGCGTGGTGCAGCGAGTGATCTCCCAGATTCTCCGGCTGCTGACTTCTCAGAACCTCACCTACGAATGTCACACCGCGAAAGAGGATAATCTGTGCGGCCTGGGCGCCGCCTATGTGAAACGCTCCGCGCAAACGGTAGTGCTTTGCGGAAAACTTTTCAAACCGGGGATGAACATCGTCAGGGACCTCATTCACGAATTCTCCCATGCCGTGACGGGAGGGGCGGAAGTGGCGGACCGGGCTTACGAAGGCGAAAGAGTCCTCTCCAGACTCACGACCGACGAGGCTCTCACCAACGCGGAAAGTCACGCCGAGTTCATTCAGGACCTCGCCGAAAACCGCCCGGCTGCAACTACACCGGCGCCCGCGGATCAGATTATCTGCGAGGACGCATCCAAAGAACTGGTCGCGGACGCGTTGGCCAGAGCGCAGAGATGGAACACCAATGCATGGAATGTCGCCGCGGACGTGGATTCAAACAAGCGCATGATCGCGCTGCGCAATCAGTTCCTGCCGGCAGCGGCCGGACCGAATCCGGATCCGGCTGCCGACGTGGCGTATATCGCGAAGCTTTACGAGAAGACGAACCTAGCCCTGTACAGTCCTGTAGGCTTCGTGTGCGACCCGCCTGGGACGCAGTGTCCCGCCACGGGCTCGCTGGTGACGGTTACACCGCGTGATCCCAAACTGCATGTCTGCCCGGCATGGGCCGGTAAGAGCCCCGATGATCGCATCGTGGACGTGCTCGCGACGCTTTACGGGACTCTCGGTGGCGAAGCGCGCGCGGATTGGCAAATGGGTTTGGCGAAAATTACTCAGGCCATTACCACACAGTCATTCTCACCGCCAGCTCACGGCGAAGTTACCGGAAATCCGGCCTGGACCAAGGATTTGATCTCATTCACTTTCAACTTAGGGATGCGGATCCCGGGAGCCAAGCCGCTGTATACCGAGAGCGGCACGATTCACTCGCGGCTATCGAAGGATGTGCCGGTCTATGCAGGCCCCCCCTGCAAACCGGTGATTCTGCCGTTCTCATTCCATGGAACGTTTTTCGTGGACACCAGCGGAGTGCGCCGACCCGGACCGTTTTCGCCTCCCCTTCTCTCGATGACGTATTCCTTCGACGGAGATGCAGGGAAAGAACCGGCCAATTCCGGGCACCGGGAGGATGCTAACCCACAATACTTGGGCGACGGGTACGCGCTCAAGACACCACTACAAGACCCGATAAATCTATCGTTCCAACATAACGGGACCTTCGACGTGGAGATTCGGATGCAAGATCCGGATTCGAATACGACGCGCGAGTTCAGTGACCGGATTACGGTGCAGGCGGACGTACCGTGCGGGTTGAAGGGGGGCGAGCAGCTTGGGTAAGTCCTGGAGGAGAAATGGGCATTCCGCGCCTTCCCTAGCTGCCGTCCAACCGGCCTTCACCCAGCGGCAGACCGTCTGGAGCCGAGCCGCGGTAAACAGCGTCGGAGTTTCCGACGTTCTACAAAGCGCGGGCCGGCCGCTAGACGGCACAACCCGCACTGCCATGGAATCGCGCTTCCAACACGATTTCAGCGGCGTACGCGTCCACACGGGGGACGAGGCCGCGGCTTCCGCGCGCGGCATGAATGCGTTGGCCTACTCGGTCGGACCCGATTTGGTGTTCGGCGCGGGGCAGTATACACCTTCAACCCCATCCGGCCGCGAGCTTCTGGCACACGAACTGGCGCACGTAGTGCAGCAGCCCCAACGGTGGCGCGGCGGCGCGCTGGAGATGGGAGACCGGACGAGCACAGCCGAAAAAGAGGCGGAAGCAACCACACGGGGCGTTTCGCCGCCGCATTGCATTAACGAATTCAGCGGCGCCCGTGCCGTGATCCGGCGCGCACCGGTCCCCGGGAATCCGAAGACCACTCCGGCCGATTACGGCATTGCTCTCGTAGTGGTCGATCATGGCGCAACCGATGCTGCCGCGGCGGCGCGCGAGCGGCTCAACGAGATCTACTCGCATCTTCAGCCCGCCAACCTGGCGCAACTCCAGTCGGATGGTGTTACGGCGATTGAGCTGCATATCGTTCCCGAAGACACCAAGCTGATCGATCTTCCCGAGTTTAAGAATCTCAAGGGAACGAAGACTCCGGATGGAAGGCTATGGGACGATGTGCGCGGCGCGGGCGGCTCACGCGATGGCTCCGTGATTCGCTATGCCGTAGCCCAGGAAAATCTGGTCGGATCGAAACATCAAGGGCACGGCGCGGCGATTGGACTGGGAATCTTGGGGGGCGTCTTGTTGGGATTAGGCGGAGCCGGTCTCGGCGTCCTGGGGGGCGGGAAGGATCCGAAGAACCAACTGATCGGGGGCATCGCGGGCGGAATCGGCGGGGCGGCGCTGGGCGCCACACTGGGCGCTGTGGCCGGCAATGCGCTGGATCAGCAAGACACCGGATATGCTCCGGCGTTTCTCGCCTCTCACGAGGGCACGCATGTGGTCGAACTGTTCGCCCTTACGCCCGCTCAGCATACGGAAGTGACTCGGCTCTACGATATTCGCAAGAAAGCCAACGGACCCTGGCTGGCGCCCGCCGACTACACGTCGTCGAATGTTCACGAGTATTGGGCACAGTGCTCCTCGGCATTTTTCCGGCGGCCTTACGAAAATCAATACGCGGATAGCTACACGCCGGAGTGGCTACAAAAGAACGATCCGGGTATGTACCGGCTTCTGGTGGAGGTCTACGGGGCCCCGTCGGGTGCCGAGAAACGCGCTGCGGGCGGCGGGCACTTGACTGAGAAGGCGGCCGCATGAGGACTTACCGCTTCAGCCACGCTCGCGCAGGCCGGAAGAGGCCCCCGGAGGCGAAGTTTCCGGTTTCGCGGCGATCGTTATCCGGAGAGATGGTGGATGTCCTTCCGGATTCACTGCACGAGACCGTGAACTCCCCCGGGACACCGCTCGACCCGGCAACGCAGAATTTCCTGGAGCCCCGGTTCGATTACGATTTCAGCGCGGTCCGCGTCCATACGGATCGGACAGCGGCGGAGTCGGCTCGCGCCGTCGATGCACGCGCGTATACCGTGGGTAACCATATCGCCTTTGCGCCGGGTGAATACGCTCCCCAGACGCAGGAAGGACGCTACCTGCTGGCGCACGAATTGGCCCACGTGACACAGGCCGTGGACTCGGCCCCAACCACTCCGGTTTCCAGCCCTGGCGATGCCTCGGAAATGGCAGCAGATCGCACGGCCGCATCGGCGCTTGCCGGCGATTCCGCGCATCACGAACAGCCATCCCGAGCACCGGTTGCCCGTCAGGGTGGCGGTCCCGGAGATTTGAAGCTCTCGCCTGCGCAACTCTCCGCGACGCTGCCCTCACAAGGTGAGACGGCGGTGCAGAGCTTCCTGCGGCGCATGTGGGCCAAGCAGTCCGATAGCCAACGCCAGTTTCGTGTGACTGACAAGGTTCGGGAAGGCCTGAAACTGGTGTTCAACGGGATCGATCCGACGGGCGTGATCACGCTGTTCGATTCGGCCGACGAGCTTTTCGAACAGCTCAAGCCGAAGATTCCGGCGACCATCCCCGAAATGGTGATGGCCCGGCTTGACCGGCTGCCGAACGAAGAGAAGAAGCTTCCGGAAGGGCCACCCAAGCCGACCGGGGATCCCGCGCAGCCCGCGCCGGCGATACCGGGCACAGGACCCTCTTCCATCGCTCAGGAGAAACCGAAAGACTTGAGCGATGCCGCGGAAGCCGCGCTCAAAGAGGCCTACCGCCGATTCAGTGAAACCGATCTCGGGAAGCAACTGGAAAACTCCGTCAAGTCCTACGCGCTTTCGGTGGAAGGTATCCCTTTCGACATCATCGTGGTGGGCACCGTGCTCACCTTCGTCGCAGCAAACGATCCCAAGCTGCCCTCCTCGCCGGACATCCCTCTCGGCGAGGGGATCAAGATCAAGATTGAATACTCCGGCCGCGCGAGCGACCTGCCGCCGTTGGTGCGCGACCTGGTACACGGGCATACAACTGCGCCCCCGGGAAAAGAAGAAACCAAGATCGGTCTGAGCGTCGAAGTGACCAACGAGGGCATCGTCGAAATGGCGAAAGCGGTGGGCCATTTCTTCGCGGAGGCCGGCCGGTGGTTTGCCAAAGGCGTGGTCAAGATCGGTGATGCGATCAGCAAAGCCGGCATCAACCTCCTGCGAGCGCTGGGTATCGGTCTGGCCGGTGCGGGGTTGGGAGCTTTGATCGGCGGGCTGGCCGGAGGGGGAGTGGGCGCCGCCATCGGAGCCGGCGCCGGGTTCCTGCTCGGAGCCGGCGCCTCGATAGTAGCCGATCTCGTGAGCAAGAAAAGCAAGAAAAAGGAGCCCGCCCAATGAGCGCCTTTCCCGGTTCTCCCCGTGTCCTGAAGGGCGGCCTGGTGCTGCTCGACCCAGTGAAGTTTACACCACTGCCGTCAAACAGCATCATCGTTCTGCAATACAACCCGGAATCGATCACGCGCACGCTGAAAATCAAAGGGGCCGACGAAGGCGCGGACCGATCCGAGGCGCTGCGCCTTACCGGGCCGCCGGTGGAAACGATCAAGCTCGATGCCGAAATCGACGCCACCGATCAGCTCGAGCAACCCGATCAGAACCCCAACACTGTAGATAACGGGATTGCGCCGCAACTGGCCGCGCTCGAAACGCTGGTATATCCGGCGAGCGCCACGCTCCAGAACAACTTCAACCTGGCGCAGCAGGGCACGCTGGAAATCATGCCCATGCTTGCGCCGTTAACCCTTTTCGTCTGGAGCGCCAATCGCATCGTGCCGGTTCGGCTCACCGATTTCAGCATCACCGAGGAGGAGTTCGATCCGGCCTTGAATCCGCTGCGCGCCAAGGTCAGCATGACGCTGCGCGTGCTCACCATCGATGATCTCAATTTCAACGACAAGTCCGGCAGCCTGTATATTGCCTACCAGCAGAATAAAGAGCGCCTGGCCACGCTGAACAACTTCGGAACATTCGCAGCGCTCGGCATACGGGGGATTCCGTGAGCTCCTTTCCCAACCTCGATCCGGTGCAGGCGATGCTTGCACAGACCTCGCTGCAGAACACACTGTTTGCGGCGAACAGCAGATACTACCAGCTCGCGACGCGTACTATTGAGCTGGTTCGCGGAAAACCAGCCGTCTACCTGGAGCGCCGGTTTCTTCCGCCTTCCTCGAGTTTCCAGGTTCTGCAGAGGCACACGGTCATTCAGGGCGAGAGGCTGGACAACATCGCCGCGCAGTTTCTGGGCGATCCCACCTTGTTCTGGCGTATTTGCGATGCCAACAATGCGATGCGTCCGGAGACGCTCACCGAAACGCCAGGCAGAACGCTGGATATCACTTTGCCGCAAGGAATCACGGGCGCACCGCTATGAACCAGGGCTTCTATCTGACCCTGATGATGGGCGGTTTCAACGCGAAGCCGGTCCCGCAACCGGTGATCGATGCATTGATGGAAGTGCAGGTATCTTCGACGGTCGGCTCGCAGGCGGGATTCCAAATGAAGTTCACGATTGGCCGCAACTCGACCGTGCAGCAATTGCTGAATTCGGGTTTTTTTGACCCGCGGCAGCGCGTGGTCATCGCCGCCACTGTGAACGGCCAGACCGAAGTGCTGATGGACGGCATTATTACCAAGCAGGACCTCACACCGAGCAACGTAGCCGGCAAAAGCACGCTGGCGGTCACGGGCCTCGATCTCACGGCTCTCATGGACTTCATCGACTTCACGGGCATCCCCTATCCCGCTTTGCCGTTGTTTGTGATTGTAGAGATTATCCTGGCTAAATATGCGGTCCTGGGCGTCGTGCCCGTAGCTCTCCCGCCGCTGCTGCCCTTGATCCAGAATCCGATTGCGCGTTTTCTGAAACAGGACGGAACGGACTATGCCTACGTGAGAAAGCTGGCGGCCGATGTGGGCGCTGATTTCTATCTGATCCCGGGCCCTTCGCCGGGCACGAGCATTGCATACTGGGGACCGGACTTTTCCAAAATGTTCGGCGGCCCCCAGCCGGCGCACAGCATCAATTTCGATGCCTCCAGTACACTCGATTCGCTGAGTTTTTCGTACGATGGCACGCTGGCTACACAGTACCTGGTGACCATTATCGAGCCGTTCACGCATATCCCGATTCCCATTCCTGTTCCCAATATCGATTTGCTGAAGGCGCCGCTTGCCGCAAAAGCGCCCACGCCTCTCAAGAGCGAACAGCTTCGCCCCGTCGTGAACGACGATCCTGTGGGAGCAGCCCTGAGCGCGCTTGGCGCCCTATTTAAGACTGCCGATGTGGTAAGCGGCACCGGTTCGATGGATGTGCTTCGCTATGGCCGCGTGTTCAAAGCGCGGCAGCTCGCGGCTGTCCGCGGCGCGGGGAACTATTACGACGGCAAGTATTACGTCAAGAGTGTGACGCACAACATTAAGCGCGGCGAGTACAAGCAGAACTTCACGCTTTCGCGCGGCGGTTTGGGATCCTCGGTTTCCACGGTGAGTGTATGAGCAGCGGAAACAAATATTACGGTATCTATCGGGGAACCGTAATCAATAACATCGATCCCGAACAGATGGGACGCATCAACGTGACCGTGCCGGCGGTTGGCGGAGTTACGCCATCCACCTGGGCCATGCCGAGTATTCCGTTTTCCGGAAAACAATCGGGGGCCTACATGGTGCCGCAGGTTGGCGCGGGCGTTTGGGTGCAATTCGAAGCGGGCGATCCGGATTACCCGGTGTGGACCGGCTGCTTCTGGGGCAGCGTCGCGGAGGTCCCGGCGCTGGCGCTTGCGGGCATTCCGGCCGACCCTAACGTGGTGATGCAGACCCCCCTGCAAAACACCCTCGTGATCAGCGATCTGCCGGGGCCCACCGGCGGAATCATGCTCAAGAGCACTACGGGCGCGACCATCATCGTCAACGATACCGGGATCTATATCCAGAACGGAAAGGGAGCCAGCATCGTCATGGTGGGTCCGACAGTAACCGTGAATAACGGGGCTTTGGTGGTGATTTAGGAGATTCCGATGCCAGGCTTTCTTCTTCATGTAGGCGCTACCGTGATGTGCGCGCATGGCGGGCAGGCGCAGCCGACGGTTCCCAATCCGCGTGTCACCGTGCTGGGCCAGCCTACCGTAACCATGGTCGCGCCGTATGTCGTGGCCGGATGTGCCTTCCCACCGCCCCTCGCGGGCAACGGGCCGTGCGTCACGGCTACCTGGATTACCGGTTCGACACGCGTCACTTCCAACGGGCAGCCGTTGCTGCTGCTCGATAGCCAGGCAATCTGCGCACCTACCGGAACGCCGCTGATTATCGCCGTGACGCAGACTCGTGTCACCGCCATTTAAACGATATGAATATCGATTTCCCATTTCATTTCGACGCGCGGGGCCGTACAGCGGCGACCAGCGATGCGGATCACATCCGCGACATGATCGAGCAACTGCTATTCACTAATCCCGGCGAGCGCGTTAATCAGCCGGACTTCGGAAGCGGCGTGCTGCAACTCGTATTCGCGCCGAACAGCCCCGAGCTGGCTTCGGCGCTGCAATTCACTATGCAGGCCGCCTTGCAGCGCTATCTCGGCGATGTTATCGCGCTTCGCTCGCTGGATGTGAACGCGCAGGAATCGACACTCAACATCACGCTGGTTTATCAGATTCGCGATACCCAGGAGGAGCGCACGGATACGTTCGTGCGAAGCACGCCATGACTCCCGGCCTGTCCTGCAAAGACGAGCGCCGCCGCGAGGACGTACGCCAGGCGCCACTGCTGGGAATCGACTACGTGGAGGTTTCCAATTCCGACCCTCAGACGCTGGAGGTGTTTTTCCTCGGCAAAGCGCCGCAACACGTGCGCCCAGCGAATGTCCGGATTACCGGAGGCCGCCGTATTCCGGACGTGCACGCGGTTTCCTTGCGCGCGCACCGCCAGCCCGACTCCACGCGCGACGACATGCTGGAAGTCCGCGTCAACCAGGAAGGCGATTTTTCCGAATACACCCTGAGTTTCATCGAACTGGATGAGAAGGGAGTGGCCACCGGACGGCCGATGCCCGGCTTCGACGTGCGGTACGCATCGGCCACCTTCCATTTCCGCGTGGATTGCCCTTCCGATCTCGACTGCAAACAGCCTGCCATTTGTCCTCCGCCCGATCGCAAGCAGCCGGATATCAATTACCTGGCGAAGGATTACGGGAGCTTCCGCCAGCTTATTCTCGATCGCCTCGCGGTCACACTGCCCCAATGGCGGGAGAACCATACAGCCGATATCGGAATCATGCTGGTGGAACTGCTGGCCTACGCGGCAGATTACCTCAGCTACTATCAGGATGCCGTCGCCACCGAAGCATATCTCGGAACAGCCCGCCAGCGCATTTCGATCCGGCGTCACGCGCGGCTGGTGGATTACTTCCTGCACGAAGGCTGCAATGCGCGGGCATGGATCACGATTGCCACCGATACTGACGGTCCTCTCGATCCGCGGAACATCTACTTCACCACGCCGATCGCCGGTCCGAGTGACAGGCACGTATTCCAGGCTGCCGATCTGTCACGCCTGCTGGTCGGTTCGTTCGAAGTATTCGAACCGCTGGTGGCGGACGCGGCTCAGCCGATTCAACTCTATGCCGCGCACAGCGAAATCCATTTCTATACATGGGGCGATTGCGAATGCTGCCTGCCGAAAGGTGCCACTTCGGCGACGCTTGCTGACACCGGGCTGCATCTGGCGCCTGGCGACGTGCTGATCTTCGAAGAAGTGCTCGGACCCAAGACTGGATCTCCTGCGGACGCCGATCCTCGGCACAGGCAGGCCGTGCGGCTCACTAAGGTAACGAAGGGATTTGACGCTCTTTACCGGACGGAAGGATCGGAAAACGGCTTCGCCATTGTGGAGATCGAATGGTGCTTCGAGGATGCTCTCACGTTTCCATTGTGCATCTCGGCCAAAATGCCTGCCCCGGATTGCACTTGCAAAACGAACATCAGCGTAGCGCGCGGAAATGTTGTGCTGGTCGATCACGGCGCGCACACGGTCGAGGAGATTGGCACGGTGGGAACCGAGTCGAGCCAGGAAACCTGCGCATGTGACTGCCAGCCGCCTGGAATCACGGTGACCGCCGCGACATTCCGCCCCGAGCTGTCGCAAGTCCCCCTTACCTGGTGGCAACCGCTGCCGGCATGTTTTTGCGCCTCGCCTGCCCTGACTCAAGATCCGAGACAGGCGCTACCGTGGATCGAATTGACCGGCGTAGAAACGACACCGGGCGGAGACATCACTACCAACTGGACTCCCAAGCGGGATCTGTTGGAAAGCGGCGCGGCGGATACGGACTTCGTTGTGGAGATCGATAACAGCGGCATCGCCCATCTGCGCTTCGGCGACGGTTCGTTGGGTAGCATGCCCCGCGCAGGCACGCGATTCACGGCGACTTACCGGGTGGGGAACGGCGCGGCCGGCAATGTGGGCGCAGAATCCATCTCGTCGATCGTGTTTCGTACGCTCACCGAAGGCGCCGGAAACCTGGTTCCGCGTAATCCGCTGCCCGCATCGGGCGGCATCGATCCCGAAACAATTGACGAAGCGCGCATGTTCGCGCCCACGGCTATCAAAAGCATCCTGGAGCGTGCCATCACGGCGGATGACTATGCGGCTCTGGCCTCGGACAACTCCCGGCGGCTGCGCGAGCGCAATGCGCTATTTGTGGCGCCGGGACCCGCTCCCGAAAAACTCCCGCGCGAGGCGCAAGAGGAAGAATCGGGCGAGGAACTGCCGCCCATTCCGGATATCTGCTTCCAGCCGTTTCGCCCGTTGCAGGGCGCCAAAGCCCGGCTGCGCTGGACTGGCAGTTGGAATCAGGTGCTTGTAGCCGTCGACCCGCTTGGGACGGAAGATGCCGAGCCGGAGATGCTCGAGGAAGTCCGGCAGTACCTCGAGCCTTACCGGCGTGTAGGCCACGATCTTTACGTTCAGCCGGCGCAGTACGTCGGTATCGATCTTGGCGTCGATGTATGCGTGCTGCCGAATTTCCTGCGCGGCCATGTCGAGGCCGCGCTCCTCGACGTGTTCAGCAACCGGATCCTGGCCGATGGCACGAGAGGCTTTTTCCATCCGGACAATCTCACGTTCGGCGATGGCGTTTATGCCAGCCGCATCGTGGCCGCGGCGCAGGCGGTCACCGGTGTTTCGAGCGTTCGCCTCACTCGCCTGAAGCGCCTGGTGATCGGTGAAGCGCCCCCCGTGGCCGGCGAATCGGATGTCCCCAAATCCGGCGTATTGGATCTCGGTTCTTTCGAGATTCCAAGGCTCGATAACGATCCCAACTTTCCCGAGAACGGCCGGTTGACTCTCACCCTGGGAGGCGGACGATGAAATTGCCGTGCGGATGCTGTTCGGGGATCGAAATCGCAACGCCCCAATCGGAATACAACCGGCCTGGACTCCCAGCGCTAAGTTACCGCGTGGGCACGTACGCCACCTTTTTCGAGAGTATGCTTGCGCGCCTGTCGAGCCTGGCCCTCGACGCTACGGCCGATGACGGCTCAGGTACGGTCTCGCGTCTGTACCCGCTAAAAGGCCTCACCACGCGGGAACTAAACGATCCGTCGATCGCTCTGTTGGACGCCTGGGCAGTTGTTTCCGACGTGCTCACCTTTTACCAGGAGCGGATCGCCAACGAAGGCTACTTGCCCACCGCGATCGAAAGGCGCTCGCTCCTGGAACTCGCCCGCCTGGTGGGTTACCGGCTGCGTCCCGGTGTCGCCTCCAGCGTGTTTCTCGCATTTACCGTTACCAGCGGCTTCAAAGGTGAGATCCCCGTAGGCACTCGCGCCCAAAGCGTTCCCAACCCTGGCGAGACCGCGCAGTTCTTCGAGACCTCTGATGAGCTCTACGCACGTGACGACTGGAACGCTTTGAAGCCACGCTTGACGCGGCCGCAAATCATCACTCCGGTGCCCGACCCTGCACTCAAAGTGGTCAATCATCTTGGCACGAATGCAGACGTAGTGGACACGTTGTTTCTGCAGGGGGTCGCGACGAACTTGAAATCGGGTGATGGGCTGGTGATCGTCTTCGGAGACGATCCCGGCGAACAGGTACTCCGCTTCGCCCAGGATGTCGATCTGGACGCGGACCACTCCCGCACTCGCGTGGTCCTCCAGGAGGCCCTGGTCGTCGCCAGCTCGTCGCTGCGCGACGCCCTCCAGCGCTTCGTGGATGACGCCGCGACGAGCTTCGACGGAAGCGACCTGGCGGCGCAGGCGGCTGCCGCGGTCGAATCCGTGCTGGCGGGCAGCCAATCCACCGCGGGAATTATCCCGGCGATCCGGACATTGCAGGCGATCGCTGTCCGGCGCGGATTCCTGCGGCTGGAGCCGTGGCTCGGTCATCTGCTTGAGGTGCTGGAGGAGAATTCGAGCAACTTTGCGTCTTTTGGAAACTCGGCCGGCGGTACGGTGAGTGAGGGTCCGCTGCCACTTCCGAATCTGTCGGTCTCCAGCCTCAACCAGTTGCAGAATCTCGTGACCCCGCTCGCAACGCCGCCTTCGGTGCAGCCTGCCAATCCTCTGGTGCTGGCGCGCTCCGTCGCGTCGGCGTTCGCTCCGCAATCCGACACTGTTCCGCGTCTGATTACGGCGCTGCAGCCAACGATCACCGGCGAGGCGCTCTATCGCGCATGGGGGACTTCGCAGCCGAATCCTCTGCGGTTACAGATTTTTGCCCAGCGGATCAAAGCCACCTTGTTTGCCTCCAGCTTTACGGGCCTGCCGAGCTACACGAACAATACGCCGAGTTTCACGGGAGTCAACGTAGCGATTTCCACGACCTGGACCGATCTGAACCTGGGTAACCTCACCGAGCTGAGATTCGTGGCCCTCGATGGCGTCTACGACAAAATCAAGCGTGGAAGCTGGGTGGCCGTGGAACGGCCGGCGGTGGACCCCAACGGCAATGTGATCGCCGGGGAGACCGTTTTCAGCTACCACAAAGTTGCGAAAGTGCAGACGCGATCGCTCGACACACACACGGGGTACGCCGCCAAATCGACCATCCTGACTCTGGACAGCGCCTGGCTCACCGGAGGAACCCCCACCGGCGGCGTTCAGACTCTGCTCGCCAAGCCCGAAATTCTCCGCGAGACGATCGTGTATGCACAATCCGAGCTGCAGAGTCTTTCCGAAGAACCGATCGACCACGACGTTTCGGGAAGCACCATCGAACTGGACGGCCTGTTCGACGAATTGGAACCTGGCAAATGGGCAGTCGTCACCGGCGCCCGAACCGATGTTCCCAACGTCACCGGGCTGATCGCTTCCGAGCTCGTCATGATCTCCGCGGTCTCGCAAGGAAAGGGCAAGGAATTCTGCCGGCCGTTTCTGCCCTCCGTCATTCCGTTCCAGGCGCTGTTCTACATCTCAGATGCCAATGTTGCGGGTGACCGCCTGGTCGTGGGCAGGCCCAGTCCCGATTTCCGGCAACTGCTGCAACAGATCGCTCTGCCGGAGTTTCCCGGCCAGGAATTTTGCGAGCACGTGCAGCTCAGTCCCGGGCTGTTTGCCGATGCGTATATTCCCACAGCCGCGGAACGGAAAGGGGAATTCAAAGATTTTGCGCAGCAGCTAATCGACCCCAACGCCGGCGGCCAGACCTTCCCGAACGGCGTGATTCCCATTAGCCGGCAGAGCAGCGTTTTCGCGTGGAGGATCCGGAATATCTCGAGCGGCGCCGAAACGGTGCATACCACAATCGAACTCGCCGGCAAGCTGGCTTACACCTACGACAGCACCACGGTATCGATCGCTGCCAACGTGGTGAACGCCACTAACGGGCAGACTATAGGCGAGGTACTCGGGGACGGCAATGCGGCCCAGGCGTTCCAGACCTTTGCGCTTCGCAAATCGCCGCTGACGTACGTCTCCTCATCCACGCCGGCTGGTATCGAAAGCACGCTCGATGTGACCGTCAACGAAATTGACTGGGCCGAATCCGGCGATCCGGCCGCTCTGGGGCCCAACGACCGGGCGTATACCACGCAGACCGATAACGACGACGTCGTCAGCGTCGTCTTCGGGAACGGCGAGCATGGCGCGCGGCTGCCCACAGGTAACTCGAATGTGAAGGCCACGTACCGTTATGGGATCGGCAGTGCCGGGAATGTCAAAGCCGGGCAGATCAGCCAGCTTGCGACCCATCCGTTGGGCCCGCAAAGCGTCATCAACCCGCTAGACGCCACCGGCGGCGCCGATCGCGACACTGTGGACCAGGTGCGCTCCAACGCCCCCACCGCGGTGCTCGCCCTCGACCGCCTGGTTTCTGTGCAGGACTACGCCGATTTCGCGCGGACGTTCGCCGGCATTGACAAGGCGGTTTCGATTCGCATTTCGGATGGACGCCAGCAGTTCGTGCACGTAACCATTGCCGGCGTGAACGACATCCCCATCGACCAGAGCTCGGATCTCTTTCGCAATCTGGTTAGCGCTTTGAACCAATACGGCGACCCGTTCCAGCCTGTTCAGGTGAGTGTGCGCAAGCGTAAGCTGATCGTCTTGAGCGCCGGCGTGCGCCTCCTCCCGGGTTATCACTGGGAGGCCGTTTCGCCCGTGGTCACCAGCGCCTTGCTCGATACGTTTAGCTTCGATCGACGCGACCTGGCGCAGCCTGCGTTCTTGAGTGAGGCCATCGCCGCGATGCAGGCGGTGGAGGGTGTTGCCTATGTCGATATCGATGTGTTCGATTCGGTCTCCGACGATGCCTCCGTGAAAGATCTGGCGCAGCTTGTTTCCACGCTCACACTCCGCGACTTTATTCCAGCCGCTGCGGCGCGTCTGAACCCCGCCTGGGACCCCAACGACCCGGCCTCTACGCGCTTCATTGGGGCCGAACTGGTCTTCATGACCCCCGATATTCCGGCGACAGTCATACTTTCTCAGATAGGTGCCTGATGCAGACGATCAATGCCAATCCGGACCGCCTCTATGAACTCGTCCCGGTCATTTACCGGCAACGCGACGCCGTCCAGGGATACCCCCTGCGCGCGCTTCTGCGAGTGGCCGCGGAGCAGCTCATCCTGATCGAGAAAGACATTGCCGGACTTTACGAGAACTGGTTCATCGAAACCTGCGACGACTGGGTGGTGCCGTATATCGGGTCGCTCATCGGCTATCGCACGGTGCACGATGCCGGGGAACCGGCTCCGGGCGCCACTCCGGAGCAGCAGGCCATCAACCGGATACTGTATCCGCGGGCAGACGTGGCCAACACCGTCCGCTTCCGGCGGCGCAAGGGTACCCTCGCCGCCATCGAAGAGCTGGCAGCGGCGGTTTCCGGCTGGCCCGCGCGCGCCGTGGAATGGTTTCATTTGCTGGGGGTGTTCCAAAACATTAACTACCTGCACATGAACCGGGGCCGCACACTCGATCTGCGCGACGGCGATGCGCTCGCCGATCTAGCCCGCGCATTCGACGAATCCGCGCACAACATCGATATCCGCGCCGGCGCCGGGAACATCGCCGATGTGAAAGTTTTCGTTTGGCGGCTGCGATCCTACACGGTTACGAACACTCCGGCTTACTGTTATGAAGCGGAAGGCCCGAATTGTTTTCTGTTCAGCGCGCTAGGCAACGATACCCAGCTTTTTGCCCGCCCGGTTTCCGCGGGCGGAAAATCGCCAGGGAAACTGAATCTTCCACTCCCGATCTCGCGTTCCAGTTTTGAAAAATTCGAAGCGAATGAAGTTGCCGGAGCTACTCGCGGCGTGCCCTTCTTCTACGGTCCGGGCAAAAGCCTGGCCATCTGGATCGGCTCGCCTCCCGAATTGGTGCCCCAGGAGCAGATTGTCCCCGCCGACCTTAGCGACTGGTCGTATCGCCCCACCCCGGGGCAGGTGGCTGTCGATCCGCAATTAGGCCGAATCGCTTTTCCCCCGACCCAGACCCGCAAGGGAGGAGTGCTCGTCTCCTACAGCTATGGTTTCCCCGCCGATCTGGGCGGCGGCGAATATCCGCGGCAGCTATCGCAGCCACCGGACGCGAAACTCTACAGCGTCGGGCCCGGGCAGCGAATCGGCGACGCACTCAACCAATGGAGTGCGGACGGGCCTGTAAACGCTGTGATTGAAATTGAGCAGAGCGGCGTATATGCCGAGCCGATCCAAATCACGCTCAAGGCCGGGCAATCGCTCCAACTGCGCGCGGCCAGCGGCGCGCGGCCTATCCTGCGGCTATTGGATTGGCAAACCTCGGCGCCCGATAACCTCAGCGTCACCGGCGAAACGAAAAGCTGGTTTACTCTCGACGGCATCCTGGTTACCGGGCGCGGTGTGCAAATCGATGGCGATCTTGCCGGCGTCACCATCCGGTATTCCACGCTGGTGCCGGGCTGGGGCCTCCATCTCAACTGCGAGCCGAAGCGTCCCAGCGAACCGAGCATCATTGTTTCGGGTACGGTGGGCTGTCTGAGCATCGATCACAGCATCACAGGCTTCCTGGAAATCAACCGCGACGAGGCTAAGACCGAACCAATCGCGATCCGGATTGCCGACAGCATCGTGGATGCCACCAGCAGCAATCGCATCGCCATCGGCGCTCCCGAACGCCTGTGCGCGCACTCAGTGCTCACGATTCTGCGAAGCACCGTTATTGGGCGGATTCAGACACATGCCATCGAACTTGCCGAGAACAGCATTCTGCTGGGCAATGTGCTCGCCTGCCGCCGGCAGCAGGGCTGCGTCCGCTTCTCATATGTTCCCCCCGGCTCGAAGACGCCGCGCCGCTTTGAATGCCAGCCGGACCTGGTCATTGCGGCGGTGCTCGATGAATTCAAAAGGGGTGACCTGACGCCGCAGCAGCGCGACCTGCTGATCGCGAGCGAAAGCGAACGCGTCGAACCCGATTTCAATAGCACAAGATACGGCACGCCGGTGTATTGCCAACTGTCCGATAACTGCGCGGCGGAAATCAAGACGGGCGCCGACGACGAGTCGGAAATGGGTGTTTATCACGATCTTTTTCAGCCGCAGCGGACTGCGAATCTTCGCGCCCGGCTTGATGAGTTTACGCCCGCCGGGGCAGCCGCGGGCATCTCTTTCGCGACCTAGCAGGATGCTGAAACAGATCAAAGACCGCGTGTTTGCAGGCGCCTGCCGAGCCGCGACCGTGAGGGAGCGGTGGCCCCACACCTTTTTCCCGGCATCCCATAGGATTCTCCCAGATGAGGACTTCTCATGAAAGCTGATTTCACTCGCGATTCTTTCGATCCGGTCAAGAGCTTTACGCGCGTACTGATGCAACAGGGCCGCGTACAGCTTGACGCTGACTGGAATGAACAGACTTCCATCCTTCTGCACTATTTGCGCACATTGGCGGCCGATATCATCGGACCGGCTGGAGCCCCCGCCCAACACGCGGGCTTCGTGATTGGCAAGCTCGATTCCGCCCTCGCAGTTCCCAACGACTTCATCGTCGGCGCCGGCAGGTTTTATGTAGATGGTTACCTTGTCGAACTCGCTTCCGAATCCATCCCGTACTCTCGGGTGCCGAATACCAACAACCGGATTCAAGTGCCCGCGCTGTGGGCGGATGGCGCCGCGCTCGCCAGGCAGCAACTCATCGAACTGCTGGATTCCGCAAAAGCCACCGTATTGATAACGCGCATTACCGATATAGGAATCAACGGCAGCACGGTAACAGTGGCCGGTGATCTTACCCCCTTCTCCGCCTCGGGGATTCTTCGCCGCGTTGCCACCTATCAATCGCAGCCTGGTCTCCCGTTCCCGGCAACTTTGCCGGTGGGAGATTCCACGGTGTATCTGGATGTTTGGGAGCGTTCGATTACTTATGTGCAGGACGATTCTACGCGCGAAGTAGCGCTACTCGGACCGGATACTGCTGCCCGTGCGCAGACCGTTTGGCAGTTGCGGGTGATCAGTGCAACCAACGTGGGCGGCACCTCACCTTTCAACCCGGCTAACCCGCTTGCCAGTCTGACGGGCGTGAATCGCGGCATCATCAAGGCCATGGCGAAACAGCCGGAGGCCAATATCGATCCTTGCACACTGTCTCCGGATGCGCGCTACCGCGGGCCGGAAAATCAACTGTACCGCGTGGAAATCCACACTGGCGGCCTGGCGAGCGAAGGGGCCAGTTTTAAGTGGTCCCGCGAAAACGGCGCGGTGGTGTTTCCGATTGTTCGCGCGGCCGCCAATAATGCCGTGGTGCTCGAAAACCTGGGCCGCGACGATCGTTTCGGTATCTCGGAACACGATTGGGTGGAAGCCGTGGACGACGCTACGGAACTCCTGGGGACCGCACGGCCCTTGTTGCAGGTGCAGTCGATCGATCGTACCAGCAACACTGTGACCCTCAGCGGCCCGATCGGCATTACACTGACGAAGGGCAATCCCAACCACCCGTTGCTCCGCAGGTGGGACTTCACGTTTGGCGACCCGGCTGAAGGAGGGCTCGAGAATGCCGGCGATAATGCACCCCGCATCATCGAGGACTCCGCTACCTGGCTCAATCTCGAAAACGGCATCCAGATCCAATTTCAGAAGCCCGCCACGGGGCAGGTACATTACCGCACGGGCGATTATTGGCTGATTCCGGCGCGTACGGCGCTGGCCGATATCGAGTGGCCGCGCCAGACGCTCACGGACGCGCAGGGCGTCACCACCGAAACACCGTTGGCCAAGCCGCCCGACGGAATCGATCACCACTTTGCACAAATCGGAACGATCACCGTCGGACCTGACGGCCAGGTCAACAATGCCAGTTCGAACTTCCATCGGTTCAACCCCCTGCCCTAATCGGCGGGGGACGCGCCAAAGGCCGCTACGTTTTGCTATCAAGTAAAGGTGAACAATCGATCCGCAACATCCCGGCGCCAGGTGCTCGCGGCCACCGCCGCGGCTCCCCTCGCTCTTCTGGCAAGGGCAAAAGAAGCTCGCGCCGCCGCATCCCCGCCCAATATCCTGTTCATTCTCGCCGATGACTTCGGTTACGCCGACCTTTCCTGCTATGGCCGTCCCGATTACACTACGCCCAACATGGACCGGCTAGCCAACGAAGGCGTGAAGTTCCTACAGGCGTATGCTAATTCCGCGGTATGCACCGCCAGCCGGGTCGCCCTGATTACGGGGCGGTATCAATACAGGTTGCCTGTGGGACTGGAGGAGCCGCTAACGGGACGCAATGTGGGAATTCCGCCAGGGCATCCAACCCTCCCGTCCCTGCTGCAAAAAGCGGGCTACGGCACCACTCTCATCGGTAAATGGCATCTCGGACCGCTTCCCGATTACGGGCCCCTCAAGAGCGGTTATGACCACTTCTGGGGATTTCGCGGAGGCGGTCTCGATTACTTCACGCATAAATCCGGCGGCGCCAACACCAACACCGACGACCTCTGGGACGACGACGTGAAGATTCACCAGAATGGCTATCTGACGGATCTGCTTGCCGAACAGGCGATCAAGTCCATCAATGGCTACGTGAAACAGCGAAAGCCATTTTTCATCAGCCTGCATTTCAATGCACCGCATTGGCCCTGGGAGGGCCCCGGCGATGAAGCCGTCGCCCAGACCTTAACCAATCTCGGCGCGTTCGACGCGGGGACCATCAAGACTTACGCCCGAATGGTGGGCGAAATGGATCTGCAGGTGGGCCGTGTTTTGAAGGCGCTCGACTCAGCGGGCGCTGCACGCAATACCATCGTCGTGTTCACCAGCGATAACGGCGGCGAACGTTTCTCGGACACCTGGCCGTTCACCGGCAAAAAGACCGACCTCCTCGAAGGCGGCTTGCGCATACCCGCGATGATGCGGTGGCCCGGGCATATCAAGCCCCGCTCCACCACGCAGCAAATCGCGATTCATATGGACTGGCTGCCTACGCTGCTGGCTGCGGCCGGCGCGGGACCCGATCCCGCTTACCCCTCCGACGGCATCAACCTCCTGCCCGTGCTCACGGAGAACTCTCCGGTGGCGCATCGGCGTTTATATTGGCGCTACCGCCAAAACGCCCAGCAGGCCGTGCGCGACGGCGATATGAAGTACCTGAAGATTAACGACAACACGTTCCTCTTTAACGTCGTGGATGATCCTTTGGAACGGGCCAATCTGAAAGACCACCAACCAGACGTCTACAAACGGCTGTTGGAGGACTATAACGAGTGGCAGGCCACCATGCTGCCGCTCGATCCCGCAGCCAGTACCTATGGCTTTCATCCGGACCAACTCGCCGACCACTACAGTCCTCAGCCCGTGCCGCCCCCGGCCGCAGGAAGAGGACGCGGTCCGGCAACAGAGCGGTAGGAGCGTTAACCAAGGCTGCGGGCGTCGTGGGCAGCAGATAACGGAGCAGCTGCATCTCCACCTTCAGAGTCGTTGCTTGTGAACGCCATTTACCTGCAACCAATGTCGCGCGTGCTTGTCCCCCGGCTTTGTCCACGCCTTCGTGTGTCCGGACCGGACACATGGGTGACAGTTCGTTCCTGAGACATAGGTAACACATTGGGAGCCGTCTGCGCAGG
>PSRJ01000163.1 GCA_003175985.1 Terriglobia bacterium
AGCATAGCGGGATCCCCTGTCTTGACGCCGAATAACTGGGCTGTCATCAGCCTGGCGGCGCCGATCGCGGCGGGAATGCCAAGCCCCAGGCCGGCGCTCACCTGCCAGAATGCGCCGCCGAGCACCATTCCTACGACACGCCCTCGATCCGCGCCCAGCGCAATCCGCACACCGATCTCCGCTGTTCGCCGTTCCACCATATAAGCCAACACTCCGTACAAACCCACTGCGGCCAGCACGAGCCCTAGCACACCAAAGAGGGTTGTCAGAGTTGCAAGCATCTCTTCCCGTTGGAAGTCCGCGCTCAAGACCTTGGGGTATGGATCAACCCCGTAAAGCACCAAATCCGGATCCACGCCGGCCAACACCTTGCGCACACGCTCTTCCATGGCCGGTTGGTTGCCCGGAGCCCAAATCACGATGTTGTACAGATAATGCGACCAGATTTCACCGCTCTGGGCGCCCGGATCGTCGTACTGGACGGTTTGTGCTTCCGGCACCCAAAACATGGGCCGTACCGGTTTCTTGTACTCATAGGTCAGATAGCGAATGTCGTTGGTCACTCCAATGATTTCGTAGGTCGCCGAATACTTAACTTTGTTGATCCCGAAGTGCTGTCCGACAGGGTTCTGGTCCTTAAAGAATCTCTTCGCGAACGCCTGGTTGACCACCGCCACCTTGCGTGTCGCCGCGGTGTCCTGGCCCATAATTGGCCGGCCGAGCACGACCTTGGCGCCTATGGTTTCGAAGAAGCCCGGCATCACTCGCGCCCACGCGGCGCCTGTGTCTTCCGTAGCAGGCGGTTCGGGCCTGCCCTCGATGCGAATACCCTCGTTCCAGCTATCGCCCGTCATGGGCGCATAGAGCGCGGGCGCCACCATTCGCACACCAGGGGTGCTGAGCAGGTTGTCGTCAATTTCACGGAACATCGGCTCCATTAACTCAGGTTTGTAGTTGCCCAGCGCTGGATTGATCCAGGCAATGTAACGGCCCTGCGTTTCAAATCCGAAATTCTGCCGCTCCAGGTTTCGCAAGCTCTGGCCCAGCAGGGCCGCCGCTGACAACAAGACGAGCGACACCGCAATCTGCGCGACGACCAGCGACTTTTGCAGCCAGGAGCGGCCGGCGCCCACCGAGCGGCCGGCGCCGCCCCGAAGCGCCTCGGCCGGGTCCGTTTGCGAAGTCATCCACGCTGGCGCGATTCCAAAGACTACTCCCGTCAATAACGATACGACCAGTGTGAACAGCAGGACGGGCCAGGATGGCGTCGCCTCGATCGGGACGAAGTTATTCGGGCCACCAATCCGGAACGCCAGGGACACAATCAGTTTTGTCCCCGCGTAAGCGACGCCTACGCCCAAAACTCCTCCAACAGTCGCCAGCAGCATGGACTCGACCAATACCTTACGCACCAGGCGTCCTCGCGAGGCGCCCAATGCCACGCGTACCGATGTTTGCGTCCGATCCTTCCACCCGCGCGCGAGCAACAGATTCGCGAGATTCGCGCAGGCCACCAGCAGCACAGATCCTGCCGCGATCAATAGCAACTTCAACCCATCCTGATATTGATCCCTCATGAACGCTACGCCCGCGCCTCCGGGAACCAGGTGCAGCGTCTGGCGGCGCCAAAGTTGCTTTTCCCTCGGCTCCATGTCCGGCACATGACTCGCCAGCCAGTCGTGAAGCTCCACCTTCAACTTGGCTTCGAGCGACTTGGGGTTTACTCCCGGACGCACTCTACCGATCAGGTCCAGGAAGTTCGCATTGGGCCTTTTCAATCGCGCCGTTGCTCCGTCGATCAGCGGTTCGGTTGTCAGTGGCAGCCAAATGTCCGGCATGCCCCAACCCGCGAGCTTGGCGCCATAAAATCCGGGCGGCGCCACGCCGATAACCGTAAACGGATGCCCATTGATCTGGTAAGAAGCGCCAACCACGGAGCGGTCGGAAGCGTACTTCTCCCGCCAGATGCGGTAGCTCATCACAGCAACGGGCGGCGCCCCTTCGTGGTCGTCCGCATCCGTCATCAGCCGGCCGATCCAGGGCTGCACGCCCAGAGTCTGAAAGAAATTACCGGAGACATATTCACCGTTGCGCGTATCCGCCTGGGCGCGCGAGCCCGCGCGGCGGACGCCAAGCGCAGCGTTGCCCGCCTGCAATGCCGCCAGGTCGGTGAACTCGGGAGTGTGGGAGCGGAAGTTCTTGTACGCTTCCCATGAGAACAACGAAAAAGCGCCGTCATCACCCTGGATATATCCACCCCAGTTGCAACAGCGATTCTTATCTCCGATCTTCCACAACTCCTCCGGCTTGGTAACCGGCAGCGACTTCAGGATCACCTGGTGCACGAGAGTAAAAATGGCCGTCGTCGCACCGATTCCAAGGGCGAGCGTGATAATGGCTGTGGTCGTAACCCCCGGGGCTTTCCGTAGTTGCCGCAACGCCTCACGCAAATCAGCCAGCATAAACCTCCTGCTTGTGTTCGTTTGACGTCGCTTCGGGCAGGTACGTTAGTAACCTACGTCTTTGTTTCGGGGGAACTTTGTAGGGCGGGCAATTCTGCCCGCGGACCCGCTTTCCAGCGGGTCCCGCCGCCTGGAAAGGCGGCTGCAGCCAAGATTGGCTGCCCCACTAATGTGGGCCGCGAGTGTAAGCGAGCGGTCCTGAGGTGAAACTTGGCGGGTCCTAATTAACCGGATGTCCGGCTCGAACGATGTCCGGTTCCACGACCGTCGAGACTCCCGCGGCGCCCATCACTTGACGAAGTTCGGCCGCCATGGCGGGAGCAGGTCTGACGGTTCCACCGCCCCGGATGACACCGTCCGCGATGCGCAACGGCGTCCATCCGGTTTTGTTTTTCGTGTTCCATACCTCGATCTTTGCACCGTGATCGATGAGGTACTGAGCAACAGATGGAACCTCCTTGTAGGCCGCGGCGTGGATTACGGTCTCTCCATTCTTGTCCACGGTGTTGACGTCGCCGCCCAGTTCCAGCGCCACCTTTACAGCCTCTAACACCTCAGCCTCGGTCCCCGGGTCCTCTCCCGGAGAATAGGTGCCGAGTCCTGCCGCGGCCAGGATTGGAGTGGAGTTGTCGGCGTTCGGCAGCAGGGGGTCGGCTCCCAGTTCGGCCAGCAGACGCATCAAGGGAGCGTCTGCGGTTCTAGCCGCCATCATAAAAGGTGTTGCGCCTATCATATTCATCGACGTCCGGCCCACATTTCCGGACTTGGTCATGCGCGCGTTCACATTGGCGCCCTTGGCTACGAGCTTTCTCACCATGTCGAGGCTGGACATGTTTCCGGAACCCTCGGGAGCGGGATCGTTATCGCCCCGGCCGGGTTTGCGTATCCAGGTAATCTGATGTAATGCCGTCCAGCCCTGGGCCGCGGCATTGGGATCCGCGCCCGCATCCAATAACACTGCGGCGAGCTCATAGTGAGCGTTGGCGACAGCCAGGACCATGGCGCTGATGCCGGAAACACCGGTTCCCCGCCCCGCCTTCCAGGTCTCATTCACGTCGGCGCCGATCTTCAGAAACGCACGCACGACATCCATCCGGCCTTCACGAACCGCAAACAGGAAAGGGGTCAGCCCGCCTTTGGTTTTCGCATGGATATCGGCTCCACGTTCGACCAACTCCTCAACAACCGCAGTGTTTCCTTCGGCGGCCGCCCACATCAGCGCCGTCTGCCCCCGCTTGCTTTCGGCGGAGTTCACGTTGGCTCCGTGGGCGAGCAGCACCTTCACGACATCCACTTTGCCGGTGCGTGACGCCGTCATCAGCGCAGTTTCTCCCCCCGGCAGGGCCGTGTTGGGATCGGCGCCGGCCTTCAGCAGCGATTCAACGATCGCAGCGTTCCCATTGGTGCAGGCGAGCGAGAGCGGTGTGACTCCATAGCGATTTGCCGCCTTCACATTGGCGCCGCCACGGATCAGTAAGTTGGCCGTCTCCGAATCGTCCCTGCGCACGGCCCAGTGCAGAGCTGAGGAACCATCCGGGTCGGCCGCACTCAGATCGACATGCTGGGCCAAAAACATAGATACCATCCATAGCCCGTGGAAGCATCTTGAGTGTGACATGTTCGCCTCCGTGTGAATTTCCAGTGCCGAATTACAGGGATAACAACTCGTCGACTCTGCCCTTGCTGTCGGCGAAGGTGTCGAGGTGGATTCCCGCTTTTTCCAAGAGGGTCAGGTGGAGATTGGCGAGTGGGGTTGGTTCCTGGTATTTGATGTGGCGCCCACCCTTCAGCTTGCCCTTCCCGCCGCCGGCAACGACGATCGGCAGGTTGACGTGGTTGTGCACATCGGGATTGCCCATGCCGCTGCCCAACAGGATCATGGAATGGTCCAGCAGCGTGCCATCGCCGTCCGGAGTGGAATTCAACCTCTCTATGTAGTGCGCAAATAGCGACACATGATAGGCGTTGATCTTGGCCAGCTTGGCCAGCTTCTCGGGGTCATTTCCATGGTGCGAAGTGGGATGATGCGCCTCGGAAACACCAACCTCCGGGTAAGTGCGCGTGCTCGCCTCCCGGGCCAGCTGGAACGTAATGATCCGGGTGATATCGGCCTGCATAGCCAACACCTGCAGATCGAACATTAGTTTGGCATGGTCTCCATAGGCGGACGGCGCCCCGATGGGACGCGTGAGATCGGGCATATCCGTCTTGGCCGTGTCGCTCTCCGCTTTCTGAATGCGGCGTTCGATTTCCCGCACCGATTCGAGGTACTGGCTGAGCTTGGTGCGGTCGCCCGCGCCGAGTTTCCTCTGCACGTTGGCGATATCTTCGCTCACAAAATCGATCAGGCTGCCGTCTTCCCGCAGCGCGGCCAGCCGGTCTGAGGCGCTGCCCCCATCGCCAAACAGACGTTCGAAAACCACGCGCGGGTTTGCTTCGGCCGGCAGCGGCGTAGTAGGCGACGACCATGAGAGGCTGGTCTCATAGATGCACGACATGCCGCCGTCGCAAGCGCCAATCGGTGTCGTCGCGTCCACCGCCAGTTCGAGCGACGGCAGCCGCGTTTCTTTACCCAACTGCTTCGCGGCGATCTGATCGACGGTGGTCGCCAGCTCGTAGTCGGCGCCTTCGGTCATCTTGGCTCTCGCGGCGCTGAGGAACCCGGAATTGGAAGTCGCGTGATTCCCGGGTGAATACGAGTTCTTCAGCTCTAAATTCGAGATCACCGTGACTTGGTTCAGAAATGGCGTCAGCGTACTTAAGGTGGGCGACAATTCAGTAATCTTGCCCACCTCCTTCGGGAAAAACTCAAACCAGTTGCATCCCATCGGAATGTACACGAATCCCAGACGGCGTACTGGATTGGCGACGGCCGCGGCGTCGGAAAAGGATGGAATCATGGCATCCAGGAAGGGTAGCGCTAACGTTACGCCCGCACCCCGCAGAAACGTCCTTCGGGGCAAAGCCTTCTTCGTGATGATCATTGTGATCTCCTCATCTGAAATGGTGTGCTGTTGACAATGCCTGCAATCAGCGACGAAAAGTGATAGTCGTCGTTGCGGGCATCACGCACGATCTTGCGGACCGCCGCCGCATCGTAATATTCGAGCCCACGGCCTAACCCGTAGGTGAGAAGTTTTTCGGTCAGAGTCGTCACAAACAGCTCCGGCCGGCTGAGCAGCGCCTGGCGCAGCCCGGATACCCCCACAAACTGGACGCCATCGGGAAGATTGCCCGCGGCATCAATGGGAGAGTCTTGATCGGAATTTCGCCAGCGGCCCACGGCGTCGTAATTCTCCATTGACAGACCCACGGGGTCCATGAGCCTGTGGCAGCCGGCGCAGGGCTGATTCGCGCGGTGCGACGCCATACGTTCCCGCATGGTCAGAAGCTTGCCGGCAGAGCCGTTGGCCTGGAGCGGCGGAACGTTCGGTGGGGGAGACGGCGGCGGCGAGCCGACCATGTTGGTCAGAATCCACTTGCCGCGAATTACCGGCGAGGTTCGATCGGCGTAAGAAGTCAACGTCAGGATGCTGCCTTGGCCCAGCAGCCCCCCGCGCACATGGTTCGCGTCAAACGTCACGCGCCGGAAATGGCTGTCATACACGTTGGGAACGCCGTAGTGCTTAGCCAGCCGCTCATTGAGGAAGGTATAATTGGCGCCCAGCAAGTCGAGCACGTTGCGGTCCTCCCGCATAATGCTCTCAAAGAAGAGCTCGGTTTCGCGCCGCATGGCTTGTCGCAGGTTATCGTCGAAGTCCGGAAACTCCCGGGCATCCGGCACGATCTGCTCCAGGTTTCGCAGATACAACCATTGATCGGCGAAGTTGTTGACCAGCGACTCCGAGCGGGAGTCGGTCAGCATCCGCCTCACTTGCTTTTCCAGGACCGCTGGCTCCTTGAGCTTCCCCGCAATCGCCAGATCCAGCAACTCATCGTCCGGGATGCTGCTCCAGAGGAAGAACGACAACCGCGAAGCCAGCTCTAAATCCGAGAGCCGATACGCAGTGTGAGGCCCGATGTTGGCGGGATCTTGCTCCAGGCGGAACAGGAACTCGGGGCTGACCAGCAGCGCCCGCATGCCGCGTTCGATGCCGGCTTCAAATCCTTCCGCGGCCCGGGTTTCTCGAAAGAGCTTCAGCGGGATTTGCAGGTCTGCCTCCGTCACCGGCCGCCGGTACGCGCGCCTCCCAAGGTTCGCCAGGATTTGCTTACCGCAGCTTTCTTCCTCGGACGGCTTGGCCGGGCGACACACAAAAATCCGCTGGCGGCTGGGTGTATCCCCGACGCCGGTCGCGTCATACGGGCCTATCACCACGATCGAATACAATGCCGGATGGATCCGCGGATGCCGGTACATATTGAAATGCGCCTGATACGGCTGGCGCTCGGTTTCCAGCAGAAGCGAGGGGCTGCTCTTGGGAAAGGTAACGCCCACCGCGTGTGGACCGGCTGTAACGGGAATGCGGATGTGCAGATGCTTGTCGACCAGATCGTCGTTGGGTATGCTGTTGGCATTTCGAATCCCGGTAATGTCATTAGCGGGCTTTACCGTGAACATGTGAACGCGCTCGCCATCCAGCATTAACTCCACTTCCGTCGGTTCTCCCAGGCCCTCGATGTGTTCGTTGCGGTCCCGTGTGAGTTGCAGCGTAATTTCGTACTGGCCGTCCCGCGGGAAAGCATAGCGAACCACGGTTCCCCCGCGAGTGCCGAACGGCAGTTCGTCGAAGTGCTCTTCCTGCGTGAGGTCCTGCGGCAGGAGAAACGTTTCGCCGCTCGGGGAACGAACCGGGCTGCCGACTGCCAGGCGGCTGATTTTCCGCGCCGCCCCCAGGTATCGCTCCAACAACGTAGGCGAGAGTTCTCCCACCGTGATGTTGTCAAAACCGAAGCTGGATTCGTCACTGGGCAGAAGCTGCCTGACATCCACCTGAAGTCCCAGAAGGTCGCGAATCGAATTCTGGTATTCGGTTCGGGTCAGCCGGCGGAGCGTGGCGGTTCGGCCCGGATTGGGATTGGCAGCACCCGATTGGTCGAGCGAGTTCTCCAGGTAGGAGACGAGGGACTGGTAGGTCTTTTCGTCCGGCCGCGGCAGACCTGCCGGCGGCATGTAACGGGAACGCAATTTGCGGAGGACTTTCTCCCATACTTCGGGGGCTTGACTCACGTTGTCCACGTCAACCGTGTCGAGCGCCAGTCCTCCCGTTTTCAACTTGACATTGTGGCAACCGGCACAATACTGATTGATGAGGGCACGATGCGGGGAGACTGGCTGTGATTGCTGGGCCTGTAGGGCGACGGCCGCGCCCGCCACCAAAAGGACAGTCAGCCGCCCGAAAGCCTGCTTCCCCGAACTACTCGACATAAGCACCCCCTCCAAATCATTGCAATGACGGTGCCGAAGTGTCAGAATTATAGCCCACGAAAAACTGAAAAGCAATGCAGGGGACAGGAACCGCTTGCTGACGCACGCGGCTCAGAAACGTTCACGGCACTTGTATGCACAGCGAGCAGTTTTAGACGGGAGGTTCGAAAATGGTCTTAAGAAGATGGGGGCTTACAATTATCCTGGCGGCATTCCCGCAGGCCGCATCCGTTCAGGCACAAGATCTGCCGGAAGGCGCCGGGAAGGAACTGGTAGGGAAAGTGTGTACTGTCTGTCACGAGCTGACCCGTATTACCAGCAAGAAGAGGACGAAAGCCGAATGGAGTGACACGGTCGACAAGATGGCTGCCCGGGGCGCCATGGCGACGGATGAGGAGTTCGAGACCATTGTGGCCTACCTTGCCAAGCATTTTGGCAAGGAGTAGTCTCCTGATAAAAGCAATTAGGGTTTGCAGAAGCGTCCGTAACTGCAACAGCAAAAGTGATGTGCGTTCCGGCGCCGCGGGCGCATCGTGTGCGTGACAGGAAAGTGGTAACTGCACAGAACCGCGACCGTTAGGGAGCGGGGTCGGTATATCAAAGCCTCTGACCTTAGGTTGCTTCCAATAGCTGATAGGCCGCCATGATTTCCCCCTGCTCGCAGATGAAGTAATGCACCGCTGCCGTGACCGCCCGCGATGTCCAGAGGTAGCGCGTGCTGCCATGGCGAGCCCATCGTTGACGATTGGGCGGGTCCACTGCCGTAGTGTTCAGCGCACGACTGGCGTAAGCCTTGAGCGTGCCCATCACCTGCTCGGCGGGTTGGTCCGCCTCGACCACTGCATGCACATGATTAGTCCGCACATGCGCCGCCAACAGCAGCCATTTGCGGTAGCCGCAGACCTGCTGGATACTCTGAAGCACGATGTGGCGTCGAGCAGTGTCCAAAACGTAAGGCGCTTGCCGCATACGACTTTGTGAGAGAGCCTCTAGGTTCGTATCGGGTCCAGGCAACGGGCTGCCAAACAGGTTGTGGCGGCAATCGATGGCGCCGGCCTGCCCTGGGAGCCAGCTTCCATAGCAGGCGAAGGTGATGAGGTAGGTTGAGACAACCGCTTCCTTACGGTCGCGGTTCTGTGAAACAGGGCCGCGCATCCGTACAGAGTACCGGTTACGCTTAGATCGTCTCGGTTTTCTTTCATGTTGCGCACCCGGGCGCGTCCGGCTATTTGGAAACTCGCTCGAAAGCGGCGTAAAATGGCGGCGTCAGCCGGAAGTAAAACACTCGGAGGTATCATGCAGACTCGCAACCTCGCATTTTGCATCGCCGCCCTCATCCTCGGCTTTACGGTAATCGCGCAGGATCGATCCGCTTCCTCGGCGACCGGGGCGTCCGGGCGCCTGTCTGCCGATACGCCCAAAACAACCGTTCTCGGCAACACCTTCATCGCGGCAAAGGATTGGTCGATCCGCGTGAAGGGTCCGGCAACCATCCTCGGAGCGCCGGAGGGCGATTCCTGGATCGCGCTTGTCGATGTCCCTGCCAGTGGGCCTGACCAGGCATTGGCCGCCGCGTGGCAGGCTTACAAGCCCGAGGCGAAGTGGCCTGTGAAGGTGAGTACGGATCAGCCCGATAGAGACGGCTGGAGCCGTCGTCGCGTCTACGAATACCTGACTTCTCCCAACGAGAAGCGCGGCGTAACGGCGCTGGTCTCTTACTCCGGATCGAATTGGACCGTGGTGATCGAAGACATGGCAGATGCGGTCGCGGAAAAGCGCGGCAGCCAAGCCTCTCTGATGCTCGGACGTTTGCTTCCCAAGGGATACAGCCGTGAATCCTTTGCCGGCAAAAAGGCGAACCCTCTGGATAAGGCTCGCATCGCCGAGCTGGGCCGCTTCGTCGAGCAGGGCCGAATGGACCTCAAAGTTCCGGGCGTCGCCCTCGGTTTAGTCCAGGATGGCAAAGTCATTTTCGCCGGTGGCTTTGGAGTGAAAGAGCTTGGCAGCACCCAGCCGCCGGATGGCGATAGCTTGTTCATGGTTGCCTCGAACACCAAAGCTCTCACCACACTGCTGCTGGCCAAACTCGTCGAGGAACATCGCATGGCCTGGGACACGCCGGTGACTACCTTGTTCCCCAAATTTCACCTCGGCGATGCTCAAACCACGCGCAGTGTCCTGGTCAAACACTTGATCTGCGCCTGCACCGGGATGCCGCGCCAGGACCTCGAGTGGCTCTTTGAATACGGGAAAATCACGCCCGAGAACTCGCTCGCCCTCCTCGGGACCATGCAGCCCACCTCTAAATTCGGCGAACTCTTCCAGTATTCCAATCTCATGGCGGCGGCAGCCGGATACACGGGCGCGCATGTCCTATATCCGCAAATGGATGTCGGCAGCGCATACGACCGCGCGATGCAATCGTACGTTTTCGATCCGCTCGGCATGAACGCCACCACCTTCGACTTCGCGCGCGCCCTTTCCGCCAACCACGCAACCGCGCACGCGCCGGACGCAGACGGTAACCCGGCGAAAGCGCTGATGGCAGTAAACTACTCCATCATCCCCGTGCGCCCCGCCGGAGCGGCGTGGAGCAGCGTGCGCGACATGTTGAAGTATGTCTCGCTGGAACTGGCGGAAGGGAAACTTCCGAACGGAAAGACCTATATTTCCAAGGAGCCCTTGCTCGAGCGCCGCGTCCCCCAGGTCTCTATCGGTAAAGACGTATCGTACGGGATGGGCTTAATGGTGGATACGACCTACGGAGTGCCCGTGGTTCATCACGGCGGGGACATGATCGGATATCACAGCGACATGATCTGGTTGCCCCAGCAAAACGTGGGCGCCGTCATCCTGACGAACAGCGACCCCGGGTGGCTGCTGCGCAATCGCTTCAGCCGCAAGCTGCTTGAAGTTCTATTCGATGGGCGGCCCGAGGCGGGTGCCCTGCTGAGTGCGGACGGCAAGAGGTTCTACTCCGAGCTCGCCGCCGATCGCAAACTTCTGACCGCACCGGCTGACCCAAATCAAAGCGCCAAGCTCGCCAGGCACTATGCCAATGCCTCGCTCGGAGAAATCACGGTAAGCACCTCGGCCTCTTCCACAATCTTCGACTTCGGTGAGTGGAAAAGCGAGGTCGCCAGCCGCAAAAATCCCGACGGCACGATTTCGTTCATCACCCTTGTGCCGGGCATGATGGGCTCGGAGTTCGTCGTGGCCTCTGGCCGCAAGCGAACATTGGTCACGCGCGACGCCCAACACGAATACGTATTTGACGAGCGCTAAACTTGGCGTTCACGGAGAACAACGCAAATGCCCAATTTTACAAATGACCCTGTCGCCAGCAACATCGACGGCGCGAACTCGACAGCCATCACGGCCACCGCCACCGGCGCCGGCAGTCTCGGCATATCCGCGAAAGGAGACGCTAGCGGTGTTCGGGGAGAAGGCACCACCTGGCACGGAGTCGTGGGAGTCAGCCGCGACGGATTCGGCGTGTATGGAAGCGCGCAAGGATCTGCGGTGGTCGGCGAAAGCCAGAAGTGGATGGGCGTCTACGGCAAGTCGAGCAGCATGACGGGCGGCGCAGGGGTGTGGGGGGAAGCAATCGGTCCGGGCGTGGTCGGCAAGAGTCAGACTTGGCACGGCGTGTATGGCGAAACTTCCAGCACTACGGGCGGCGCGGGCGTTTGGGGCGAGCACAAGGGCAATGGCAACGGCGTGGTGGGTATCGGTCACGGCGGAGTCGGCGTCTGGGCCACAAGCGAGGGCTTCGAAGCCGTGCACGCGGAATCGAAGTCCCCGGCCACGGCCGCTATTGCAGCCTACCAGTTGAACCCCGCCGGAACGGGCGCCGCCATTTATGGCGAGAGCCGCGGCCACGGACCGGCGGCATTCTTCAGAGGCGACGTGGTGGTCACCGGTGACATCAAGCTGATCAATGCCGATTGCGCCGAGGAGTTCACAATTGGAGTGGAAGCCGTGGAGCCGGGAACGGTGATGGTGCTCGGTGACGAAGGCGCGCTGTTTCCCAGCGCAAAATCTCACGACAGGCGTGTGGCGGGCGTGATTGCCGGAGCTGGCGATTTCAAGCCAGGCATCATTTTGGACAAGCAGGCATTACCGGGTAATCGGCAACCGGTGGCTTTGGTCGGCAAGACATTCTGCAAAGTCGATGCCGGATACGGCAGCATCCAAATTGGCGACCTGCTCACAACCTCGGATACGCCCGGGCATGCCATGAGAGCAAGTGATCCTGCCAAGGCGTTCGGCGCAGTCATCGGCAAAGCCCTCTGTCCCTTGCAATCGGGAAAAGGGCTGATCCCCATCCTGATCGCATTGCAGTAGGGGAGGCCAGCCGATGTCACGGAAATTTTCGTTCGCCGTGTTACTTTGCCGCTTCAGCGACGACCAGCGCGGCTTCGCGTCCATCAACAGGAAGAGTGTCGTGGATATGTTCACGGCCCCGGACGCCGAAAACGTGATCAAGTTCTGGCACGATATGTCCTTCGGGCAGGTCGATCTGAGCGGTTCAACAGCTTGGCCGGCCGCTGGCGCTGCCAACCTTGGATGGATCACGCTCGCCCAAAAACAGTCCGATTATCAGGGCAGCGGCGCGAATTCGCAGGGCAGGCAGGATCTGGTCGACTGGGCGAAGTCGGCCGCGCGCGGCGCGAATGTGCCGGTGGATTCCTTCGATGGCGTCGTGGTTTACATGAGCACTGCGACTGACCTTTGGGGCGGTGGTGGCGAGGTCGTGTGCGATGCGGACGCGAACTTAACGCAGATATTGCAGGAAGTAGGTCATGCGCTGGGCCTGGCAACGCACTCGCGCGCGGTCTCCAGCGGCCCCGGCGTCGATTACATGGATCCGTTCTGCATCATGAGTGGAATGACGTTTGGAAACGTACCCACTGGCGACGTGACCTTTCAAGGCGCGTTCGGAACGAGCGGCCCGGGGCTGTGCGCGCCGTACATCGCCAAGATGGGATGGCTGGACAGTCATAGGATCGCCAGCGTTGCGGCGCCGGACGGGAGAACGCCGCGGCCGACGGCCGTGCGTCTGTCGGCCCTCGGCGACCAGAACCCGGCCAATCCGCAAGCGGCAGTGTTCGACCTTCCTCCGGGACGATACTTTGTCGAGTATCGGGCCGGCGGTTGGGATCGCGGGCTGCGGCAGAACGCCATCGTTGTGCATCAATATCGCGCCGATCAATACGCCTATTACGCCGGCAACATCCCAACTTCAACCGTGGTCACGCCCGGCGGCACTACGCTCTTACCAGGCAGCACGTATTTGGATTTGCAGGCGGACCTTTCGGTACGGCTATTGTCTATCCTGGATGAGGGCGCGACGGCCATGATCCAGATCGCCGCCGCGGCCGCGATACAAACGATCAGCGTGCGTGACGTCGCGCGGTCGGTGCTGCACCTGCAAGGACCATTCTCAATGCGCCAGCAGGTCTGCAATTCCGGTTCAGTGCGAAACTGCTTACTCGAGCTGCTGGCGCGATGAACCCGTGAGGGCCCCGCAGACCGCTACCGATCCGCAATCACGGATCCACCTGTCCTTTGTCAGGCAATGGATTACTTATATCGATGTTCGTTCCAAGAGGGCTGGAGTTGCAACTGCATGACTCTGAACAGGTATCCCACCCGCTTGCCCGTACATTGTACGTACGGTATTCTGAACACGGGAGATTCGTATTATGCCAACACGTTCCGGCACTCGGGACGATCGTATTGAATTGCGCGCGTCTCGTGAACAGAAGCGACTTCTAGCCGCTGCTGCCGCATATGAAAGGCTGGATCTAACCAGCTTCGTGATGCGTACCACTCTTCCTGTAGCCGAGGAGATCATCGCAAGCCACGAGCGCATTACATTGACCGAGCGGGATACGCTTCGGGTGTTGGATCTCCTAGAGCATCCGCCTGCTCCTCCACCGGCATTGCGAGCAGCCGTGAAAAGGCGACGGAAACGTGCGTGAGGTCAAACATTGACTGGCGGGAACAGGCAATTGGGCGGCGCCACGACCGCTTAGGATTCGATTGCGGTGTCACGGTATTAAACGAGTACTTACAACGATATGCACGACAAAATCATGAGAGTGGCGGCGCGAAAACATTCGTCGCTGTCGGCCCCCGTGCATCATCAACGATCCTCGGTTACTACACGATCAGCCCTGGCTCAATCGAGTTCGCGAGGACGCCCACGATCGTGACAAAGAAGCTTGGACCGTATGAGGTGCCTGTTTTCCGCTTAGGCAGGCTGGCTATCTCTCGCGTGTTACACGGTAGGGGCCTGGGAGCAGACTTGTTGTTGGCTGCGGGACAACGGGCTATCGCTGTCGCCCGTGAAGTCGGCGGGGTCGCCCTTGCAATCGACGCTAAAGACGACCGTGCCGCTGCGTGGTACGAACGCTTTGGCGCTCTCCGGCTCATCGACGACCCGCTGAAGCTCGTCCTGCCGCTCGATACCATCCGATTGGCCTTGGGACAGTAGGGGTGCTTCCCAGCGTGACTTCGTTCCGACTACTTTCATCTCGAACTTCCCCCGATCCCCAAATCCTCTTGACAATCTTAAACTGGCGTTTTAATCTACTGTTTAACCGAACCCGCCACGAGGGTACTCACCATGCGCAACAAACCTAAAGAACCGCCGAAACCCAGTCTGTTGCCCCTGCTGAAGCCCTACTCCGGCCTCGTCGCCCTGCTCGTCGCACTCACCATCCTGGGCAACGGCACCAATCTCGTAATCCCCAAGCTCATCTCGCGCGCCATCGATAACTACACACGGGGCAATTTCGCTCTGAACCAAGTGGTGGTCGAGTTCACCGTCGCCGGTCTGTTCATCTTCCTCTTCACTTATCTCCAGAGCATCGTGCAGACCTACGCCTCAGAGCGTGTGGCCCGCGACCTGCGCACACGCCTGGCCGCGAAAATCTCGGTGCAGTCGTACTCTTATGTCGAAAAACTCACGCCGGCCAAGCTGCTGACCAATCTCACTTCCGATGTCGATGCGGTGAAGCTGTTCGTCTCCCAGGCCATCGCCAATATCATCTCTTCCCTGTTCCTGATCGCCGGCGCGAGTATCCTGCTTCTGACGATCAATTGGCGGCTCGCCCTGGCCATCCTGGGCATCGTCCCCTTCATTGCCATCACATTTCAAATCGCCCTGCAGAAAGTGCGAAAGCTCTTCCGCAAGGGCCAGGAGGCGATCGACTGGCTCAACCGCGTCATCAGTGAGAGCATCCTGGGCGCCGCCCTCATCCGTCTTCTCAATACGCAGCAGCTCGAATATCAGAAGTTTCTCGCGGCGAACACCGAGGCCCGCGATATCGGGCTCAGCATTCTGCGCCTGTTCGCCGGATTGATTCCCGCCATCACCTTCGCCATGAACCTTGCCACGGTGATCATCCTCTCGCTCGGCGGACACTTCGTCATCGCCGGCACGATGAGCCTGGGTGAGTTCACAGCCTTCAACAGCTATCTGGCGATTCTGATTTTCCCCATCATGCTCATCGGTTTCATGAGCAATGTGATCGCGCAATCCACGGCGTCGTACCAGCGCCTGGGGGAGGTTCTGAATGCCCCTG
This sequence comes from Terriglobia bacterium, assembly GCA_003175985.1. GTDB lineage: Bacteria > Acidobacteriota > Terriglobia > Bryobacterales > Bryobacteraceae > PSRJ01. The sequence continues at coordinate 15,426 of PSRJ01000163.1, forward strand.
AGCCGCAGCGCACCGGCGGACTGGCGGCCGCGCTGCGGGGCGAAGTCCAGGTCCGCGATGTCTCGCTGGCCTATGGCGAGAAGTTCGCCCTCCGCGATGTGTCTTTGGACGTGGCGCCCGGCACGAAGACTGCCATCATCGGCCCTACCGCCGCCGGCAAAACGCAGTTGCTCTACGTCCTGATCGGATTGCTCCGGCCTTCCTTCGGCGAGGTCGCCTACGATGGCCAGCCGATCGACGCCTACGACAAGGAAGCCCTCCACCGCCAGGTCGGCTTCGTGTTTCAGGACAGCGTCATTTTCAACCTGTCGCTGCGCGAGAATATCGCGTTCGGCGGCTCGATTCCCGAGAGCGATCTGGAAAAAGCGATCGCCACCGCGGAATTGCAGGATTTCATCGCGACCCTGCCCCAGGGCCTCGATACCATCGTTTCCGAGCGCGGAACCAGCCTTTCCGGCGGCCAGAAGCAGCGCGTCATGCTGGCGCGCGCCCTCGCGCTCAATCCCCGGGTGCTGCTCCTCGACGATTTCACGGCGCGTGTCGACACCACCACCGAAACCGCCATCCTCAAAAACCTGCAGGAAAATTACCCGGGGCTCACGCTCATCTCCGTGACCCAGAAGATCGCCTCCGTGGAAGCCTACGATCAGATCGTTCTTCTAATGGAGGGCGAAGTGCTCGCTCGCGGAACCCACCACGAGTTGCTCGAGACTTCGCCCGAATACGTCCAGTTGTACAATTCGCAGCGCAGCACCAGCCACTATGAAATACACGCTTGAGACGAAGAAGGGACCGCAGCCGAAAGCCAAAGGCGCTTTGCGCGCCGGCATGCGCCGGTTTTCGCCTCTCATGGCTACCGAAAAAGGCAACGTGGTCGTCGCCCTTGCCGCCATCCTCGCCAGCACTGCCGCCAATCTGATCGCTCCCGTCATCATCGGCCGCACCATCGATAGCTACATCCGCCTGAAGGACAACCCGGGCCTGCTGTCGCATTCGGCGCTCCTGCTGGCCATCTATGCCGGCGGTGTGGTGGCATCGTACATCCAGGTCCGCACCATGGGCGGAGTGGGCCGCAGGCTGCTGTTTCACCTGCGCAATGCGTTGTTCACCAAGCTGCAGGAACTGCCGGTCGCCTTCTTCAACCAGAACAAGGCGGGCGACCTGATCTCGCGTCTGAACAACGACACCGACAAGTTGAACGTCTTCGTCTCGCAGGCGCTCATGCAGTTCATGGGCAGCCTGTTTCTCATCACCGGAACCGGCATCTTCCTTCTGGCGCTCAATTTCCGGCTCGGCGTCGCCGCGCTGCTGCCGGCTTTGGGTGTTCTGGCCGTGACGCGAACGTTCGGCGCCTGGATCCGCCAGAAGAACGTCAAGAGCCTGCAATCGCTGGGCGGTTTGAGCTCCGAAGTGCAGGAGAGCCTGAACAACTTCCGCGTGATTGTCGCCTTCAACCGCGTCGATTTTTTCCGCCAAAAGTTCGCCGCCGCCAACACGCGCAATTTCTCCGCCTCGGTCTCGGCGGGATTCGCCAACGGCCTGCTGATGCCGCTATACGGGCTCGCTACCAATCTGGCGCAGCTTGCCGTCGTGGCTTATGGCATCTATCTCATCGGGACCGGCCATCTGACCGTCGGACTCCTGGTCGGGTTTCTTTTGTACGTGAACAGCTTTTACGGCCCGCTGCGGCAGTTGGCGACGGTATGGTCTTCGTTCCAACTCGCCTTGGCGGCCTTGGACCGGATCTCCGAAGTGCTCGCGCTAGAGTCGGACATGCCGGTCCTCGCCGCCGGCACCGCCGAATCCGCCTCCGTTCTCTCTTTCCGCCAGGTTTCTTTCCAATATGAAGGCGGCAAAGACGTCCTCCACAACATCAGCTTCGAACTGGAGAGAGGCAAAGCCTACGCCCTGGTCGGCCCTACCGGCGGAGGCAAAACGACCACTGCCTCCGTCATGGCCCGCCTTTACGATCCGGGTCAAGGCTCTGTCCTGCTCGATGGACGAGATATCCGCTCTTACCCGCCGGAAGAGCGCGCGCGCAAGGTCGGATTCATTTTGCAGGAGCCGTTCCTCTTTAGCGGAACCGTGCGCGACAACATCGTTTACGGCAACGACCGCTATCGCGATTACACCAGCGACCAACTCACCGAAGTGCTCGATCGGGCCAACCTCTCCAAGCTGCTCTCCCGCTTCTCCGAAGGCCTGGAAACCCGCGTCAGCGCCAGCGGGAACAGCATCAGTCTCGGCCAGAAGCAGCTCATTGCGTTCATGCGCGCCACGCTGCGGAATCCCGAATTGCTCGTGCTCGATGAAGCCACGGCCAATATCGACACGGTAACCGAGCAGTTGCTGGAAGAGATCCTGCAGAAGCTGCCGCCGGAAACCACCAAGGTCATCATTGCCCACCGCCTGAATACCATCGACAACGTGGATCAGATCTTCTTCGTGAACTCCGGGGAGATCACCCCCGCCGGTTCCATGGAGCATGCTGTCGAAATGCTCCTGCACGGAAAGAGGGAGAGTTGAAGCCCCACGACGATACTCGCGCCCGGCTGTTGAAAGCCGCGGCGGAGGTCTTTGCGGAGCAGGGGTTCGAACACGCCACCATTCGCCAGATCTGCAGCCGCGCCAGCGCCAATGTGGCGCTCGTCAACTATCACTTCGGCGACAAGTTGGAGCTCTACACCGAGGTCTTACGCTACTGCAAGAAGCCGGCGGAAGGCGACGCCGCTGCGCGGCCCTGGAACTCCGCGGCAGATCCCCAGGAGGCGTTGCGAGAGATCATTCGGGCCATGCTCGAACGGGCTTTCGAAGGCGGCGATCAGGCCAACCTGCGCTACCGGCTGATGCTGCACGAATTCGTCAAGCCTACCGCGGCGACCAAACGTATCGTCGACGTGGTCATGCGCCCGGTCTACGACCGGCTACGCGCCATCTGTGCTGCGATCTCCGGCCTCTCACCCGATCATGAGACCACCCGGCTCACCGTACATAGCATCATGGGCCAGGTGGCGCACTATGCCCACTCCACTCCGATCCTGATGGCGCTCTGGCCCGATATGAAGGTGACTCCGCCGCAGCGTGAAATGGTCGCCCGCCATATCGCCGAGCTCACTCTCGCGTATCTCGATCGACAACGCGTCCACCAGACGGTGTCACGGTGACATCCTCCTGGCGCGGTCATTATAATGGACGGCGATGGGCGCAATGCGTAATCTCGTGTTCTCTGCCGGCGTTGCGGCTGCAGCGTTGACCACCGCGCTGGCCTGGGAGGGACCGCTAGCCTGGCGTGAGTACCCCGGACAGGACAACATCGCCATACCGCCCGATTACCAGGAGAAGACCGAGTGGGCGTTTGCGCGCCTGATGTATCCTCCCTACCAGGGTTCTCTAGGCCGCCGCTTTCGCTTCGGCTACGGTTCCCAATGGAAGCTGGGTCGTTCGAGCTGGACTACGGACTACACGTCGGCCGACCGGCATGTCGCCACGGCCCTCCGCCGCCTGACCCGCATTCACGTCCGGTCGGTCGAGCAGCCGGTCGATCTCGATGACGGCCCCGACGTGTTCAATTGGCCCTGGCTCTACGCCGTCGAGGTCGGCCATTGGCAGCTCACCGACACCCAGGTCAAGGCCCTGCGCGAGTACCTCGATCGCGGCGGCTTCTTCATGGTCGATGACTTCCACGGTAGTCTCGAGTGGGCTGTCTTTATCGAGAGCATGCAGCGCGTCTTTCCCGACCGCCCGATTGTGGACATTCCCGATAGCGACCCCATCTTCCACGTGGTCTATAACCTCGAGAGCCGCTACCAGGTGCCCGGCGCGCAGTATCTGCGCAGCGGCCGCACCTACGAACAGGATGGCTACGATCCGCATTGGCGCGGGATTTACGACGATAAAGGACGCCTGATGGTCGCCATCTGTCATGACATGGATCTCGGCGACGCCTGGGAATGGGCCGATTGGCCGCAGTACGACGAGAAGTTCTCCGCGCTCGCCTTTCGGATCGTTTCCAATTACGTGGTCTACTCGATGACTCATTGAGGTGCGAATGATGAGATTGCTCGGAAGCTTGTTGCTGGCGGCGGCGATTGCCGGTGCGCAGGTGCCGCCCGATATCGAAGAAGGGTTGCGCAAGATCGGCCAGATCGTCGATCCGGCCTGCACGGCCAAACTCTACCGGCCGCTCATGCCCGCCAATGACATCAATAGCAGCGTCACGCCGCTCTATCCCGGTGTCACCATCGCGCGCGACGTCTCGTTCGGCCCCAACCCCAAAGACCTGGTCGACATCTTCACCGCCGACAAGGGCGGCGCAAGCCGCACGGTCTTCATCTACATACCCGGCGGCGCAGGCAACAAGATCGAGCAGCAGGCCCGGGAGGGGAATGCCTTCTACGACAACATCGGCCGGTGGGCCGCGAAGAACGGCATGGTGGCGGTCCTCATGCAGCGCCACCCGGGCCAGAACTGGGACGACCCGGCCAAGGACGTTTCGGCGATGATCCAATGGCTGGAAGCCAATATCACGAAGTACAAAGGCAATCCGGATCGCATGTTCATCGCGGCGCATTCGGCGGGTAACGGGCCGCTCGGCACATATGTCGGCCACCCCGAGGTTTACGGGCCTAAAGGCGCGGGCGTTAAGGGCGCTATTTTCATGTCGGGTCAGTTCAACATTGCGCCCCTCGAGCCGCAAGGCGCCGGCGGACGAGGAGGTTTCGGCGGCGCGGCCGGCGCCCCCGCGGCAGGCAGCACCTGCGGGTCGCCCCCGCCCAATAGCGGCGCTATCACTGGACCGAGCGGCGTCGGACCGGCGCCTCCCGCAGCGGGCCGCGGGCGCGGCGGCGCTCCACCCGTCGACCCCGCTACTCAGTTGGCTCGCTCCAGTCTCCCGGAGTTGAAGAAGACTCAGGTAGCGCTGCTGTTCGTCTCCGCGGAACTCGATCCCGGAATCAATGGCGCGATGAGTGCTTTCTATCAGACGCTGCACGACGAGCTGTGCAAGGAAGGCCCGGCGCATTGCCCCACCATGCTCTTTGCTAAGGGCGAGAGTCACATGTCCGAAGTCTTCGCTTTCGATACCGCCGATAAGACCCTTTCCGCGCCGCTGCTCGCCTGGATGAAGAAGGTGAAGTAACTCACGCCTGCGCGGCAGGCAGTTCCATTTCGACTTCCAGGCCGGGCGCGGCGTTCCGCGCGCGGATGCTGCCCTTGTGAAGCTCCACTGCCCGCCGCGCAATCGAGAGCCCCAGGCCGATCCCCCCGCTCGAGCGGGCGCGGTCGGTTCCCACGCGATAAAAGGCGTCGAAGATGCGCGTCAGGGCCTCTTCCGGCACGCCAGGCCCCCGGTCGCGCACGTCTACCACGACGCTCCCATTATTGCGGGCCAGCGACACATCGACGGCCGTCTGGCGCGGAGCATAGCGGATGGCATTGCGGATGACGTTCTCCACGGCCCGTCGGAGCAGCTCCGGGTCGCCTTCCACGACAGCCGGCTGACGCTGCTGGTACCGCAGCTCGCACCCGTGCGCCTGGGCCTCGATGGTGGAATCGTCGACGAGCTGCTGCACCAACTCGTCCACGCGCACGGGTTCCCGGCGCAAGGCGGAGGGATCGCCTTCCGCGCGCGTCACTTCCAGCAACTGGCTGACGAGCGCGTTCAGCCGGTCGGCTTCCTTCTGGATCCGGTTCAGCGCTGCGGTCAGATCGTCGCCCGAGCGCGCCAGCTCGATCGCCACGTTGAGGCGCGCCAGCGGAGAACGCAGCTCGTGCGAAATGTCCAGCAGCAGACGGTGCTCGGCCCCCAGCAGCATCTCGGTGCGGTCGGCCATACGGTCGAAGGTGCGCGCCAGCCGGCCCATCTCGTCGCGCCGCTTCGAGCGCACGCGCGCCGAAAGATCGCCCCGGCCGAAGCGTTCCACGGCCTTCTCCAAAGTGCGCACCGGGCGGGTAAGTCGAAATGCGAGCCAGTAACACAGGAGAACCGCGGCAAGCAGGACGAACATATGGTCCGGCTGCAGAAACCATAAACCGACGCGCATGCGCGGCACGATGAAGAACCACCAGTAGCGCTCGTCTTCGGCGGCGCGCGCCACCATGGCATTACCCGCGCGGAAGAACTGGTACTCGGCGCGGCGGCGGCGGGCGCGCCGGATCAACTCCGAGCGGTCTTCTCCGGTCAGCAGGTCGCGGCCATTCGGGTCGGTAAGGATCCCCTGGGCGTCAAAGACCCGCTGCATCGTAGCGAGGAACTTCTCCAACCCCGCCCGGCCCTCCGTTTCGTATGCCTTCCGCGCCATGCTGAGCTGAAACTCCACCAGGCGCGCGGCCGGCGCGCGCCGGTCACTGTCGTCCTGGTTCATATCCAAGGCGGAGATGAAGGCGGCGCCCACCAGGGTGATGATCACCGTGCAGCCGTACCACAGCAGAATCCTGGCGAACAGCGAGTTCATTCGGCAGCCGCATCCTCCGGTGTGCGGCAGAACTGGTAACCCACGCCGCGTATCGTCTTGATCAGCGTGCTGCCGCGCTCCAGCTTCTTCCGCAGGTGGCTGACGTGCATGTCGATGGACCGGTCGTAGGGAGTGGCTTTGCGGTTATAGAAGTTCTCCATGAGCGCATCGCGCGAAAGAACGCGTCCGGCCGAGCGCATCAGCATATCCAGAATGTCGAACTCGAAGGTCGTCAGCTCCACATGCCTTCCATCCACCAGCACCTCGCGAGTCCCCGGATCCAGCGTGACGCCGTTCACTTCGACGCGCCCGGAAGCGGCCGCCGGCCGCTTCTCGTAGCGGCGGAGAATGGCCCGTATGCGCGCCGCCAGTTCGCGGGGGTTGAAGGGTTTCGGAAGATAGTCGTCGGCGCCCATTTCCAGGCCGACGATGCGGTCCACATCCTCGCCCCGCGCCGTCAGCATGATGACCGGAATCCTACTCTGCTGGCGGATGCGGCGCAGGATCTCGAAGCCGTCCATGCCGGGCAGCATGACGTCCAGAACGATGAGCTCGGCCGCGCCCGCCAGGGCCTTGGCGAGACCGGCGTTGCCTTCATGCTCGCAATCGACGGTAAAGCCCTCGCGCTTCAGGAACTCTCCGAGCAGCGAACAGAGCTCCGCATCGTCGTCGATCAGCAGGACGTGCACGGCTAAAATGTAACACGGCCGCCTCCAGGCCAACCGTAACGGTTCGTAAAGGCGCCTACCGGAACTGCGCCGCGGGGCAGCCCAGGCTTTGAATGGCGGTGCGGACCGTAGCGGTTGTCTTGGAAGGCTGACCGGTCCGGCGATACTCCAGCGCGACGTTGCGCGAGGCTTCGCACAGAGCGTCGTGAACCAGAGGGCATTGCATGTTGATGCTCGCCCCGCTGCCGGCAGCGCACGTCTGCTGGGCTTCACGGCGGTAGACCTCCAGCAGTTCCGCGGCAAGACGGCTGGCGCCGGGATCGAATAGGAGCCCCTCCATCAGCGACACGGTGGCGTGCTGCCAATCGCGCTTGGCCAGCCAGGCGCGAGCCATCTCCTCGGAAAAGTCCGCATCCGGACGCCGCGCACGGCCCGTGGCCAAAGCCTCTAACGCTTTGTCCGGTTCCTTCAGCCGCAGATAGACGCGGCCCAGTTCGAGGTACAAAGGCGCCCAGCTTCGCAGGAACGCCGTCTTACCATGCGCCAGATTGGCCTCGCGCATGAGCTCGGTGGCTGCTGCATCCACCTGCTCGCCGCGCAAGAGCGCTGCCAGCGCCTTCCGGTACCACCAGTCGCCGTTTCCTTCGCCCAGGCTGTCACCTTTTGCGCGATAGCAATACGCGGTATCCGAATAAGGTGGTGGCGTCTGCTGCTCCGGCGCGGGACCTTCCAGAATCGCCAGAGTCCGATCCGCTTCCCGGATGGCGGCGTCGTATTGCGGAGGATTCGCATCGATCAGCGCGACCGTAAGTTGCCAGTGCGCTTTGAAACTGTTCGGGTTGGCGTTCACCACGCTGGTCCACAGGCTGCGCTCGGTGCGCCAATCGAAGTTGCGAGCGAAAGTGCGGCCCGCGCAGGCCAGGCAGATCACTGCGAGCGTGGCCCATCCCAGGCGGGAGTCCCAGCGCCGCCCGGCTGCCTCGACAGCGACCACCAGACAACCCACGATGCCCAGCGCCGGCAGATATAGGAATCGTTCGGCCATGATCGTGCCGTTAAGGATGACCAGGTTCGAGGTGGGCGCCATCGCCACAAAGAACCAGGCAAGAAAGAAGAAGACCTTGTTCTGCCGCCGGTAGGAATAGAGAGCCAGGCCGGCCGCCGCAAGACAAACGGCCAGCGCGATGAGAGCCTTCTGGTCCTCCCACATCCCCAAATGCCAGCTAAACAGCGGGACCGCGTTATACGAATAGTCCGCGGAGAGGCGCCTCGGCCAAACCAGCAGCCATAGGTATTTGCCAAGGACTTTGATGGCCGTCAGCGTAGCCGTCAGGAAACCTGCGCCCGATAGCGGATTATCGCCGAACGGAATCAGCGCGTAAGGTATTTGGGCCTGCATATTGATTCGGAGGGCCAGATAGATCAGGCCGGGCACGGCCAGTAAGAGGTAGTGGCCGGCGCGCTCCCGCCACATCGCCCTTTTGCTCCAGGCGAGGTCGTAAACCAGCATCAGTGCCGGCAACACAGCCCCGCTCTCTTTGGAAAAGAAGGCGATCGTCCCGGCGGCCGTCAACCCCGCACGCCAGTAGAGCTTCTGTCTTCCTGTCGCCGGGGCGCTGAGAATGTGGCAGAGCAGACCGGCGAGCACTCCCAAGGCAGCCAGTAAATCGGCCCGGCCTACGATGTTCGTCACCGATTCGGTCAGTACCGGATGCAGTGCCCACACGGCAGCCAGTGCCAGCGCCGGAGCAATCCCGCCAAAGAGGATCACACCCAGCGCGTAAACCAGTGCAGCGTTCAGGCTGTGCAGCAGGAAATTAACCCAATGATATCCGGCTCCATTGCTCCCATTGCCCAATACCGCGTAATTGAAGAGGTAAGAAAGCGTAGTCAGCGGGCGGTACAGTCCCGTAGTCGCGTTGTTATACCAGTATTCCTGGTTGAAGATGAGCTGGATGTTCCGGGCCGTAACTTCCTGGATCCGCGCGTCCTTCTGCAGGATGATGCTGTTGTCGTAGACCAGTCCGGCACGAAACGAGTTGGAGTAAGCGAGGAGCACCGCAAACCAGAGCGCCAGCAGCCATTTGCCATGCTCCTTCCACAGCGGACGGAGCCTCTCAATAAAGGTAACTTTGGGTTCTGTGGCTTTGGGTGCACTCCGAATCGCCTGCTGCCTGCGGGGACGGGACATTTTACAGAATTTTACCCCAGCAACAAAACGCCTTTACCTCGTGTTCCTAGAGTGGAAGGTGAGAGGTAGCAACCACTCATGAAGCAACCATTAATGAAACTTACCGCAATCATGGCCCTGGCCACCGGCATGGTGTTCGCCCAGGCGCCGGCCCCAAACCCACAAGGTGGGCCTCATGCATTCATGCGCCGGCATATGGCGCGTCTGGCACAAGAGCTGAACCTGACGGACGCACAGAAACAGCAGGCGAAGACGATCTTCCAGAACGCTCGCACGACAGCTCAACCGCTTCGCGACCAGTTGAAGCAGAACCATCAGGCGCTGAGCGCCGCGGCGAAAGCCGGCCAAAGCGATGCCAGTATCCAACAGCTTGCCACTCAGCAAGGCAACATTCTGGGACAACTGGTGGCGATCCGGACGCAAGCATTCGCCAAGTTCTACGCTGTGCTGACTCCGGAGCAGCGGGCCAAGGCAGACCAGATGCAGCAGGACTTCCAGCAACGGCTACAATCCCACCGGCGCTCGAACGGCTGACCATTCTTGCACGGGGCTGGCGGGACTTCGTTCCGTCCGCCCCGCCTTTTGCCTGCTAACCCCGCCTTCTCTGAAACTCTTTTAAGAATCCCATCACACGCGCCACATACACCCGCGTCTCCGGAAACGGGGGTACCCCGCGATAGCGGTCCACCATACCCGGCCCTGCATTGTAAGCGGCGATCGCCCGCTTCAATCCGTCGCGGTATTTGTGATAGCGATTGACCAGCCACCGCAGGTAGCGAGTGCCCGCATCGATGTTCTGCTCCGGAACATGCGGATCCGCGCCGAACTGCTGCGCCGTTTCCGGCATCAGCTGCATTAGTCCAATCGCCCCTTTGGGCGAGAGAGCCAGCGGGTCGAAGTTGGATTCCGCTCTGACAATGCTGGAGACGAACGCCGCCGGCACCTGGTGCTTCATCGCCGCCTCCCGGATCAGGGCACGTGTGTCTTTGGGAAAGATCAGAGGAAGTGCCGGAGGCATCGGCGCCTCCCTGGCCTTCACGGCAATAGCCGGGTCCGGGAGGTGGAAGGGAATCCTCGGTGGTTCAGGTAAATTCCCGATGGGGCTGACCTCCGCGGGCGTGGCAATTTCACCGCCCAAGGCTGACAAACACAGAATTAGAGTCGAGGCGAAAAGCTTCATTCGTTGTTCCGATGCTAGACTTTCTTCTTAATGCCGAAAGCGACGCATTTAGAATGCAGCTTGTGCAACAAGAGGTTTGAGGCGGGGAAGAGAATCAACCTCTGTGATTGCGGTGGTCCGCTGCTGGTACGGTATGACCTCGATTACATCCGAAGCCGCTGGAGAAGACGCGAGGTACACAATGGCCCTCCCAGCATGTGGCGTTACGCGCCAGTTTTACCGCCTGTGGATGAGTCGATTATAACACTGGGAGAGGGCTGGACGCCACTACTGCACACTGTCCGGCTGGGTGCGCGACTGGGCGCGGAGAACCTGTGGGTCAAAGACGAGGGGCTGAACCCCACGGGGTCTTTCAAAGCCCGCGGCCTGGCTTGCGCCATCTCGATGTGCCGCGAGTTGGGCATCGGTAAAGTGGCGATCCCGTCGGCGGGAAACGCGGCAGGGGCGCTCGCCGCTTACGCAGCCGCGGCCGGAATCGAGGCATACATCTTTCTTCCGCGCGATGTTCCAGAGTCCAACTACCTGGAATCGAAGGCCTATGGCGCGCACGTAACCCTGGTCGACGGGCTCATCAGCGATTGCGCCCGGCTGGTGGCCGAACGCGCCGCGGCGGAAGGCTGGTATGACGTTAGCACTCTGAAAGAGCCTTACCGCATCGAGGGCAAGAAGACCATGGGCTACGAAGTCGCGGAGCAGTTGGATTGGGAGCTGCCGGACGCGATCTTCTACCCCACCGGGGGCGGGGTCGGCATGATCGGGATGTGGAAGGCCTTCCAGGAAATGGAGCGGCTGGGCTGGATCGGGGGCCGGCGCCCCAAGATGATCGCAGTACAGGCGGAGGGCTGCCAACCGGTGGTGCGGGCTTTCGAAGAGAACGAGCCCCGCAGCCGGTTTTGGGAGAATGCCCACACGGTAGCCAGCGGCCTGCGTGTGCCGAAACCGCTGGGCGACTTCCTGGTGCTGGAGGCTGTGCGCAAGAGCGGCGGCACGGCGGTAGCGGTCAGCGACGCGGAAATGCTGGATGCGGGTGTGCAACTCGCTTCCGAGGAAGGCATCTACGCCGCTCCGGAGGGAGCCGCTTGCGTGGCGGCACTGGAAAAGCTGCTGGCTTCGGGTTTTCTGAAACCCTCCGACCGCATCGTGCTTTACAACACTGGCACGGGATTGAAGTATGCAGAGGCGTATGCCACGCGATTCCCGCGGGCAGCCGCCAGCGAACAGGATAAGCTGGGAGGACTCATTACGCCGCGATGAAGAACTGGGCCCTACAGGCGCTCGATGCCGTCTCCCGGCGGGGCGTGGCCTATGCCGATGTGCGCGTCGTCGAAACCCGCGACCGTGAAATCTCCACCAAGAATGGCAAGCCAGGACATGTTTCGAGCTCCGAGTCTTTAGGGCTCGGCATTCGCGTTCTGGCGCATGGCTGCTGGGGATTTGCAGCCACTGACGAATTGACACGAGAAGGGATTGACTCCGCGGCGGCCCTGGCAATGGAGATCGCGCGTGCCGGAACCGCCGCACACAAGGCCGATGTCATTTTGGCGCCGGAGGACAAGTACGAAGTCGTCTGGGTATCGCCCTTCGGCGTCGATCCGTTCAGCATCCCCATAGACCAGCAGCTCTCAACTCTCCTCGCGGTCGACACGGAATTGCGCCGCCAAAAAGACGTGAGCCTGGCGGAAGCCTCGATGCATTTTGAGTGGCGGCGGCAGGTCTTCGCGTCAACCCTCGGCAGCCTGATCGATCAGACGCGGTGCGTCTCTGGCACGGGCTTCTCCGCCCTCAGTTACAAAGACGGCGAGATTCAGCGGCGCTCCTACCCGAACTCGTTCGGCGGGCAATATCAAGTCAAGGGCTACGAGTTAATCGATGAACTGAAACTGCTGGATCACGCTCCTCGGGTGGCCGAGGAGGCCGTGGCTTTGCATTCCGCTGCACAGTGTCCCGAGGGCGAATTCGATCTTATCCTGGACAGTTCGCAACTAGGGTTGCAGATCCACGAATCGATCGGTCATCCCATCGAGCTCGATCGCGTGCTGGGCACAGAAGCCAATTACGCAGGCATGAGCTTTCTGACGCTCGACCAACTGGGACGGCTGCGCTACGGGTCGGATCTCGTCAACGTTGTGTGCGATGCCCGGCTGGAACATGGGCCCGGCCTCGGCACGTTCGCTTTCGACGATGAAGGTGTGCCGGCCCAAGGCACGGATATCATCCGTCACGGTGAATTCGCCGGCTACATGACTTCGCGCGAGACGGCGGCACAGGTGGGCCAGCCGCGCTCGAACGGCTGCATGCGCGCTGATGGCTGGGCCCGTCTTCCGCTCATTCGCATGACGAACGTCAGCCTTCAACCGGGGAACCAGACGCTCGAAGAAGTCTTCGACGTGGATCATGCGATCTACATGGAGACCAACCGAAGCTGGTCGATCGACGACAAGCGATACAACTTTCAGTTCGGCTGCGAGATCGGCTGGGAAGTCCGCCAGGGAAAGCGCGTACGCATGCTCAAGAATCCCAGTTACAGCGGTATTTCGACCGAATTCTGGAATTCCTGCGCGGCGATTGCCGGACGCGAGCATTGGACCTTATGGGGTGTTCCCAATTGCGGCAAAGGCCAGCCCGAGCAAGTAATGGGGACGGGGCACGGAGCCAGCCCGGCTCGGTTCGGGAAAGTCCGCATCGGAAGCGCCTATGCCGGATGATGTCCTGGCAAAGGCGCAGTGCGAGAATCTCTTCGGCCAGGTGATGGACGCCGCGCGCGTTCACGGCGTCTCTGAGATGGAGGCTATCCTTGCAGGGGGCAGCCACGCTCTGACGCGCTTTGCCAATAACACGATTCACCAGAATGTAGCCGAGCGGAGCGTGCATCTCTCGGTCCGCCCTGTGATCGGCGGGCGCACGGCGCGGGCCTCCACCAACCGGTTGGACCATCAGGGCATCCGCGAGGTGGTGGATTCCGCCATTGCGATCACCCGGTTGACGGAGCCCGACCCCGAGCTTCTGCCCCTTACGTCCGCGCAGCCCTACGGCGACGTTCGCCGCACATATGAAGCGACTGCGCATACGACTCCACCAGAGCGTGCACTGGCCGTAGCGGAAGCCATCGGCGCCGTAGAGGAAAAAGGGCAGACGGCGGCGGGGATCTACTCCACGGGCGCATCGATGTTTGCGTTGCTCAATTCGCGGGGGCTTTCCTGCTGGTATTCGGAGACGATGGCCCGCTTCTCCATCACGGCCATGGCGGCGGACAGTTCCGGTTGGGCCAAGCAGAGCGCCTGCTATCACGGCGATCTCAAACCGCTGGAGATGGCTTTGCGCGCGGCGCGGAAAGCAGAGCGTTCACGAACCCCCTGTGAGCTGCCTCCGGGACGGTATACCGTGGTGCTGGAACCCGCCGCCGTGCTGGACCTGGTGGGCCAGATGTTCCCGGATTTCAGCGCCACCGCCATCCGCGATGGCCGCAGTTTCCTGAACGACCGTATCGGCAAGCGGGTATTCGGCGAAAACATCAGCATCTACGACGATTGCTACGCGGCGCTGCAAGCGGGCGCTCCCTTCGATGGGGAAGGCGTGCCGCGCCACCGTCTCACCCTGGTGGAGCGCGGAGTCCCTCGTGAGATCGCCTACAGCCGCCAGGCCGCGGCGGCGGCCAAGGTCCAGCCTACCGGCCACGGCTTTCCTCTGCCGAATGAATTCGGCGAAGCGCCCGTAAATATTGTGATTGCCGGAGGGGATTCATCCCTCGACGAGATGGTCGGGGCTACACAGCGCGGAATTCTGGTCACGCGGCTCTGGTATATCCGCGAGGTGGACCCCTACGAGAAGATCTTCACGGGGATGACTCGCGACGGCACCTTTCTCATCGAAGGCGGCGAGATAACTCGCGGCGTGCGCAACTTGCGTTTTAACCAGAGCCTGATCGAAATGCTCTCCAACGTGGAGGCGCTCTCGACCGCAATCCGCGCTTCCGGTGAGGAGAGCATCGACATGGTAGTCCCCGCGATGAAAGTGTACGATTTCCACTTCACTGAAGTGACGCGGTTCTGAAACCCGCGCGGGGCGGTCAGCGCCAATCCGGTGTTGCTGAGGCAACGGCCGCTTTCAGGCGGGCGACGTCTCCCTCAGAGCGGTAGAATGGCTTCGTGCTTCACCGTTTCATTCTTCACAATGACCAGCTTCGGCATGCTTCCGAACAGGTCTTGTCCGCGGGGCAAGTAGGCCTGCTTTCCGGTTGGGGCGTGTTCACAACCATTCGGGTCGCTGACGGAGTTCCCTTTGCGTTCGAGCGGCATTGGGCGCGCCTGCAACGGGATGCAGCGGCGCTACACGTGGCTATGCCCGCGGATTCCGAACCGGTCCACCGTAAGATCCTCGAATTGATCGAAGCCAACCAGGCTTACCACTGTACTTTGCGCCTTGTGTTTCTCCGCAACTGCGGAGGCCTGTGGGAAGGCCCCCCGGTGGGGCGTTCCACGGACCTGGTCGCGTTAACCGCCGATTCCAAACACTGGGGCTCTTCGGTGAAGCTGGCGTGCGTGCCCCAGGCGCGCCACGCGGCCTCTCCGTTCGCCGGCGCCAAGATCCTCTCCTGGGCCATGAACCTTACGTGGCTGGAATCGGCGCAGGCCCGCGGCTTCGATGAGGTGATCCTGCTGAACGAACGCGGTGAAGTGGCAGAATGTACCTCGGCGAACATCTTCGTTGCCAACGGTGGGCAAGTCTGGACGCCACCCCTCAGCTCCGGCTGCCTGCCGGGGATCACGCGCGAACTCCTGCTGAATGAAATCCAAGTGCCGGGAATTCAGGTAGCCGAGAAAGTGCTCTTTCCTGCCGATCTCGAAGGCGCGGACGAAGTCTTTGTCACCTCGACCACGCGAAATCTGCTGCCCGTGGCGGAAATCGAAGGCCAGAGAACCGGCCGGTCCGAGCGCTCGCTGGAAGCCCTGCGAGCGGCATTTGGGGACTACCTCGAGCGCTACATTGCCGCACACGGACTGGCGCTGGCCCAAAAGCAAAAAGGTTCCAAGTGACCTGATTCACAGCCTTGCTCCCCACCGGCATGCTCGGTATTGGGCATTGCATCAAGGATCGCCGTGCGCTCCGCCTCTTGGCTCCCCGAACGGCGTTTTCTCCACCGCTCGGATCAGTGCCTCCTGGC
>PSRJ01000376.1 GCA_003175985.1 Terriglobia bacterium
CTCATGTGGGCCGCGCATTGGAATGACCTCGATACGGTGCAGGCATTACTCCGCGCCGGAGCCAATCCCAAACTAAAAAGCACGTTCGAGGATAGCGCCTTGTACGAGGCCTGTCTCAACGGGAACGCAGAGATTGCAGAAGCGCTGCTGCGGGCTGGCGCGGATGCCAATGCGAGCCGCGGTGAAGGCGAGACTGCGCTCATGACCGCCGCGCGCAGCGGAAATGCCGCCACCGTGAAGGCGCTGTTGGCTCACGGAGCCGCCGCCAACGCGCGGGAGCAATGGCGCCAGGAAACGGCGCTCATGTGGGCGGCCGCGGAAAACCATGCCGAAGTGGTCAAGGCCTTGATCGCCGCGGGCGCGGACGTGAATGCCAAATCCGTGGTCTGGGACTGGCCCAAACTCAAACTGCGCTCGGGCGACCTCGGTGTCGTGCTTCCAGCGGGCGGGTTTACCGCTCTTCTGCACGCGGCGCGGCAGGGTTCGCTGGAATCGGCGAGGCTGCTCGTGGACGCCGGCGCCGACCTCAGCTACCGTGAGCCCCAAGGCTATACGCCTCTCCTGATCGCCATCCTGAACGGCCAATATGAATTGGCGGCAATGCTGGTGGAAAAGGGGGCGAAGGTCGACGATGGCGCCCTCTGGCTGACCGTCGAAGCGCGCGATATGGATAAGAGCGACAAGCGTCCGGCCCCCACCGATTATGGCAAGGTGAAGAGCCTGGACATGATGAAGATCCTGCTGGATCACGGCGCGCCCGTGGATGGCGGCTTGAGTCAGCGACTGCCGCAGCGGGCCATCATGGAAGGCGGAGGGCCCGCCGTGGGGTCGGCGCTCTACCGCGCGGCGCGATCCACCGATCTGGCCGCCATGCGGCTGTTGCTGGAGCACGGCGCCGATCCGAAGTACGCCACCGCCAACCACTCCACGGTCCTGATGTCCGCCGCCGGGCAGAACTTCAACAAGGAGACCGGTACGGGCGGAGAGCAGAATGACGCCATCGAAGCGATCCGCATGCTGATCGCCCGGAGAGTGGATGTCAACGCAGCCAACGATCTCGGGCAAACGGCCATGCATTTCGCGGCGCAGAAGGGTTCGGAAAAGGTGATCGAATTCCTGGCGGAGAACGGCGCCAGGCTCGATCCGAAAGACAAGCGCGGGAAGACGCCGCTCGATATCGCTACCGGCGTCGGCATAGGCGGCAACAGCGAAGGCGTTCCCGAAGTCGAGGCTATGGAGACACTGAAAAAGCTACTGGCGGCGCAGGGTAAAGGCGAGCATGGCGCGCGGTAGCCTGCTGCTCGGCGCTGCTTTCGTGGCGTGCGGCTGGGGGCAAGGGCTCCCCGACGCTCCCGGCAAAGATCTGGTTACGAAGGTTTGCACCGAGTGCCACGGCATCGAGCGCATCCTGAACCTCAAACTCGGCCGCGACGCCTGGAAGACCACGGTAGACCGGATGGCGGCCCAGGGCGCCAACGCTACCAAAGAAGAGATCGAAAGCATCCTCAACTATCTGGCCAAGAACCTCGGCGCCGAAACCGAGAAGGATCTGCCGGAGGGACCCGGCAAGCAGATCATCCTGCGGGAATGCACGGCCTGCCATGCGCCCGACCACTTCACGAAATACCACCATAGCCCCGAGGAGTGGCAGGTCATCGTTGTTCGCATGGGGCAGCGAGTGCGCTCGGCCACTACAGCGGAACTCGAAGCCGTCCAGAAATACCTGGCCGCGAATTTCCCCAAGACGGAAGATTCCACCAAGCTCAACATCAACAAAGCGACGGCACAGGAGATCCGGACCAGGCTGGGGCTGACGGCAGCCGAAGCGGAAGCCATCGTCCACTACCGCAACGAGCACGGAGACTACCGGGAATGGGGAGAAATGCTGGTAGTCTACGGCGTCGACGGGCGGAAGATCAAAGCCGTGAAAGATCTGATGAGTTTCTAGCCACTCTATCCGCTACTTTGTATTCATATTTTTGCTTGCCCCTTCCGCGATTTCGCAGGACACTGAAGGTTTAGGAGATCAGCACGTTGGAACGAAACGGCCGCAAGGGCTCCCTCGTGATGGAGCCGACGGAACGGTGGACGCCGCAATTAGCCAGCGAACTCTACGACGTCGCGAGCTGGGGGAAGGGCTACTTCTCGGTCGGGGAAAACGGGCACGTGCGGGTGCATCCGGAGAAGGATCCGGCCGTCTCCGTCGACTTGAAGGAGCTGGTCGATACCCTGGTGCTGCGCGGCATCAATTTGCCGATCCTGGTTCGGTTCGCCGACATCCTGAAGCACCGGCTAGGCGAGCTGCACAGCGCGTTTTCCACCGCGATCGCCGAACATCGCTACCAGGGCGGATACTGCTGCGTATATCCCATCAAGGTAAACCAGCAGCGCCAGGTTGTGGAGGAGGTGCTGGAGTTCGGCAAGCCTTACCGCTTCGGCCTGGAGGCCGGATCGAAGCCGGAACTGATGGCGGTGATGGCCCTCGCCGATAACGACACGCCCATCATCTGCAACGGATTCAAAGACGACGAATACATCGAGATGGCGATGCTGGCGCAAAAGGTGGGGCGGCAGATCATCCCGGTGGTCGAAAAGTATACCGAACTGCACCTGATCCTGAAATACAGCCAGCGCGTGGGCGTGCGGCCCACCATCGGGCTGCGTGTGAAACTGGCGAGCCGGGGGTCGGGGAAATGGAAGTCGTCGGGCGGGTACCGCTCGAAATTCGGCCTTTCCGCTACCGAGGCGATGCGGGCGTTGCAGGAGCTGAAGGACCTCGGCATGGCCGACTGCTGCAACCTGCTGCACTTCCACTTGGGCAGCCAGATCACCAATATCCGCCAGATCAAGGCTGCCGTGAATGAGGCTGTGCGCGTGTATGTGGACCTGGCGCGCGCCGGTGCGGGCCTGCGCTATCTCGACGTGGGTGGAGGCCTGGGGATCGATTACGATGGGTCCCAGACCGATTTCGAATCCAGCGTCAATTACACCTTGCAGGAATACGCCAACGACATCATCTATCACGTGCAGAATGTGTGCGATGAGGTTGGGGTCGCGCATCCGACCATCGTGACGGAGAGCGGCCGCGCCATCGCCGCCTACCACAGCATGCTGGTCTTCAACATCCTGGGCGTGGCAGGGATGGGAGAGGCCGATGTGCCCTCCGAGCTGCCCGCCGATGCCGAGCAGCCTTTGATCGATTTGCAGGAGACCTTCCGCTCTCTCAGCGCCAAGAACCTGCTGGAGAGCTATCACGATGCCCAGCAGGCGCTCGACCAGGCGCTCAACCTGTTCAGCCTCGGCTACCTTTCGCTTGAGCAGCGCTGCATCGCGGAGAACCTGTACTGGGCTATCTCGCGGCGCATCCAGAAGCAGGCGCGTGAGCTCGATTATTTCCCCGAGGAGCTGGAAGGCATCGAAGCGATGCTTTCCGATACCTACTTCTGTAACTTCTCTCTGTTTCAAAGCATGCCGGATAGCTGGGCCATCAAGCAACTCTTTCCGGTGATGCCGATCCACCGGCTGGAGGAAGAGCCTGCGCGCCACGCGGTTCTGGGCGACATTACCTGCGACTCCGACGGCAAGGTGGACGCGTTTATCGATCGCCGCGATGTGAAGCGGACGCTTGCGCTGCATTCGTTTGATGGGGGCGAGTATTATCTGGGCGCGTTCCTGGTGGGCGCCTACCAGGAAATCCTGGGCGACCTGCACAACCTTTTCGGCGACACCAACGCGGTCCATGTGCGCCTGGGGCCGAGCGGGGAAGTCATGCTCGATTCCGTCATCAAGGGCGATACGGTGCGAGAGGTGCTGAACTATGTGCAATTCTCGACGGATTCGCTATTGACGAAGCTGCGGCGCGATGTCGAGAGTGCGCTGCGCGAGTCACGACTGACGTACGAAGAGAGCGGCGCGCTGCTGAAGTTCTACGAAGAGGGGCTGCACGGGTACACCTATCTGGAAGACGTGCACGAACAGTAAGCGCCCTATCGCTGAACTGACACTACCGGCCACAACCGGACAAGCTTGTCCTCGCATCCAGCGGCGAGCCACTGTCCATCAGGTGAGAAAGCAACGCTATTCGGTGTTCCCGGCACTCGCGCAACACCAAGGGGCTGTCCATCGGCCAACCTCCACAACCGAATCGCGTTCGCATACTCATAACCAACCGCCAGCCATTTTCCGTCAGGCGAGAACTTCCATTCCGTCGGTTTGCCGCCGCGCTTCTCCCGAAGTTCGAGAAAGGCCTTTCCCGTTCGCGCATCTTTCAGAACAACAACCCAATGCGGAGTTCCTTGGACATTGACTTCTTCGCCTGTTGCGATGCTTGCGCCGTTCGGCGCGACGTTTTGCCAGAGGAAGCCATTTCGTCCAGGAAGCCGTTTCGGGGAATACGCGCCCATGTGCTTGCCATCCGAAACCGACCAGAGATGGTAACGGTCCGGTTCTTCTATGTTCCAGCACACTAGTCGGCTGCCATCACTCGAGAATGCGATTGAGTCCCCGGGAGTATCAGCGTCTTCTTCATCGCGGCTGTGTGTGTGTTCGAGTGTTCTAAGCTGCTTCCCATCGGAGGTTCGCCAGATGTGAATATCGGACGAACAGATAGAGGCAAGCCGCTTGCCATCGGGGGCGAAAACCACCATCGTGACAGTTTGTTGGTGGCCCTCCAACTTCCGGAACAACCTACCATTGGAAACCTGCCACAATCGAATGGCAGTATCCCCGCCGCCCAACCAACTACCTCCGCCGGCCGAGGCTAACAATCGGCTGTCAGGCGAGAACGAAACCGCCTTTACGGGTTTGCCATGGCCGCGAAAGATTCGGGCTTGGCCAAGTTTGATTTCGTCCCTGCGTACTTCACCATCAGGTGGTGAGATAGCCCCAGCCGGGCGTTTTGATCTTATCTCCCGTGGAGCCGGCGAACTGGCAATAGCAGTTCGCCCAGGTCGTATCAGCCTTTCGATGTCTTCGATCAGGCGAGTAACATCGCGCCGAAAGGCTGCATCGGTTAGCGTAACCGCATTGCGGCGGCTTAAGGGGGCCAACTGCGGACACAGCTCGTGAGCTTTCGGTGGCGTTGCGCCGCCGACTAGAACCGGTATCACACGAATCTTCCGCTGAAGTGCAATGGTTATTTCCAGCCGCACCAAGTCGTCCGGGTTATCCACGCGCCGCTCTCCCGACTCCCCTTTGCATGTGAGCCAGTTCGGACCGATCAGAGCAATTAGGACCTCGCAGGATCCGACCCTCTCGCGAATTACCTCATGGAAATCGTCCCCTGGGAGGATGGTGTCGATATCTCTGAAAATCTGCTCCGCGCCGAATTTAGCGGCAAGGTGGTCATGAAGGGTGATCGCATACCCCGTGCTGTCGTCTCGGCGATAGCTGATGAAGACTCTCGACAATCCGACCCTTCCACTCACGTCATTAGGTTTCGGGCGTAATTCCTTCTCCGACGACTATGATCAAATACCGTCCTCGTCATCCGCAACATTCTACTCCCGAGAAACATACCGGGCTCGACATAACTTGCCAATCGTGGAATGCCGGCCCTGAGTCTCACTTCGGAAATGCGGCGCCGCTGCCGCCGTTGACCTTGGAGAGGGCCCTCGCCACCCATTCGGCGGGCAGTTCCTGCACGCTGCAGCGCATTCGTTCCTGCCACCAATTGGAGATCTGGCTCAACTCCTCACGGTGGTAGCGGTGCTCCACCATAGCGAAGCTGCCGCGGGTGTACAGCAGCACGTCAATCGGAAAATCGACATCGGCCGCGCATAGCCGCGTGGCGTCGAATGACAGGAACCCGACCTTGAACGCGTACTCGATCGAATCCGTGGTCGTGAGCGACCGCTCCAGAATAGGCTTGCCGAATCCCGAAGCCCCTATGATCTGGTATGGCGTGTCCGGACCGATCTCGACCCAGTTTCCCTCCGGGTATACAAGATAAAGCCGGTGCGCCGAATCGCCCGACATCTGCCCGCCAATCAGAGAAAAGAGGTTGAACGTCAACGCCGATTGTTCGAGGGCGCCCCGTTCCTCTTCCGCCATCCGGCGCACCTGGCTCGCGTAGAGATTGACCACCTTAAAGAGCCGGTCGCGGGCCTTGGTGTCGCGCGCATACGCCTCCTCGAAGCACAGCAGGCCTTTGTCGCGCAGCGACCGCAGACCCGAATTCATTACGAAGAACGAAAATCCGGGTCCCTGATACGTGGCTACCTTCTTGGCAATCAGGGACTCGTTCCCGGAAAGCACTCGCGTATCCGCGATGCCCACAAGCCCCTCCTCAACCGTGATCCCCAAACAGAATGTCATTCCAGCTCCGTGGTGCCCGTCAGGCCCCGGCAGCGCTGCCGGTGGCACGCCAAGCGAAGAAATCTTCGAGAATGCACTCATCAATTCTATTCATTCTCACCTGGAGCCCGTCAAGAAATTCGTGCAAACCACCCGCCAGGATCGGTTCGATGCGCGCATAATCCAGCTCTGAGCGGAGCAGCCCGATACGCTGCTCGCAGGCGTACGAGAAGGTTCCCGGCCGCGTGCCCGTAATCAGATGCAGAGCCTCGTCCGCGCTTCCCAGGCAATAGCGCACCGCCCGCGGGAATTCATTGTCCAACAGCAGGAAATCCACGATCCGGGCCGGCACAATCCGCCCGTGACGCTTGCGGTACATTTCGAAACCGCTGACCGATTTCAGCACCGCGGACCATTGAATGTCGTCGAACGGCGTGCCGACGTCACTTGTCGAGGGAAGCAGCAGGAAGTACTTCACGTCGAGCAGGCGCGTGGTCTTGTCCGCGCGCTCCAATTCACGGCCCAGCCGGATGAACTGCCACGCCTCCGCATGGCTCATGGTGGCGTCCGTCACACCCTGAAACAGGTGGCACATGCGGCGCACCTGCTGGAAGAACTCGGGAAGCGAATCGGGCAGCGTCTTGGCGGCCGCGCTATTGATCATCAGGTGAAACGAGTTCACGCCTTCCCACATCTCCGACGAGATCGTTTCCCGCACCGATCGCGCATTCTCGCGCGAGGCGCGGACGCAGGAGAGGATGGAATTGGAGTTCTGCGAATCGAACGCCAGAAACTGGATCACATTTTCGGGCGTCGCCTGGCCATAGCGTTCCCGGAACACCTCGGCATCGCCGCTCGTATCGATCAGTGGCTGCCAAACATCCACATTGCCATAAGGCAGGTCAATCCGGAGGTGCAGCGTGACAGCCAGAAAGCGCGCCACGTTTTCGGCCCGCTCCATGTAGCGCGACATCCAGTAGACCGAATCGGCGACGCGGCTCAGCAGCGGCTTGGAGTTTATTGCCACTGCTGCTGCCCCAGTTGCCGGTCCGCGAGAACCCATGTATCTTTGCTGCCGCCACCCTGTGACGAATTGACCACCAGCGATCCCTTGCGCATCGCCACGCGCGTCAGCCCGCCCGGCAGCACGTAGATATCCTTGCCGCACAGCACGTACGGCCGTAGATCTACATGGCGGCCCTCGAAATGATCCTCCACGATCGTGGGTACGCGCGAGAGCGCGAGTGTCGGCTGTGCAATGTAATTGCGCGGCTGTGCCCGGATCTTCGCCGCAAATTCCGTCCGCTGCGCTTCGGTGGAATGCGGGCCGATCAGCATGCCGTAGCCGCCGGACTCGTTGGCTGCCTTCACCACCAGTTCATCCAGGTGCTCCAGTACATAGGCGCGGTCGCTGTCCCTCCAGCAGAGGTAGGTCGGAACATTCGCGAGCACCGGCTCTTCGCCTTCGTAGTAGCGGATCATGTCCGGCACATAGGCATAGATCACTTTATCGTCGGCGATGCCGTTGCCCGGCGCATTGGCCAGCGACACGTGTCCGGCCTGATACGCGGCCATCAGGCCCGGAACGCCCAGCAGGGAATCGGGCCGGAACGCTTCGGGATCGAGAAAGTCGTCGTCGATGCGCCGGTAAATGACGTCGACGCGCTCCAGACCTTTGGTAGTGCGCATGAAGACGCCGCTCCCGGTGACCACCAGGTCCCGGCCCTCCACAAGCTGCACCCCCATCTGCTGCGCCAGGAAGCTATGCTCGAAATAGGCGGAATTGTAAATGCCGGGCGTGAGCACGACGACATTCGGGTTGACTGCGCGCGCCGGAGCGATCGATTCCAGCATCTCCAGCAGCCGGCCCGGATAATCGTTCACCGGCCGCACCGACAGGCCCTCGAAGACTTTGGGGAAAATCCGCTTGAGCACCTCCCGGTTTTCCAACACGTAGGATACGCCCGAGGGCACCCTCAGGTTGTCTTCCAGCACGTAGTACTGCCCGTTCCGGTCGCGGACCAGGTCCGTGCCCGTAACGTGGCACCACACCCTCCACGGCGGATTCAGGCCTTTGCATTGCGGACGATAGGAGGCGGCCGACAGGATCACTTCGCTGGGAATCACGCCATCCTTCAAAATCTTCTGATCGTGGTAAATGTCGTCGATAAATGCGTTGAGCGCGTGGATGCGCTGGCGAAGCCCGCGTTCCAGCCACTCCCATTCCGCGGGCGGAATAATCCGCGGAATCAGATCGAAGGGAAAAATGCGTTCCGTTCCCGCCGAGTCTCCGTAAACGTTGAAGGTAATTCCCATTTCCAGGAGAAGACGCTCGGCGGAGTGCTTGTACCGCAGCAATTGGCCATCCGACAGAGACTGAATGATTTCCAGAAGCAGCCGCACGTGGCTTCGAGGCAGGCCCGGGCCTTCGAACATCTCATCGAAGAAGTTCTCGGGCTCGTAACGGGAAAACTGCATTCCACTCTCCGGAGGCGTGCCTTCCATCTTCTCGAAAATCGCCCGGAAATGGAAAACGAAAGATTTTATGAAAGCGATCCGCTTTATCGATGACGGCGGATCGCTCTGAGGTGGCTAAACGGTTACTAAAAGCTAAATTTAGCTGCGAGTTGGACGATCCTCGGATCCTGCGAGCTGATGATCTGGCCGAAGGTCGGTGTGCCGAAGGTCAGGCCTAGCCCCGAGGCGCCCGCCTGCAGGCTGGGTAACGAAATTCCGGGGCGCATGCTATTGGTCACGTTGAAAGCCTCGGCGCGAACCTCGAATAGTCCCCGCTCCCGAATGCGGAACTCCCGCGATAAGGCGGTATCAAATTGCCAGAACCGCGGGCCGCGGATATTGTTGCGGCCCATGGGGCTTAACGTCCCCAGATCCGGAGACCGGAAGGCCGCCGGATTGATCCAGCAACTGGGCGCCGGCCCCGGGTTGGTGCACAAGGGGTTGTCCATCACCTGGATAGGCCGCTGGATGGCCGCCGAGGCGGTGGTGAGCGAGACGTCCGAGGAGAGGCCGGGCGTCACCAGGTATGCGGAAGTGGTCCGGAAAATCTCCGCGAATTTCCAGCCCGAGGCGACCATTCTCAGTCCGCGGCTGGCGAATTTCGGAACTTCGTATACGACCGTCGCGTTGAAGATGTGGCGGCGATCGGAGGAGAATGTCCCGCCAATTTCGTTGGACTGGCAATTGCTCCGGTCGTAGCGGCGGTTGTCGGGAATGAGCATGCCGGCGCCCGCATTACCGGTGCTGTCGCCGATGGATAGATCGCTGATGCAATGCGACCAGGTATAGTTGGTGTTGAGCAGGAGCCCTTTGCTTAAGCGCTTCGTCACAGCCACAACCAAGCCGTTGTAATTGCCCGTTCCACCGGAATCCAGCGATTCGAGTTGCCCGAAATATTCAGCGCCGGTGTATCCGGCCAGCGCGAATCTTCGCCGGAACGCCGAGTTTGTGTTCCCCGCCGGGGAGCAGAGGCCGGGCGCTGCCAGACCATACTGGCCGGCCTGGCAGGTTCCGGGAACAAAGACCGCCGGGTTGACCTGGAAGGAGCTCCACAGGTGTGAACTCTCGCTCCCAATGTAGCTGACGTGTACCAGCCAATCATTGCCAAACTGCCGCTGGAATACCAGGTTCCATTGATTCACTGCCGTGGTCTTCAGGTCCCTGGTCGGAAAGATGTAGGTTCCGGCCTTAACAAAGGGCGCATTCTTATTGACTTGATAAGGGAAGACATTGCCGCCGACGTTGGTATCGTAAGGACGGCTGAATTGGCCGGCCCACATGGCGGTTCCGCCGAAGGGCGGCGCATCGGCGGAGTTGACCAGCATCTCGCCAGCCACAAAATCATAGGAAATTCCAAAGGAAGCGCGGACCACCGTTTTCCCGTCGCCCTTGGGGTCCCATGCAATGGCTATACGAGGCGCAAAGGTATCCCAATAGTCGTTCATTCCTTTCTTCCCCTGGAACCCGGGATCGCCCGGGAACGAGAGGCCGGCCGGGGCTTTTACGAACTGCGTGGTTTTCTTCCCGGCGATCAGATCCGCCAGGCTGAAGTTGTAGATATAGCCCCGGAGCTCGGAAGGAGCCAGGAAGGGTTCCCATCGTACTCCGAGGTTCACCGTAAGTCGAGGGCTTACCTTCCACGTATCCTGCACGTAGGCGTTCACGAACCACTTCTTCAGGTCCAGCGTGTTGGGTAACGACAGCGAGTTCGTGATGAAGGTTCCCAGCAGAAACTGCGGCAGATTGGGAAAGGTCCAGTTGGTCTGCGCGTAAACGTTCCCGTTGAAACGCATCTGGGATTGCATCCCTCCGCCGCCGAAATTGATCTGGTGATTGCCCTTCACCCAGCTAATGTCGTCGTTGAGCTGGATCGGGGTGCTGTGCGCGTTCGCCTCCCCACCGGTTCCGGGACCGATGACAAAGTTGCTCGTCACCGTGAAACCGCTTTGGTGGGGCGTATATCCGCAATACACCAGGTAAGCTCCCAGGTCGCACGCGTCGACATAGTTCGCAGAAAAGCGATGAATCCCGATGCGGTTCACGCTGGCCCGCAGCGAATTGACCAGCGTCGGGCTGACTAGATACGTATCGCCAACGGTCCAAGACTGGTCCGCATCATCTAATCCGCCGAGGGCGGTAGAGAGGATATTGTCCGGAGTGAAATTGTAGGCCGAGGGCCGATAATAATGAATCCGGAAGTAACGCCCAAACAGCGTGTTCTTGGCGCTGGTTTGGTAATCGGCGCGACCGGTATATTGACCCTCATTGACGTGAGTGGTCAGGCCGAATGACGTGTTGCCGCAAGGCCCGGTCGTTTTGGGCAGCAACTTTGCCAGCTTGACCGTCGCCGGATCATATGATGTCGGACTGATTTGGTTGTTGACGAACAGGCTTCGCACCGCCGCCGGGAGAGGGGTCAGAAGCTGCGGGCAGCCGCTCCAATCCCCCGCCATCATTGCCGGTGTGGGAACAAACGTGGCGGCCGTGTTGGCCTGCGGATCCTGCCGCGTGATGGTGTCCTGATACCCGAAGAAGAAGAACAGCTTACTTTTCAGGATGGGGCCGCCGATGGTTCCGCCGAACTGATTCCGCTTGAGTGTATCCCGGGCAGGCGAGAAAAAGTTGCGCGCGTTCAGATCGCCGTTGCGCAGGAATTCGAAAAGGTCGCCATGAAATTCGTTAGTGCCCGACTTGGTGATCCCGGTGACCGTGCCGCCGGCATGAATGCCGTTCGATGCCGTCAATGTACTGGTTTCGACCTTGAACTCCTGGAGCGCGTCAGGCATGGGAAGGGGCATGTTGGCCAAATCCCACGGATTGTTGTACACGCTGCCATCCAGGTAATACGCGACTCCGAAGGCTTGGCCCCCGGCGATGACGAACTGTTGTGTGCCGGGGTAGCCCCCATTTCCCGCGACCCCCTGGGGAATGACGCCAGGAGTGTATTGAATCAAGTCGGTGGCTACGCGTCCATTGAGTGGCAATTCCAGGATGCGCTGGTTCTCCATCACCGATCCGACACCCGTTGCTTGAGTCTCCACCAGAGCGGCATTGGCTTCCACCTGCACCTGCTCGCTCACGTTGCCAACCTTCAGGGAGATATCGATCGTCGGGTTAGTGGCCACCTGCAAAACGATTCCTGTCTGCACGTACGTCGCAAAACCCGGCTTGCTCACATCCAGACGATACGGTCCCACAGGCAGGTTGGGGAGCACATACGCGCCTTCCTCGCTGGTAACCGCCGTTCGAACCACGCCCGTGGTGGTTTGTGTGGCCTTGACGTCAGCGCCCGGCACCGCCAAACCCGATGCATCTTGAATGGTCCCCTGAATCTGCGCCGTGTTCTGAGCCTGTCCCCACAGACCCGCACACGTCAATGCGCATACCAATACTGCTCTCACCATGTTCATCAAAAAGACCTCCCGTTCGGGTGTGATTTTATCCCAGTCCGGAGTCAAATTCAACGTAAACGATGTGAAATCACGGTATTATGCACCGGCTTCGAGCGCCTGGCCCGCTGGCCGAACATCCCGCAGCACGGCCGTCCAACCCGGCAACCCCTGCCCGCGGGCAAACGCGTCTTCTTCCAAGGTGAAGGCCACGTCCACGCGGCCGCCGGCTGGCAGTTCGGCTACGCGCGGCGCGAAGTTCCAGGCCTTCAGCGCCAGGCTGCGGCGGTTCTGGCGCAGGATGAGGCGCAGATGTTTGTCATTCCACAG
This sequence comes from Terriglobia bacterium, assembly GCA_003175985.1. Lineage (GTDB taxonomy): Bacteria > Acidobacteriota > Terriglobia > Bryobacterales > Bryobacteraceae > PSRJ01. The sequence continues at coordinate 12,531 of PSRJ01000376.1, forward strand.
CGCTGGCGGGCCGGCGATCTCGACATCCAGAGCCGCAAATAACGGCGGAGGATTACCGTGCCCGAACGGCGCCAGCGAGAAGATCTCGGCCGCCATGCGATCGGTGATCTCCGGTAATTCGAGCAGCGTGTCGATCCGCACTTCGGGGTGGAAGTCCTCCGGCTTTAAGCGGGACGCCGCATACGCGTTGAAGCGCTCTCGAAACTCCGGCACGCGGCCACACTCGAGAGTCACTCCAGCCGCATGCCGGTGGCCTCCGAAGCGCACGAACAGATCCGGCATGGCTTCCAGCGCCTCCAGCAAATGAAATGCGGGAATACTGCGTCCCGAGCCCTGCGCTAAGCCATCTTCCGGGTTCCGGCTTAACACGAACACCGGACGGTGCAGCCGCTCCACCAGTCGGCTCGCCACGATTCCCAAGACTCCCCGATGCCAGTCATCCGAGTAATAGACCAGGGCTGCCGCCGATTCATCCACCGTTAGACCTTCGCAAGTCTCGCGAATCCCGGCTTCCACCTGCTGCCGCTCGGCATTCTGTTCGTGAACCTGCCGGGCCAGGTGGCGAGCCCGGTCTCGATCCGCGGTGAGGAACATCTCGATCACAGCCTGGGCCGTATCCATCCGCCCGGCGGCATTCAAGCGCGGCGCGATTTGGAAAGCCACCTGGCGGGCGGTGGGCACGTTGGGCCCGCTGAAACCCGCCACATCCAGCAAAGCGCGCAAGCCCGGGTTACGAACATCGCTCAGCCCATCCAGCCCATGCTTCACGATCACGCGGTTTTCGCCGGTAAGGGAAACCACGTCGGCTACCGTGGCGATAGCGGCGAGCTTCAGAAAAGACTCGGTGGTGCGGCGCACCCTTCCGGCAGGCCACTCCAAGCCACCGATGAGCGCTTGCACGAGCTTGAATGCCACACCCGCGCCGCACAGATTCTTTTCGGGATAAGAGCAGTCCGGACGGTTCGGATTCAACACGGCCAGCGCCGGCGGCAGTTCCGCTTCGGGTAAATGATGATCCGTGACGATGACGTCAATCCCGAGCTCGTTCGCGCGCGATACCACGCCGGCCGCGCGAATTCCGGTATCGACGCTGATGATGAGCTTCACGCCGTCCGAGGCGGCGTGTTCCACCACTTCGGAGCGCATCCCATAACCGTCTTTCAAGCGGTGCGGAACGTGATAGCCGGCCGATCCGCCCGCCAGTTCGATGGCTTTGGTCAGGAGAACGACCGAGGCCGTGCCGTCGACGTCATAATCGCCGTAGATGAGAATGCGTTCACCGCCGCCGATCGCTCTCCGCAGGCGTTCCACAGCCTCCGGCATACCGCGGAGTGCCAGGGGATCGTGCAGATCATCGAGCGAAGGAGCGAGAAAGCGGCGCGCGCTGGCGGGATCGTTCAGCCCGCGATTCACCAGAATGCTCGCTGTGGCTGCGCGAATGCCCAAAGCCGCCCGCAGCGCTTCCACCTGCTGGGGATCCGGCCGGGGAATGAGCCATCGCGCGCCGCTTGGCATCGGGCGCGCTAATTCTTCGAGAAGTAGCCGCCCAGAGCGCCGCCCGTGCCCAGGTCGCCCTCATCTTCGGAGCGGGAGGAGATTTCCTCCTCGAGGTTCAAGAACTCTTCGTACCAGTCCGGCTGCACTTCGAAAACGTAAAGCCGGGGACCGCAATCGAATGCCAGTTCGAGCGAGCAGGTTACCCCTTCGAAAATGCGGAGCTCACGCAGGCGGGATTCGTACTCGCGCTGCTCTTCCCGGCTCAGATCACACGCTTCGAGTTGTTCCAGGGCCTCGTCGATATCGTCGCTTTCAAACTCCCGTGTAGCGAAGATGACCATTTTGGCGCCGCTCTTGCGCGCCACGTCGAGGAACATCTGGTAATCGGGATGGTGTTCCACATCCCAAAGCACCATGGGAAGGCCTTCCAGGCCTCCGGGGCTGCCGCGGAAAACCGCGAATCCGGCCGAATCGAGATAATCGACGATCTCGCGTTTGAGGGTATCTAGGTTCAGGTCCACGAGTTGCTACCCCTGTGCCAACACCAGAATATCAGAGGGCTCGGCCAAGTCGCGGGCAGAGGGGGTAACGATAGTCCTGGAGCTGATGTAGATCTTCCGGTTTTCCCGGATGGCCGCGCGCACGTCTGCTTCACAAACGAAATCGACCGGTTGCGGCGGAGGCGCGGCTTGGGGAACCGCGGCCGCCTCGGGGCCGGACGTACCCGCGCCCGCGCCCGTCAGTCAGCTAAACCCCGTTTTGGGGCCGGTGGAGCGGCGCGAAAGAAAACGGTCCACGACTTCCGTGGCCACATTGGAAACAGTGCCTTGGGTTACGCCGCCAGACTGTGTGATCCCCCGCGCAGCGAGGTAGCGGTCGACCGCGGCGGCCACCGTCCCCCGGTCGATCCCTCCGAAAGCCGGTGCGCCGGCCGCCACGCCCACCCGTGTTTCGAAGGCTTCTTCCGCCCGCCGCACCGCGTAGGCCAGCCGCTTGATATTGATCAGGTTCAGCGGCCCAATGTTGTCCGAGGTGGCATTGCCGGCCGCCGCGCCGCAACCCAGCGTCATGGCGGGGAAAACGTTCGTAGTGATGCCCGTGGAGCCTTGCGGCGCCGGTGTATTCACCAACACACGCATGGCGGGAACCCGCAAGCCGTACTGGCGGATGCGCGCCTCATCCCGCGCGTGAATTACCGCAGTGTGCCCCAGCCCGCCGAACTTCAGCAGCGCATAACACGTATCCACGGCTGCCGCGAAGTCTTTTACGAAGTGCAGCGAGAGCACAGGCGAAAGCTTCTCGGCCGACAGCGGATATTGTTTGCCCACGCCCGCGATTTCACAACAGATGATCGATGTGTCAGGCGGAACCTCAAAGCCGGCCATTTTGGCAATTTTGACGGGCGATTGTCCGACGCAATTCGCATTCACCGTCCAATTCGGCATGATCAGCAGCTTGCCCAGCGCCAGTTTTTGCGCGTCGTCCGCCAGGTAGGCCTTCTGCGATTTCAGAATTCCGAGAATGCGCTCGCGCAGCGAATCTTCCGCCACGATGGCCTGCTCGCTCGAGCACACCGTTCCATAATCGAACGACTTGCCGGCCACTACTTTTCCGACAGCATCCTCCAGATCGGAGGAGGTGTCCACGAGAACGGGCACGTTGCCGGGACCCACGCCAAACGCGGGCTTGCCGCTGGAATAGGCCGCCTTCACGATACCGGAGCCGCCGGTCGCCAGGATCACGCTCGTGCGCTCATGGCGCATCAGGGCCTGGGTTCCTTCCATTGTGGCCGTGTCCACACACTGCACCAGATCCTCGGGCGCTCCCGCTTCTACCGCCGCTTCGTAGAGGATTGCCGCGGTGACGCAGGTGCAGCGATGCGCGCGCGGATGGGGGCTGATAACCACGGCGTTGCCCGCCTTCAGCGAGATCAGTGTCTTGTAGATCGCCGTCGAGGTGGGATTTGTAGTCGGCAGGATCGCCGCAACCACGCCCACGGGAACACCGATTTCGACCACCTTTTCTTCGGTCAGTTCCCGGAGGACGCCCACGGTCTTCATGCCCCGCATTCTGCGTGGGAGCACGTCGCAGGCCAGCAGATTCTTGATGTTCTTGTCTCGGGCGTTGCCGTAGCCGGTTTCCTCCACGGCGAGTTCGGCGACCCGCTGCGAGTTGGCGCGGGCGGCTGCCGCTACGTGCTCGACGATGCTATCGATCTTCTCCTGGGAGTAGCCGAGGTATTTCTGCCAGGCTGCGTACGCCTTGTCGACTTTCGTGCGCACCTCCTGAATAGACAGGAGGTCTTGGTCCTGAAGCATCGGTCCTTACTTCTTCAGACCGCTGGTGGGGAGGGCCCTTTCAACCTCTTCATGCGGCCGTGGGATCACGTGCACACTGATTAGCTCACCGACACGCCGGGCCGCCGCGGCGCCCGCGTCGGTAGCCGCCTTGACCGCGCCCACATCGCCGCGGCACGTAATCAGCACCAGCCCGGCGCCCACGAATTCCTTGCCCGTCAGGACCACGTTGGCAGTCTTGACCATCGCGTCGGCGGCTTCGATTGCGCCAACCAAACCCTTCGTTTCAATCAGGCCCAAGGCCTCCATCGGTCCTCCAGGAGTGTGAAATCATTAACCTAGCACAATTTGCCTGTGGTGATCCAAACTGGATTAGTGCGGCTTCGCGTAGTCACGTATAACGTGCACAAGTGCCGCGGGATGGATGCCCGCGTGAGCGCTTCCCGCGTCGGGTGCGTGCTCCATGAGATCAAGGCCGACATCATCGCGCTGCAGGAGGTGCTGGAACACCAGGCCGAAACCATTTCAGCGGAACTGCGCCTGCCGTTTGTGTTGGGGGAGAATCGCAAGCACCGGGGCTACAGTTATGGCAATGTGGTCCTCAGCCGCTTTCCCATTCGCATGATGCGCAATTACGATCTCAGCGTCCGCGGACGGGAACAGCGTGGCTGCCTGCGTACCGACCTGCTGCTCGAGGGCGGCCTCCTGCTGCACGTGTTCAATGTCCATCTGGGAACGGCGCTGATCGAACGCCGCCACCAGGGACGCATGCTCGTGGCCCGAGAACTGCTCAATGACGTGGAGATTCAGGCGCCGCGCATTGTGCTCGGCGATTTCAACGAGTGGACGCGCGGGCTGGCCACCCGGCTGCTGCGATCGCACCTGGAAAGCGCCGATCTGAGCCGCCATTTACGCCGGCGCCGCACCTACCCTGGAGTCATTCCTTTTCTGCACCTGGATCACATTTACTACGATCCCGTATTGCATTTGGAGCGGCTTTCGCTCCACCGCACGCGCCGGGCGCTGCTGGCGTCCGACCACCTGCCGCTGGTCGGCGACTTTGCATGGAAAGGCGCCTCCATGGTGGAAAGGTAGACCGGATTGCCGTCTGATAAGAAGCCTTCAACGTGGTACTGCCCCGAAACGGGCGAAGTCCTGGAACATGCGCAAAGACGGTTCTTAGCGCGCCGCTCCGCGGCGGGTTATCGCGTCGTCCCCTTGCAGGAGCCCGGGCTGTCGAGTGACATCGCATTCTTGTGGGGAGCGTATCTGGGAATCATGGTGGCGGCGGCTCTCCTGTATGTATCCGGATATCTGATCATCCGCGGCGCGAACGGATTGCTTGCGGCTCTCGGGTATGTGCTATTGGCGATCGGGTTCAGCCTGCCGCTGTATTGGGGAATCTCGACGATCCTGTTAGGCAGGAAGTGCACGAAACGGGAGAAACCGGCCGGCGGCTCGGTGCCGCCCTTGCCCTATCGCATCGGCTGGGTAATGGCTGCGAAGGGCACTGGCATCGTATGCGGCACTGCCGTGGTGCTGGCCGCCGCGCTGTTTCTCATGGTTTCAGGCACTGCTTCTTACATCTACTGAGCGTGCCCTAAAAAGAAAAAGGTTCCAAGTGACCTGATTCACAGCCTAGCTCCCCACCGGCATACTCGGTATTGGGCATTGCATCGAGGATCGCCGTGCGCTCCGCCTCTTGGCTCCCCGAACGGCGTTTTCTCCACCGCTCGGATCAGTGCCTCCTGGC
>PSRJ01000294.1 GCA_003175985.1 Terriglobia bacterium
TGGGAACCTGATCGGACCTCTCCTGCGTGCAGGCATTCCCCAAACCGCGAAACTGTCTCCCATGCCGCAATTTTCCGACCTGAGCGGCCAGCAGATCGCCGCGCTGGTCCGCTGGATTCATTACGCTCGCGCCCAAGGCCGCTACAAAGAACTTACCGAAGCCAAAGACGCGCGTCCCGGAAACACCGCACAAGGGAAATCCTACTTCGCGGAGAAGTGCGCATCGTGCCACTCCGCTTCGGGGGACATGGCCGGAATCGGAAAGAAGTACGACGCCGCAACATTGAGGCAGCGCTTCCTCTGGCCCAAGCTGCTGGACCAGGCGCCCTCCTGGAGCGCGAACCGGCTGCGCGACGCGAAGACCACTGCCGCCCGGCAGCGCCACCAATCCCTGGTGGAAAACTATTCCGCAGCAGACGCCGCCAACCTCACAGCGTTCTTGGAAACCCTGCGCTAAAGATGACCCACGGTGATCGAAGCCGCCCGCAGCTTTCCGGCAACGCGAAACCCGTGAGCCGCGTCAGCAGCGATCCTCAAACCGTAACGGCGGCAGCCAGTTCGGTAGGGCCGTATAGCGGCAGGTGATTCAGGATTTGTTGAATCTGTTCCTGTGAACAGGGCGCCATGAGAATATCGGCTGCGCCGGATTCCAGCACGTCGCTCCAGCCGCCGTCGGTTTCTCCAAGACATACGATTACCGGCACATATTCGGAGCGCTCTCTTACTATTTCCACGAGCTGTTGCAGACCGCCGTCGGGCACTGCAGGCGGCATCAGAATCGCCTGAATCGCCAAGCCGGACTGTAAAGCCTCGCGCGCTTCGGCGCAGCGATACACGGCGTGTACTTCGGCGCCGCATCGCTCGAGCAAAGGATGAAGACCGGCGCAACCTATGGTGAGTACCGGGATGCGTGGGCGGAGGGCGGCCTGGACAATCGGCTCGGCAATATCGCGCAGCCTGGTCCAGTGCAGACTACTGCCAATTTCGCTGTCGGATCCGGCGGCCAGGTTGGAACCACCCCAGATCTTGACGTCCGGCAGATCTTCTGCGGCTTGAAAGGCTTGGACCAGTTTGTCGACCTGGAACACGTCTTCGTCATACGGGGAGCCGCGAATGACGCTATAGGTGTAACGTCCGCTCTGGCGCTTGCAGATCAGGCTGATCAGGTTGGTGTAGCCAAGGGCCGCGAGGACCAGGCGCGAATGCGGATCGCCTTTTTCATCGGCTATGACGAAGCCGTTGGGCGAAGTATAAAGGATCTCCGGCTTCGCGGTAATGGGTGCGAACCCCGCCGTGCCTTCCAGCAGTGCTTTGAGGCGGCTGCACACCTGGCGAATCGTGTCTTTCACCAGCGCTTCATCCCCCTGGTTCTTGCCTTGCATACGCTGCTGGCGGAAGGGCTCAAAAATCCAGGTGAAGTGGTTGCGCTCCAATTCGGGCAAGTCGACGGGATAAAGGCCGCCGCACACATCGATTTTGTTATTGAACTGAACGATCCACCGCAGCACAGGATCGCTGTGAAAGCGTTCCAACAGCTCGTGGTACTCCAGGATGAAGGCCGCCAGGCATACGTCCTGATCGGCATTCCAAACGTAGACAGGAATCGGGCGGCGGTGCGCAAGCCATTTCTGCATGAGGCGGCCCTGGCGCACGGCAATATAGGCCTGCATGGCCGCGCTCATGGTGGCCTCGCGGATCACGCCGGCGTGGTGATCGAAATGGACGTAATGTCCACGATGCCCGGGAGTGTCGTCGATGACTTCCAGACCGATCGAATATTCAGGAACGCTGCGGGTGAAATGCCCCCAACTCTCGAATCGCGATGGCGCAACCCGCAAATCTATATTTTGAAAGCTATCCTCCATAGTTCTCAAGCCACCGGACGATCGATGCTGACGTCCGCGGGGCTGAGCTCGTAGCCTTCCGCCCTGGCAGTTTCGGCGGCTGCGGTGCGCAAAACCTCGTCTGCCGCATCCTGGGGAATCGGCTTCTCCGGCGAGCGCCGGATGACTTCAGCCCCCACCGCGATGGTAACCCTCCAGTGGCGTTTTTTGGGATCCCAGGCGATGGCAGCCTTGCTGGCTTGCATCAGTGACATGGCATCCTCCGCGTGTGGCTTGCCCCGGAATCCATTTTAGCGCCGAACGGGAAAAACCGTTACGGAAACTGTACCAGTCCCTGGGGCAATTGCGATTGCCGGAGATCCTGCGGATCGCGCCAGTTGTCGATGTAGCCGACCTGGTGAACGCAGGCAACGGTGCAGCGTGGAGCACACTCCTTGGTGGTGCGGTACTCGCGGCGGATGTCGTCGACCGTGTACTCGGCCAGCGGCTTGGCGGGATAGCCGCGCTGCTGCGAGCAGTAATGCACCAGCCCTTCTTCGCAGATGTAAAGATAACGCGCCCCCGCGCGGCAGCGCCAGCGGTTTTCCAGCCCGTGCGCGATGTTGTCCTGAAACCCGTTGATTTGCGCGTAACTGCTCTTCTCCATGGAGCGCATGGCCATGTACACTTCGCGCTCGGCATCGCCCAGGGGTTGAAGTTGTCCTTCGCCGTCGTGAATGATGCCGACGGTGGAGGTGAACCCAAGCTCGACAGCGCGTTTACCGATCACCAACGCATCTTTCGGGTTGTGAATGCCTCCGCCGACAACCGAATTGATGTTCACGTGAAATTCGGCGTGCGCGGCGAGGAGTTGGAGCTTCTTATCCAGCACCTTCAGGCTCTTCTTCGATACCTCATCCGGCATTATGTTATCGATACTGATCTGCAGATGCTCCAGTCCAGCGCGGTTCAAGCGCTGGATGCGTTCCGCGGTAAGCAGGTACCCGTTGGTGATCATGCCGGCGATCATTCCGTGGCGGCGGGCGCGGCCGATGATCAGATCCAGGTCCGGATGCAGCAGCGGTTCCCCTCCGCTAATGGTGATGATCGTTGTGCCCAAATGTGCCAGGCGGTCGACCCGCTCAAACATGGTCTCGATGGGAACCGGTTTGGAGTGATTGTCATACTCGTTGCAATACGCGCACGAAAGATTGCAACGGCGCATGGGAATAATGTGCGCCAGGATCGGGTGTTCCCGGGAGAGGAGCCCCTTCGCGATCATGCGAAGCTCGCGAAAGCGTCGATGAGCCTGACGGGCCCAGTGGTGCGGCATCGGCAAACTAGCCATTAGACCACAACAGGCCTGATTTGTTGAGCTTCCAACGTTAATTGGGGCTTATGGAGGGTTGAACGGTCAGGATGCCGAATCGAGGGCTTCCCGGACCTTGGCGGCCAAGGTCTCCGGACGTAAAGGCTTTTGCAGAAGGGACATGCCGGAACCCAGAGCGCCAGTGCGGCGCAATATGTCGTCGGTGTATCCCGACATGAAGAGAATTCTGGCGCCCGGGTGAATGCGAACGACTTGGGAGGCCAATTCCGGCCCTGTCATCTTCGGCATAACCATATCGGTCAGGATCAGATGAATCTCCCGGTGTCGTTCTTCGTAAATGTGCAGGGCTTCCGCTCCATCGCCTGCTTCCAAAACCCGATACCCGCGCCTGCGCAGAACGTCGGTCAGGAGCTTGCGAACACTCTCTTCGTCTTCGACCACGAGGACAGTTTCATGACCGGCTTGAACGGCCGGGTGTTTCAATACCGACCCGGCTTTGTCCGGAGACTGTTCCGCGCGCGGCAGGCAAAAACTGAATGTCGTTCCATGGCCCGGAGTGCTTTGAACCCAAACCGCGCCGTGGCTTTCCTGGATGAGCTTCTTTACAGTGCTCAGTCCGAGACCGGTGCCTTTGCCCCTCTCTTTCGTGGTGAATAGAGGCTCCCAGATGCGGTCCATCACCTTGGCATCTATTCCGTGGCCCGTATCCGTGATAGAAAGCATCACAAATGAGCCGGGCTGTAGCGCGTGCAGGCGGGCGGTCTCAGCATCCACCTCCCGGTTGGAAGTTTCGATGAAGATGCGGCCGCCGTGCGGCATCGCATCGCGCGCGTTTAGCAGCATGTTCATGACGACCTGCTCGATTTGACAGGGATCGGCGAGGATCTTGTACAGCGACGGGCTCAAGACGGTCCGGAGTTGAACATGTTCGCCGATCAGCGGGCGAAGCAGTTTCTCGGTATCCTGCACGATATCGTTCAGATCAAGCACGCGCGGGCTGGCCGACTCGCCGCGCGTGAAACCAAGAAGTTGCCCGGTGAGTTGAGCGCCGCGGTTCGCAGCCTTTTGGATTTCGTCTACCTCAAACCGTGAAGGGTCCCGTTCGTTCAAGCGATGGAGAAGGATGTCGGTGTAGCCGCCAATCAGGGTGAGTAAGTTGGCGAAATCATGGGCAACCCCGCCTACTAACCGTCCCATGATTTCCATTCTTCTGGAATACCTGGAGGGCGTAGCTTCCGGCGGGTGCTGAACGACCAATGCTCCGCCGCGATGACCTGTGACGGTAAAGGCGTGCCGCTCGCCCCTGCCATCTTCCCATGTCTCGGAAAACCGCTCCCGCTTCCCTTGCAACACATCCTGAATTCCCGCCTGAATACTGGAAGATTTGTACTGTTCTTCACGGCGAGCGGTATCCCAGGCAGCATTCGTGGCACAAATCAGTCCGTTTCGATCCAAGAGGGCAGCCGGAAATGGCAGCGCGTCGAGCGAAACCTCGCGTCGAGGTTGCAATTCTTCGCGCGATTTCCCTTCGATCCGGAAATTGGAGGCGGCGGCCACGCTGCAATGAAGGCAATCTTGCGGCCATTCCAAAACCAAACTATTTAGTGCGTTTTCTTGTATTTAGGCTTACCATCTCTCGACGTGCGTCCGCGCAAAGACAACACACTACAGTGAAAATGTTACCCGCCCGCTAATTGGAGAATTTGACACCTTTTTATCCTGATGTTAGTGTAGAGCTTCTCCCCAAGGAGAATGCCATGGCCGAAGAAAAGCCCCTACCCCCGAAACCGGCACCTCCTAAGCCCCCTGCAACGATGGCGGTGATTCCGTGGCAGGCCGAACTGGCCGCGAGATTGAAAGACAGATTCGGCGATCGCATCAGCGAGCTATCCAGCTACTTGGGTCAGAATTTTGCGATCGCTCAGCCAGAGGCAATTGTCGAAATATTGGAGTGGCTCAAGTCCGAGGGGGACTTCGATTATCTCGTCGATATCACGGCCGTAGATTGGCCCAAGAAGCCCGATCGCTTCGAACTTGTCTACATCCTCTACAGTTTTTCGCGCAACGAGCGGGTACGGGTAAAGGCCAGCATACCGGAGGGATTTCGTCCACAAAGCGCAGCGGGTGTGCACTTGACGGCGAACTGGCTTGAGCGCGAGGTGTTCGACATGTTCGGGATCGAGTTCAGCGGGCACCCGGATCTGCGCCGGATTCTCATGCCGGAGGACTGGCAAGGCTACCCACTGCGCAAGGACTATCCGATTCTTCAACAAGACGAGCATTGGGTACACGAGAACGTAGGTATCGAAAGCGGGCAGTGAGTATGCCGGACGCGACTTTCCTAGACTCCACGGAACTGGTGCTCAACATGGGCCCGCAGCATCCATCTACGCATGGCGTGCTCCGGGTGATTCTCAAGCTTGACGGCGAGAAGGTCCTGGGCACGGATTGCGTGATCGGGTATTTGCATCGCGGCGTGGAAAAGATCGCCGAAAACCGCACTTATGTCCAGTTCAATCCCTACGTGGACCGGATGGACTATGTGGCCGCCGTTTCCAATAGCTTGGGTTACTGCCTTGCGGTCGAGAAACTGATCAACGTGGAAGCGCCGCCGCGGGCGCAGACCGTGCGTGTGATTCTGACCGAGCTGAACCGTATTGCCAGCCATCTGTTGTGGCTGGGGACGCATGCGCTGGATATCGGGGCCCTGACGCCGGTTTTTTATTGCTTCCGCGAGCGGGAAGAGATTCTCAAGATCTTCGAGAACTATTGCGGCGCCCGTCTGACGACGCATGCGTTTCGCATCGGAGGGCTGCAATACGAACTTTATGAAGGCTTCGAGCAGGAAGTGAAAGCGTTTTGCGATATGTTCCTGCCCAAAGTCGCCGAATATGAAGAGTTGCTCACAAACAATCGAATCTGGGTGAAGCGGCTGCAAAATATCGGAATCTTGACGGCAGAAGAGTGCAAGCAATACGGTGTCACCGGGCCCGTGCTGCGAGCCGCGGGCGTGCGATGGGATCTGCGAAAGGCACAGCCTTACTGCGGCTACGAAAAATACGACTTCCTGATTCCGACGCGGCAGAACGGCGATACCTATGACCGGTACCTGGTGCGCATGGAAGAGATGCGCCAATCGGTGCGCATTATCCGGCAGGCGGTGGAAGGAATCCCGGATGGGCCGGCGATAGCGAAAGTACCCAAGGTGCTCAAGCCGCCGATGGGAGAGGCCTACGTTTCGATTGAGGCGCCCAAGGGCGAATTGGGTTACTACATCGTAAGCGACGGCTCGACGCAGCCGTATCGCGTGCGCGTACGGCCGCCCTCATTCGTGAATTTGCAGGCGCTGGACCGCATGGTTCGCGGCGCGCTGATAGCGGACGTGGTGGCGGTGATCGGCACGCTGGACATAGTGTTGGGCGAGGTGGACCGATGATACGCGCTTTCTTGAAACGAGTATTCCTGGTAGATCTCTTCGAGGGGCTGCGAGTCACTTTCCGGAACCAAAAGCCCAAGTACATCTACACCGAGCAATATCCGGCGCAGCGGCCGAAAGTGGCGGAGCGATATCGCGGTGCGCCGCGGCTGAACCTCAATCCGGAAACGGGCGAACCGTTGTGCATCGGCTGCAACCTGTGCGCCCTGGCCTGCCCGGAGAGCCTGATTGTGATGACCAGCATCCGCGACGAAAAAACGAAGCGGAAAACCATGAACACATTTCTCTTCGACACGTCCCGCTGCATGTTCTGCGGATTGTGCGAGGAGGCCTGCCCTTCGGACGCGCTGGAGCTGACGCAGGATTTCGAGCTGGCTACCTACACACGGGAAGGCCAGATCTGGGACCGCAAAATGATGGAGGAAGGGCCGAAGCCCACACGGTACAAATGCTGACCGACACCATTCTCTTCTACGTTTTTGCGGGTCTGGTCCTCGGGGGCGGCGTGCTAACGATTACGCGGCGCAACGCCGTCCACAGCGCCATTTCGCTGATCGTTTCGCTGCTCGGGGTAGCCGGTCTTTATCTGTTGCAGCAGGCCGAGTTCCTCTTTGCGGTGCAGATTGTGTTGTACGTCGGCGGCATCATGGTGCTGTTTTTGTTCGTCATCATGCTGGTGAATCTCGACCTGGCGGCCCGCGAGCGGCAGTTCAACCGTCAATGGCTTTTGGCGCTCGTCGCGGCGGCCGCAGTAGGAGCGCAAATCGGCTACTTCCTGTATCGCGGCAAGGCAGCCTTTCACATCGCGGACACCGGAGCGCTGGCGGCTAGCGGCTTGGGTAATACCGAAGTGTTGGCCGACCACCTTTTCTCCGAATACCTGCTGCCTTTTGAGATCGCTTCCGTACTGCTGCTGGTGGCGGTGGTGGGCTCGGTGGTGATGGCCAAGAAGAGGATCTGAACATGCATCCGATCACCACCGTTCATTATCTGGCACTGAGCGCGGCACTGCTGCTGATCGGTACGGTAGGCGTGCTGACGCGGCGCAACATCGTCATCATCCTCATGTCGATTGAGCTGATTTTGAACGCGGTGAACCTGAACCTGATCGCGTTCTCGCAGGCCTTGCGCGATGTCAACGGACAGATTTTCGCCATTTTTGTGATTACCGACGCGGTGGCGGAAGCGGCCGTGGGGCTGGGCATTTTGATCGCGCTGTTCCGCAATAAAGAAACGGTCCTGGCCGATGAGATTGATCTCCTGAAATGGTGACTCCGTGAACTTTCTCGATTCCATCTGGCTGATCCCGCTCTTCCCGCTGGCAGGAGCGGCACTGATGCTGGCGCTCGGCAGGAAGTTGGATCCACAGAAGACGCAGCATCACCACCATTCGCCTCTGAAGTTCCTGGTGAGCCTCATCTGTCCGGGGATGGTGCTGCTTTCGTTTCTTCTTTCTTGCGGCGCTGTGTGGCAGCTTTCACAGAAAACGGCGAGAGTTCAGCAAGTCGTCCAGTTCACGTGGCTGGCTGGGCTTCCGTTCCACACAGCGACCGGCGCATTGGCTACGTTTCAGGCCGATTGGGGATTCCTGCTCGACCCGCTCAGTGCGGTGATGATCCTGGTGGTGACTGGTATCGGGTTTCTGATTCACATGTATTCGGTGGGATACATGGCGCACGACGGCGGCTACTACCGGTTCTTCGGCTATCTCAACCTGTTCGTGTTCTTCATGCTGATGCTGGTGCTGGCGAACAACTACGCGCT
>PSRJ01000121.1 GCA_003175985.1 Terriglobia bacterium
AGGCAGATGAAAGAAAAAGGTACAGTGAAGTGGTTTAACGCAGCCAAGGGCTACGGTTTTATACAAAGGGAGAACGGGGAAGACGTGTTCGTGCACTTCTCGGCCATCCAGTCGCAAGGTTATCGAACCCTGGATGAAGGCTCCCGCGTGGAGTTCGAGGTAACCAAGGGACCCAAGGGTCTGCAAGCGACCAACGTCACGGCGGCCTAAAGATCAGCGGGCCGGCTGCGCGGCCGGCCCGCAGCAACGAGGAGTATGAGCAAAGAGGACAGCATCGAGGTAACCGGCACTGTATTAGAGAAATTTCCCAGTGGACTGTTTAGCGTCCAACTGGAGCACGACCGTGTCGTGCTGGCCCACCTGGCAGGACGCCTGCGGCGAAATCGGATTCGCGTTCTCGCAGGGGATAAAGTAACTCTGGAACTTTCTCCCTACGATTTAACCAAAGGTAGAATTACTTTCCGCCACAGATAATCTGGATCGATCACCCATCCTTTTCGTACTATAGGTTAGAATTTGTACACGCCCCGGGACTCGGAGTGTGATAAAAGTGGCTAACGAGGTGTGGCGCTACGAACATTCACGAGAGTCCGAATTGTTTCGTGTGCCGCGGGATACGCCCGTTAAATCGTTGTGAATATTGGACGAAGAGTAAACCATGAAAGAACCAAACCTTCCTGAAGAGAGGCGGCGGACCCGGGCCAGAAGCAGTTCCGCTTCTATAATCAAGGCGGAGGGGGCGGTGGAAAAGCCAAAGGGCACGCAAGCCCGCACGCGGAAGCAGGGGGCGGATACGATCGAAGATCTGACGTCGGTCCTTTCGCAAAAGGTGGTAGGGCAGCCGGCGGCGACACACGTGATTGTGCCCTATATTCAGATGTTTCAAGCGGGCCTGGCCCCGGAAGGGCGCCCCGTCGGAGTCTTCTTGCTGCTCGGCCCAACGGGTACCGGAAAAACCAAGACCGTGGAAGCGCTGGCCGAGATTCTTCACGGTAGCGAGAAGAATGTCCTCAAAGTGGACTGCGGCGAATTTCAAATGGAGCACGAGGTAGCCAAGTTAATTGGCGCCCCGCCGGGATATCTGGGCCATCGCGAAACGCAGCCCATGCTGACGCAGCAGAAACTCAACGCCGTAACCAGTGAGAAATGCAGCCTTTCTCTCGTGTTATTCGACGAAATCGAGAAGGCCGCTCCCTCCATGACCCGGCTCCTTTTAGGTGTGCTCGACAAGGGCATTCTGCGTCTGGGCGACAACTCCACGGTCAACTTTGAAAAGAGCCTGGTTTTCCTCACAAGCAATCTCGGAGCCCGCGAAATGATGCGGGAAATTAATCCGGATTTCGGCTTTCAATCGGTGAAAGGCGGAAGCCGGAGCGATCTCACGAGCAAGCTGCAAAACATCGCGCTGGTGGCGGTCAGAAAGCGGTTTTCACCCGAATTCGTGAACCGCATCGACTGTATCATCACGTACCAGCCGCTGACGCCGGAATCGCTCTCCGCGATTTTGGACAAGCAGATTGCCGATTTGCAGAATCATGTGAACACGAGGCTCAGCAACCGTTCCTTCATGCTGGAGGTGCCTTTCGAATCTCGCCAGTTTCTCCTGGAAAAGGGAACCAGCCCCGAATATGGCGCGCGCGAATTGAACCGCACCATCCATCGGCATCTGACGCAGCCGCTCGCAACTCTGGTAGCCACCAACCAGGTGAGCGCCGGCGCGCGGGTTCGGGTGGATGTGTCGGAAGACAAGCAGAAGTTGAACATTCGCGCCGTAGAGCAGGATGCGGCGGCCGCTCCGGCAAATCCGACGGTTCTGCTGGTGGACGATAATCGCGACCTTCTACATTTTCTGGAACGGCTAATGGCCGATGCGGGCTGGCGGCTGCTTACGGCCGAATCGGCCACCGAAGCCAAACGCCTGGTAGCCCAGAACAAACCGAATGCAGCTCTGTTGGACTACATGTTGCCGGATGGCAACGGCGTTGAACTGGGAGTCGAGTTTCTGCAGACTGTGCCGCAGATGCTCGTCATCGTAATGACGGGGACGATTCTGCCTCCCGAGGAAGAGGCGCTCTGCGAGGAGCACAATTTCCCGGTTCTGCGGAAGCCGTTCCTGGCCTCGGACGTGATGAACCAGATCCGCAGCCGCCTGATGCCTGCCAGCGGCGCTGTGCGCGGCGCCTGAATTTAGCGGCGGCCCGTACCGCCGAAATGAACGCCGGAGCCACCGGCGGGAGCCGGCGCCGGCGCAACCGGCCGAGGGGCAGGCTGGAACCCGCCACCGCGAGACCCACGGTAGCCGCCGCCATGGTAACCGCCGAAGCCGCCCCCGCGATAACCGTAGACCGGGTAATAGTAGACGTACGATGGCGAGTAGAATCCATAGCCAAACGGGTTATAGAAATAGCCGCTGCCGGGCACGAAGGCCCAGCTATCGAAAAAGGGGTTCCAATACCATCCGGTTCCGTAATACCAACCGGGATTGTTCACGACGATTGTCCGGGCGGAGGACGCGGTAGCCTCGGCCATGTATTGCGAACGAAGCTTGCTCCACGCGTAGAGGTCGCCAGTCTGCTTTCGGTCAAACTTTCGCGGTTGCGCCCCGAGCCCCGCGGATAGTGGAAGTTCCTTCCCCTTGCCGAGTTCCACTTCGCGGTCACCTTCACGGACGAGGGCTCTCCCATCGTAGACGGCTACTGAGGGCTGATCAGCATCAAAGCTATAGATGCCCTTCTTGACCAGCACTGCATGCGTGTCGTTGACAGTGATCTCGAGATGGTTCTCTTTTTCGAGCTGATCGACTTCTACGAGGGCCCGGCCCTTCTGCAAAGCGACCTGAGTGTTCGTCAGGGATGGGGAAATCATTCGCAGCTCGCTGTGATCGTCGAGCCGCACAAAGGCGCCCGGCGTCAAGAGAACTTCGGCCTTTCCCGAGGCCGTTTGGAGCACTTCTCCGGGAGCGATTTCCGTGGAACCGATTGCCTTCGCTCGCAGGGGCAGGCCGTTCAGGCTGACGCTGCCTTCCGTATAGTTCAGTACACCGGGCCGGGCAGAGATTGTTGGCTGGGCCATCGCCAAAACGCTGGAGCCGGCGAGCAGGGTGGCCAGTCGCAAATGCGATTTCCACAACGTATTCATATGATTCCGATTGCCTCTATTTTGTTGGATGCGGGGCGGTTGGAAGGCGTTGCGAGGCCGGGCGACTCGCCGTGTCCTACGTCCGCGTGTCGGTGAACGTATCGAATGCCGTCGAGGTCATCAACCCGGCATAGTTGAACCTCACCCCGGATACGACCCCTGCCCCATTTTCGTTCATTCCGCTCAACCGGCCCATGGCGTGACTGTCTGCTCCGAGGCCCCCCGCGGTTCCGAGGAGGCAGCGTCGCTTCGTTCCGGGTTCCCCCGGGGTTCTCGGCGGGTGAGATTGGGGAGCGCGGGAAGGAAGTGGCCGAGCGCATACCGGCGCGATCTAGCCGCCCGGACGCGGACAGTTGGCGCTCTGCCGGCAGTACGACGCGGGCCCCCCTGCCTGTTCAGCGTGGTCTCCTTCTCTCCTCCCCACCGAACCCTCCGTCTGTTCCGAGGTTCCGCGCGGCTCCGAGGAGGCCAGCGCCGCTTCGCTGATCGCGCGAGGTGAATTGTGATCGCGATCAGATGAGAACTGTGATCGTTTTCAGGGGAATCGCCAGGAGAACCTGGTGTCTGTCCCTGGGTTCCCTGGGTTCTCCAGCCGTGCAAGCCCGCCGGACCTGACGAAATCGATTAGCCGGAGATCCTGGAAAAATCCCATTTTTGCAGAACCCTCCCTGCTTCAAAACCTTCCGTTCTTCCCGAGGTTCCGCGAGGTTCCGTCCTTCCCGAGGTTCCGTCCTTCCGAGGTTCCGTCCTTCCGAGGTTCCGTCCCGAGGTTCCTCCGAGGTTCCCTTACCACGTGCTTAGGCTGCTCGCAACACGAAGTGCGATCGACTGAAGCTCTTGGCCGTGAGGGTTTTCGGCCCAATATGTGAGCTGAACGCGATATAAGCCACTTGTGCTGGCGCAGTAGTATGCTGTCTCCTGGAAGTATTCCTGCGGGCCGATCTCCCAGTGCCATTGAACCTCGGTCAATCTCCTGCACCCCCCAGATTTTCCATTCGACTTCAACTCGCGCATGAGGCTTGTTTGGGAGTTTACCAGATCCTTTCGAATCCACTGTTCAATGGTCCGGACCCCCACCGGTTGCTTCCCAACTGTAATTCTTGCGCCTTCAGGCGGCAGAATTACACCCTGGACGTGGCGAGTGGCTGTAAAGTTGAATATCTCCAGTTCCTCGCGACCTGAATTCGCTCCCATCCAGCTTGATGGATAGCTCACACTGAATCGATCCTGGCTGCTTGTAAAACGAATCCATGCATCTCCCCGAAGAGCGGGCGAAAAAATCGTATACACCACACACACTGCCACAGCTTCATGAAACTTCATATTACACCTTAAGGACAATGGAAATTGAGGTTGTTAGTGTCACCACCCAGATCAGTAAGAATCCTATTTAGGTTCCCTATCCCGTTCTTAGAGCAGTCGGGTCCGTGACAATACGATCCGGGATCGTTGGGAACAAGGTCTGGAAAACCTATATAAAGGTCCTGTGTGTTTGTTCGATTGGCATTCAAGTAAAGCCGTCTGATTCCGGAGGTAACTTGCTCAATCCCATAAGCGAAACTAATGAATGGAGAGTTCGATTGATTCCCGCGGTTCCACCCCCAATTCCAGGCGTTGTTACTGCCCCAAGTAATATTCGCACCGAAGCTCGTTTCAGCACCTGCAATTGCTACGATGAGGCGCGGGTCAACATTGAAGTCGCGCCCCCATCCCACAAAGACATACCCTAGACCACGCAGAGGCGTCCCAGATAGATAAGTATCAATCCTATCTGCCAGTTCTTTGTCACAGTCGCTAGGGGAGTCGCGGGGCGTGGCGGCATAGGCCGCTGCAGCTAAGAAAGCGGCGCAGTACGCCGGCATAAGATTCGATCCCCCGACACTCAGACATTCCTCAATCGTGTTTGCGCGGCGGTCCGACGCGCTCGTGGAGCGGCCTGGCGACGAAATCAGCCCGAGGATGGAGTAGACATCTCCCTCGCAGGGGCCGCTCAGCGAAGCGTCGGAGATCCAGCCCTCACCACACATCGCCAAGAGGCCGGTAGGGTCCGTAAAATTCACCGGATCCCCACCCACATACCCATACAGATTCCAACTACCCGGATTCCCCGCGTCCGCCGCCGTCATCCCCAACCGGTCCACCGGCACCGTCTTGCCGCCCGTCCGGATCAGCTTCCCTCCAAAATATAAGTTGTCCACCACCGGCGCTGTCAGCCACATCCCCACATGCTCCCGCCAGTTCAACTGCGTCGTCGAAAGCCGCTGCCCCGTGATCCCGTAGAAATGCAGTATCACTCCGTACGCCGGATCCTGTCCGTTGTAATACGGCGCCTCCGCCACCTTCTTGCCGTACGGGTCCCAGGTGAAGTTCGTCCCGTTGCTGTAAATCACTCGGTTCTCCACATCGAAGTCCCCGTCCGGCGCGTTTCCATTCGCGTCCCGGTTCTGCCCGCTCGGACGGTTCGTTGCCGGATCGTGCGGCTGGTTGAGCATCGGCGCCGAGCCCACCGTCACGTTCTTGTTCGTCAGGTTGCCGAATCCGTCATAGACGTACGACCCATTCGTCGCCTGCGCTGTCAGCAGCCGGTTCAGGCTGTCATACGT
>PSRJ01000123.1 GCA_003175985.1 Terriglobia bacterium
GGGACCAGAACCACTCTTTTGCGGGGATCGAGTGCGGTCCAATAATAGGCGTGATAGTATGTCTCCTGGCCCCTGACAGCGGCCTCTAGCGGAACGGTTGGCCGGAATACGTTAGCGAACTTCCGAAGTGCCGTACTTAGAGTTGCGGCAAGCATATGGCACTTACGCCTCCAGCGCCCGCGGAAACAGAATGTTGTTTTCCAAATGAATGTGCCGGTGAAGATCCCGCTCGAACTCTTCCAGGCCCTGGTACAGCGCGGCGAAACTGAGGCACGCATCCGCGGGAATTTCAAAGCCGCCGCTCAGCGATCGGATGCCGGCCAGGGCGTCGCCCGCGTCCTCGTGCTCGGCCATCATCTGGCGGATCGGGAACTCCACCCAGTGCGAGCCCGCCCCGCTCCTGTCCTTGAGCAGCGGAAAAAGGGCCTGCTCCTCTTTGCGCATGTGGAGACTCAGCTCGCGCGTCAACGCCGCAAACAGCGCCGCGATTTCCGATAACTCCGGATGGTTCGTCCCATGCTTGGCTTGTACCTTAGTCAGCAGCTCCGTCAGCCTTGGCGACTCCCGGCGTACGAATGCGTGATGCGTTTGGACAATGTAATCGACCAGTTCCGGCAATTCGGCGGATGTCCAGCGATCGGTCCTGGCCTCGCCCGTTTCCGTGGGCTGTTGTAGAAGATCGAGCACCGTTTCGACGGCGATGCCCCCTCGCTGGCAGGCTTCTGCGAGCGTCCGCTTTCCACCGCAGCAATAGTCGATTCCAGCGGACTCGAACAATCGGACGGCTTGCGGGAATTCCTGCACAATTTCCCGTACCGTAGTCTGTGAAGATGCGTTCATGGCTTCCTCTCAGCACCCACTATGAATCGGGACGGCCACGCTTGCAGTGATCCAAGTCACGACCGGTCAGAGTTCGGCTTCAGCCTCGCGCTGAAGCCCTTCCCGGTCGGCGACAGTCATCTCCCGATTGCTGACGCGGATCAGGCCCTCGGCCTGGAACCGATTGAGGTTGCGCGAGACGACTTCGCGGACCGTCCCGAGGTGCAGGGCGATGTCCTGGTGCGTCCCCGGCATCGGAAAAGCCGAGCCGCTGGCGCGATCCGCCAGTTCACAGAGCATGCGGGCCAGGCGCTGCCGCACGCTGCCAAAGGTCACGCTTTCGATGACCGCCACTAGCGTGCGCAGCCGCCGGCCAAGCATGGTGAGCGCTTGTAGAGGGACCTCGGGATGCTGCAGGCAGATGGCCCGAAAATCGCGTTTGTGGATAAAGAGAACGACGGACGGTTCCATCGCCTCCACCGAGGCCGGGTAGGGTCCTCCGTCAAACAAAGGGACCTCGGCCACAGTCGTCGGCGCCCGTTCCAGCGCCAGCGTTAGCTGCCGGCCTGTCGATGACGTCTTGAAAATCTTCATTGAGCCTTCCACTAGCAGAAAAGCGCCGTCGCAGGGATCGCCTTCGCGGAAGAGCACCTCCCCCGGCGCGATGGTCCGGGGCGTCGCTCGCTGTGCGATGGCTTCAATGACGTCGGCGGGTAAGCCCGCGAAAATGGGGATGCGCTGTAGCAACGCGGTACGAGCAGCTTCCATGTGGCTACTATAGACCGGTGACCGGGGTCACTGCCGCTCGACGATCCCAAGCCACCCTCAAATGAGGGTGTCGCCAATGCCTCAGAAATGATCGTTTGAGTTCCAACGAAATAATCGGATATTATTAGTCTAAATAGTGCTTTCTCGTGACTGAAGTCACTGGCCGCACTACAGTTCCAAGCCTATCCTGGGCTGTGAAAGTTAATCGCGCCAAGAAAAGGACGAATTCGATGAAAAAGCTGTGGTTGAGTTTCGCGGTTGTGTTTGTCTGCTCGTTTGCGGTGCTTGGCTGGATCGGCACGCGCATTTATCAGGAAATGCCACCGATTCCGGCAAGCGTGGTGGACACCGAAGGCCGAGTGGTCATTGCGGATGGCGATATCGGGCGCGGGCAGAACGTGTGGCAGGCCCTAGGCGGCATGGAGGTCGGGTCGATCTGGGGGCACGGCAGCTACGTGGCTCCGGATTGGACCGCGGACTGGCTGCATCGCGAAGCCGCCTTCGTGCTCAACGACTGGTCCAGGGCCGATTACGCCAGAGGCTACGACCAACTGGCGGCCGAAGATCAGGCGAAGCTGCGCGGCCGGTTGGAAGAGATGTACCGGAGCAATACTTACAACGCCAGCACGGGCGCCATCACCATCCAACCTGTGCGGGCGCGCGCCTTCGAATCGTGCCTGCAACATTTTTCGAATGTCTTCATGAACGGCCAGGTCGCCTACGCGATTCCCGCGGGCAGCGTGGGCAGCCCCGAGCGCATGCGTGAGCTTGCCGGGTTTATCTTCTGGACGGCGTGGTCAGCCGCGGCGCACCGGCCGGATGACCATATCTCCTACACCAACAACTGGCCCCATGAGCCCCTCATCGGCAACCGCCCGACTGGAGAAGCTGTCCTGTGGACGGGCGTCAGTATCATCATGCTGCTCGCCGGAATCTGTGCGATGGTCTGGTGGTATGCCTCCCAAAAGAGTACGGAAGAGCGGCAAGCTGTTCCCGCCATGGATCCGCTGGGAGCCTGGTCGGCGACACCTTCGCAACGCGCGACGCTGAAGTATTTCTGGGTAGTCTCGGCGCTGATCCTGGTGCAGATCCTGATGGGAGTCGTGACCGCGCACTATGGCGTGGAAGGCGACGGTTTCTATGGCATCAAGCTCTCGAACATTCTTCCCTACAGCGTGACCCGCACATGGCATGTGCAGGTGGGGATTTTCTGGATTGCCACCGCTTGGCTGGCGGCCGGGCTCTTCATCGGCCCGCTGGTGAGCGGGCATGAACCCAAGTATCAGAGCCTCGGGGTGCACGTGCTGTTCGGCGCGCTGCTGGTCATCGTGGCTGGCTCGATGGCCGGCGAATGGATGAGCATCCAGAACAAACTCTCGGATGCGAACTCTTTCCTTTGGGGTCACCAGGGTTATGAATATGTGGACCTCGGGCGCGCATGGCAGATTCTGCTGTTCATCGGACTGCTGATTTGGCTGTTCCTTGTGGTGCGGGCCATTCGCCCCGCGCTCAAGAATGGCGGCGGCGGAGAGCAGGGGCCCCTACTCTGGCTATTTCTGATGTCGGCGGCGGCGATCGGCCTGTTCTATGGCGCTGGTCTCACCTGGGGCCAGCACACACATCTGTCGATCGTCGAGTACTGGCGCTGGTGGGTAGTCCATCTCTGGGTAGAAGGGTTTTTCGAGGTGTTTGCCACCACGGTCATCGCGTTCTTCTTTACACGCCTGGGCCTGATCCGCCCGGTTATGGCAGCGAAAGCCGCGCTTCTTTCCGCCACCATCTTCCTCGCGGGCGGCATCATCGGCACCTGCCATCACTTGTACTTCTCCGGTACGCCGACCGTGGCTTTAGCCTTCGGTTCGGTTTTTAGCGCTTTGGAGGTAGTGCCCCTTACCATGGTTGCTTACTCGGCCATGGATGATCTGCGGCGTGGCAAGCTGACCATCTGGGCCCAACGCTATCGCTGGCCCATTTACTTCTTCGTGGCCGTGGCCTTCTGGAACATGGTGGGCGCGGGCTTGTTCGGTTTCATGATCAACCCGCCCATCGCTCTTTATTTCATGCAGGGCTTGAATACCACTCCGCTTCATGGGCACGCGGCCCTGTTTGGTGTGTACGGCATGCTCGGCATCGGCCTGATGCTGGTCTGCCTGCGCGCCCTGAGTCCCAGCTTGGAGTGGCGCGAGAACTGGCTCAAATTCGCGTTCTGGGG
Source organism: Terriglobia bacterium (assembly GCA_003175985.1). Taxonomy (GTDB): domain Bacteria; phylum Acidobacteriota; class Terriglobia; order Bryobacterales; family Bryobacteraceae; genus PSRJ01. Next base: position 3,800 of record PSRJ01000123.1, read on the forward strand.
CATGAATGGCGGTCTGTTCATGATGTGCGTGGGCAGCCTGCTTCCGGTGGGCCTAGCACAAACCTGGGCATCGGTCGATCAGGGTTACTGGTATGCCCGCAGCACGGAGTTCCTGGGCTCGCCGCTGATGCAGAAACTGCGCTGGATGCGCGTCCCCGGAGACACAATGTTCGCGATCGGGGCTGTGGTGCTGGTGAGCTTCGTATTCCTGGGCCGCCGCGGGAAATCGACGGCGGTACCGATCCCGGAAGGACTCCGCGCTCCCGCCGGAGACTGACATGAGCGAGAGCCGACGCCATTCCTTGATTGTTCCGCGCGAGCACGGCGCCTGGGGAATCCTATTGGTGCCTCTCGTAACGGGCGCCGCCGCGGGGATACGATCAGGGGGCCGGTTCCTGCCTGTACTTCCGCTTACTGTCGCAGTACTGACTCTGTTCTGGCTGCGAACACCTTTAGAAAACTGGTTGGGGACCACACCCATGCGCGCGCGGAAACCGGCCGAGCTACGACTCGTTCGCAGAACCGTGCTCGCACTGGCGCTGGTAGCAGGCGCGGCATTGATGTGGACGTTCCGGGGAGGAACAGAGCAGGATCTCTGGTGGATCGGCATCGCCGCGGCATTTGCGTTCGGGGCGCAAGCTTTGATGAAAAAGCGGTGGCGAAAGGCCCGCGTTGCCGCGCAGATGATCGGCGCGGCAAGCCTAACGCTCGCCGCGCCGGCTGCGTATTACGCTTCCACCGGGAACTGGAGCCAGATCGCGTGGGCGCTTTGGGCAGCAAACCTCCTCTTTGCCGCGAACCAAATCCATTTCGTACAGCTCCGGATTCACGCCGCACGCCCGATAAGCCGCTGCGAAAAGTTATCCGTGGGCAGGGAATTCCTAGCCGCGCAACTTGCCCTGATCCTGATTCTGGCGCTCGCGTACAGCCTGGGAATCTTCAGCGGATACCTGGCACTGGCGTTCCTACCGGTTCTATACCGCGGATTCGCATGGTTCGTCCGCGACTGGAAACCGCTCGCGGTCCGTTCGCTGGGATGGGGCGAGTTGAGTCACGCCATTTGCTTCGGCGTGCTCCTCGTTTTCACCGTGATTTTCGGCAAGGCTTAGGCGGGGCGCCAATGCATTTGGCACGCGCCGAGCCTATTGGCCCGTCTTGATCTGAATTAACTGGCTCGTCTCTCCGGTGCTCAAATCGACGGACTGCCTTCCTATGCACTCGCTCTCCCGCCGGGACGGGACGGTTGAAGGGACGAGTCGAGGTGGACGAGACCTTGACGGCCGGCGTAGATGAAAGAACCCGCGGACTGCGTCCGTTGTCGGCGCACTCTGTAGCCTCGATTTGGAGTGGCGCCGCTCAGAGCCGTAGACCTCGAAAAATCCGGTCTTCAGGAGGGCAAGTCGAAATCACTTGCAGGAATGTGTTGGCCCCGGAATAAAATGACCGCAGTTTCCCCGGTCTCGACTGCGGGGAAAAGCCCGGTTTTGACGTTGA
>PSRJ01000360.1 GCA_003175985.1 Terriglobia bacterium
CTTCCGTTCCCCGCCTTCAATTTCATTCAGTCAGTCGAAGATATGGGCAACGGCGAATACAACTCGCTCGCGGTAAGGGTCAGTAAGCGTTTTAGCGCGGGATTCAGTCTGACTACAGCCTACACTCATGCCGTCTCGATAGATGACACCAGCAACATTCGCATCCAGGGTTACGACACGCTGTTTCCGCAGAACAGTTATTGCATCCGTTGCGAGCGCGGCTTCTCCTCGTTCGATACCCGCAATCGCCTTGTAGTCTCACCCCTGTATGAACTTCCTGTTGGCAAGGGCAAGGCGCTGAACATCAACAATTCGGTGGCGAACGCCGTCATTGGCGGCTGGCAGGTCGGAGGGATTTTTACGTTGCAGGGCGGGTTACCGCAGAATATCACCATAGGTGGAGTAGACAACTCCGTCACGCAAAGCGGGTACGATCGGCCGAATTCAACGGGGACTAATTCCAGCATTTCGAACCCGAATCCTAACGGATGGTACAACCGGGCCGCCTTCGTAGAAGCGCCGTTGGGACAGTTCGGCAATGTGGGACGAGACACAGCAACCTCCCCGGGAATTTTCGCCATCAACGGCGAAGTCCACAAAAATTTCCGCGTGAAAGAGAACCACCAGTTCCAGTTCCGCGCCGAAGCATTCAATCTCCTGAACCATCCGAACTGGGGGGCGCCTAACGCCAACATTCTGGCGGGTGCGGTAAGTCCCGGCCAGCCGGCTACCTATCCCCACCAGGGCTTCGGCACCATCAGCACCTTGGCTGCAGGCATCCCGATGCGCCAGCTGCAACTCGGGCTGAAGTACACGTTTTGAGACCTTGAGCGCGGACCTTTTCCTAGTCTAGAGTGGGATCCGGATTTCCGGATCCCTGCCATTGACTTCGGCGCGCGATCTTGATATCTATCGCGGGCATTGGTGCCTCGTGAATAGAAAAGATCTGATCGGCAAGATGGCCTCGGACGCGCGGTTGACCAGGGCGCAGGCGGCCCGCGCGTTGAATGCATGCCTCGAAGGGATTCAGGCGGGACTCATGCGGGGGGATCGCGTCACCATTTCCGGTTTCGGGACTTTCGGAGTACTGCACCGCAAGGCACGCAGGGTCCGTAATCCGAAGAGCGGAAAGGCGATCGATATCGCTCCTAAACGTGTCCCGCGCTTTGCGCCGGGGACCGACCTGAAATCCGCTCTCCAACGCTCCGACCGCTCCGTCTGAGTGCGGTTCCTCACGATGGAGTGCCGTGTGCCTCTCAAACCAGGGAGGCGGATGACACATGCGAGGAAGGCTGTGGCTCGTATTATTGTGTTTGGCCGCAGGCTGCAGCCGGCGGGAACCGGTCCGGCCCGGACAGCAGCTTGGTGGCCTCTATCTGATCAGGCAAAACGGCCGCGCCGGCTACGTAGATGGCAGCGGTCACGTGAAGATCGCGCCGCAATTTGACGATGCCTCGGCTTTTTCGGAAGGTTTTGCGGTGGTAGAGATCGGCGGCCGCGCCGGCTATATCGACAAGAGCGGAAAAATCACCATCAACCCGCAATTCGAGAGTGGAGTGCCCTTTTCCGAGGGGCTTGCCGCCGTGCGTGTGGGCGAGCAGTGGGGATTCATTGATAAGTCTGGCAAGATGGTGATTCGTCCCGAGTATCAAAGCCCCGCCCCGGTCCCGCTGCAGTTCTCCGAAGGCTTGGCCGCGGTCAGCCACGGGCCGGGGACGCGTGCCGGCTTTATCGATAAAACCGGGAAGATGGTGATTCCCCCGCAGTTTGAGTACGCATTGCCGTTTTCCGACGGGCTCTCGCTGGTTGGTATGGGAGGCCGTTACGGATATATCGATCGGCAGGGCAAAATGGTGATCAATCCGCAGTTCGATGAAGCCAGCAGCTTTTTCGAGGACCGCGCTGCGGCCCGCCTGGCCGGCAAATGGGGATACATCGACCGCAACGGAAAGTTTGTGATCAATCCTCAGTTCGATCGCGCCCGTGTATTCTCTGATGGACTGGCGCTGGTGGGCGTGGGTGGCCGTGTCGGCTTCGTCGATAAGAGCGGCAAAATGATCGTGAGTCCGCAGTTCGATCTGGCCAGCGATTTCTCCAGCGGCCGCGCGCCCGTCCGTATGGGTGGCCGCTGGGGCTACATCGATAAGACAGGACAGATGGTGATTAACCCTCAATTTGACGACGCGCGTCCCTTCTCGATCGATCTGGCGCCCGTGGAACTCGGCTCCTCGTGGGGTTATGTAAACCGCGCGGGCAAGTTTATCTGGAATCCGACCGCATGACGACCGTACGAAAAGCGCAACTCGCGTGGAAATACCGGCGGCTGCTCTGGAAATATCGCAAACTGTACCAGCACCGAAAGAAGCTGGCAGGAATAGCGCTTACCCTGATCGCGCTCGCCGGCTGCGCTACGTGGTGCGCGCATAGGTCAAAATAGGGGCAGTGGCCTCTGAAGAGAAACCGAAGGCCTTTCCGGGCAGTATCGGAACTGTGCGTATCTTCGGCGTTCCGGTTCGCCTGCACTTCACGTTCGTGCTGCTGCTGGTGTTCCTTGTCTTTATCGGGGTCGGCCAGCGGCAATCCGGCGCCTCCACGGCGCTGTATGTGCTCGCGCTGTTTGCTTCCGTGCTGCTCCATGAGCTGGGACATACGCTGGTGGCCCGGCGGTACGGAATCAAGACCATCGAAATTGTGATGTTTCCCATCGGCGGTGTCTCGCGTCCGGAACGCGCGCCCAAAGCCAGGGAAGAATTGTGGGTTGCCTTGGCGGGACCGATGGTGAATCTGATCCTCGGTGTCGGGTTGCTGGCATGGAGCGCGGGCCAGCAAGGTTTTCTCGCGCTGGAGCAACTTCGGGAGCCGACCGACGCCAACCTCGCTGAGCGAATTGCGCTGGGCAACCTGGTGCTGTGCCTGTTCAATCTGCTGCCCGCCTACCCGATGGATGGCGGCCGGATTCTTCGCTCTCTACTGGCCTTGCGGCGAACGGAAGAGGAGGCCACGCGCATCGCCGCCGGCGCCGGACAGGGACTCGCGATTCTGATGGGACTCGCCGGATTGCTGTGGGGCAATTTCATGCTGATGTTCGTGGCGCTGTTCGTGTACCTGGGAGCCGCGCAGGAAGGCAGCGCCGCCCGAGGCCGCATCTTGAGCACCGGCTATACCGTGCGCGCCGCCATGATCACCGACTTCCGCACGCTCCAGCACGGCGATACCATTCGCGACGCCGGAAATCTTCTGCTGGCCACCTCGCAGCACGATTTCCCGGTGATGCACGGGGAGACAGTGATCGGACTGTTGAGCCGCTCGCGCCTCGTTCGCGCCATGCTGACTGACGGTCCGGAAGGTTACGTGGCCGGAGCGATGGACCGCGAGTTCGTGCGTCTTTCGCCGGAGACTCCGCTCACGGAAGTGCTTCCGCAGGTTTCCGCTCCGGGCGCCTGCGCCCTCGTGATGGATTCCAACGATCGGCTGCTCGGAATGGTGACCTCGGAGAATGTTTCCGAATTCCTGCTCCTACGGCAGGTCAGCCTCGCACAAGCGAAGCAGCACATTAGTTAATTAACGGAAGCCGGCTCCCGTACCCCCTCGCACAATCGCAGCCCGGCGGGGTTACTGGCGTGCTATGGAATAGGTATGAAACGCTGTTGTGCCGCCGTTGTGTGCTGTTTCTTTCTGGCCGGCTGCCAGTATCGGCCAGGCTCTACCACCGCAAGTTCGACGCCGCGGGAAGTGCCTTCGGGATCCGTCAAATCGAGTGGCGCGCTGCTGTCCTACGCGGACGTAGTCGATCGCGTGGCGCCGGCGGTAGTCACTATTCATTCCTCGAAACGCGTTCGCGCTCCGCAGCAGTTTCCCTTCTTCGATGACCCGTTCTTCCGCCGGTTTTTCGGAGGCGGATTCCCCGAACGCGGCGGAACCCAGATGCAGCAGGCGCTTGGTTCGGGAGTCATCGTCCGGCCCGATGGCCACATTCTCACCAACCATCACGTCGTGGATGGCGCCGAAGAGATCAAGGTGGATCTGAGCAATCGCCGCACGTATTCCGCGAAGCTGGTCGGCTCAGATTCCCCGAGCGATCTCGCGGTCTTGAAGATCAGCGCCACAAATCTCCCGGTATTGCAGCTCGGCGATTCCGATCAGGTGCGTGTGGGCGATGTGTGCCTGGCGGTCGGCAACCCTCTAGGAATCGGTCAGACGGTGACCGCGGGCATCATCAGCGCCAAGGGCCGCGCGACCGGACTCAGCGACGGCAGTTTCCAGGATTTTCTCCAGACCGACGCCCCCATTAACCAGGGCAATTCCGGCGGCGCGCTGGTGAACACGCGCGGCGAACTCATTGGAATTAATTCGCAGATCCTCTCGCCTAACGGCGGAAACATCGGAATCGGCTTCGCGATCCCATCGAATATGGCTAAATCGGTGATGACGCAACTGGTGGGCAAAGGCTCCGTGCAGCGCGGGATGCTGGGAATCGGCATTCAGCCCGTGACGAGCGACCTGGCCGCCGGTATGGGATTGAAAGAAGTGCGTGGAATCATCGTCAATTCCGTAACGCCGGGCGGCCCGTCGGATAAAGCCGGCTTGAAAGCGGGAGATGTCATTCTCAAACTCAACGGCAAGGACGTGAACGACAGCAACGTTCTGCGGAACATGGTGGCCGGAACCGCGCCGGGAATGGATGTCACGCTCACCGTATTGCGCAACGGGAGTCAGCAGGATGTGCGTGTGCACTTGGGCGAACTGACTGCGGAGACAGCGCGTGCCCGCGAGCAACAGGGCGCCGAAGGGGCTTCCAACGCGGCGAGGCTGGGGATCAGCGTCGCGCCGCTCACTCCGGATCTCGCTCAGCAACTTGGGCTGCGTCCGGGCACGCGCGGCGTGGTGGTAGACCAGGTGGATCCTTCCGGCCCCGCTGCCCAAGCCGGTGTGCAAACCGGCGACGTGATCCAGCAGGTGAACCGGCAGGACGTCCGATCACCCGACGACTTGCGAAAAGCCCTTCAGGGCTCCGCGGGCCGCCCTCCGCTGCTGCTGATCAATCGCGGCGGCCAGTCGATTTTCGTCGCTGTCCCGCAAGGATGAGGCATGTTACCTTTGACGGTGACATGCCCCATAAATCGATCCGCGATCTTGACCTGAAAGGCAAGCGCGTCTTCATCCGTGTCGATTTCAACGTGCCCCTGGAGAAGAACAGCCAGGGGCAGATGCAGATCACGAGCGACAAACGCATCAAAGCCTCGCTTCCCACAATTCGTCTGGCGCTCGAAAACGGAGCGGGGCTGGTGCTGGCCTCGCATCTGGGACGTCCGAAGGGCAAACCCAATCCCGAAATGAGCCTGCAACCGGCGGCCAAGCGTCTGGAAGAACTGTTGGGCCAGCCGGTCCGCATGGCGCCCGATTGTGTCGGTCCCGCGGTGGAGGCGATGAAGCCCCAGCCAGGCAGCATATTGTTGCTCGAAAATCTGCGCTTTCACCCGGAAGAAGAGAAGAACGATCCGGATTTCGCTCGCAAGCTGGCGGCCTTGTGCGATGTCTATGTAAACGATGCCTTCGGGTCGGCGCACCGCGCGCATGCGTCCACCGAGGGGATCGTCCGCTTCGTGCCGCAAGCGGCAGCCGGCCTGTTGATGGATCAGGAGCTGAAGTACCTCGGGATGGTGACCAGGAATCCCGAACGGCCTTCGGTGGCCATTCTGGGGGGCGCCAAAGTCTCCGACAAAATCGAAGTCATCGAAAACCTGGGAAAGATCGTGGACAAGCTGTTGATCGGCGGCGCCATGGCCTATACATTTCTCAGGGCTCAGCAGCATCCCACGGGTAAGTCGCTGGTGGAAGAAGACAAGATCGAACTCGCCGGAAAACTGCTCGCCGAACTGGGCGGCAAGCTGGCGCTGCCGGTGGATCATGTCGTGGTTTCCGAGATCCAACCCGGCGCTGCGCATGAAGCTGTCGAGACGATACCCGACGGGAAGATCGCCGTGGACATCGGGCCGAAAACGATTGACCGCTACGCCCAGGTGCTTGCGGGCGCCAAAACCGTGATCTGGAATGGCCCCATGGGCATCTTTGAAAAACCGCCCTTCGACCAAGGGACAGTAGCTGTAGCGAAGGCCGTAGCCGCTTCCGGCGCGACCTCGGTAGTCGGCGGCGGAGACTCCGAAAAGGCGGTAAAGGCCGCCGGCGTGTCGGACAAGATCACCCACGTCTCTACCGGCGGCGGCGCATCGCTCGAGTTTCTAGCGGGCATCGAACTGCCGGGTGTCAAAGCGCTCGAGGACAAGCTTTCAGCAGTCAGCGATCAGCGCTCAGCCTAGCCGGCGGAAACGCGCCAGGAAGGATTTCCACGAGCTGAAAGCTATAATTAACCTCATGAACCCGCAACGACGGGAATTCTTGCGCACGGTAGCCGCACTGACTCTCTCTCGCGGCGCTTTCGCCGAGTCTGCACCGTCAACAACCAAGCTCACTGAGAGGCTGACCCTAATCACCGGCGCAGGGAACAATATTGTCTCTCTCGCGGGTGACAGCGGAACTCTGTTGGTGGATTGCGGCGACGCCCCACACGCGCAAGCCGTACTCAAGCTTGCCGGCAGCGTCAAGACGGTGTTCAACACGCACTGGCACCTCGAATCCACCGGAGCGAACGCGGCGATGGCCGATGCCGGCGCCAAGATCACCGCCCACGTGAACACGAAACTTTGGATGACTCAGGAGATTATCCACGATTGGGAGGAGAAGGTTTTCCCGCCGCGTGCCAAGAAGGCCTTGCCCACCGAAACCTTTTACACCACCGGCAAGACGACATTCAGCGGCGAGCCCGTGGAATACGGGCTGATGCCGATCGCCCATACCGACGGGGATATCTACGTCCACTTTCCGCAATCGAATGTTCTGGTGGCAGGCGACGTGGTCCAGGCCGGCAGGCTTCCCCTGCTCGACTTTCCCACCGGCGGCTGGATCGGCGGAATGCAGGAGGCGCACCGGACCCTGCTCCGGCTGGCCAATGACACGACTAAAATCGTCCCTGCCACGGGAAACGTGCTGACCAAGGCGGAAGTGCAGGCCAACCTCGAAACGCTGACGAAACTCCGCGAGCAACTCGTCAAGCTCATGAAGCAGGGCATGGGCGTCAAGGACATGATCGCGGCGAAAGCCCTGAAAGATTTCGAGAGCCAACTGGCAGGCGATCCGGATGCGTTCCTTTTTACCGCTTACCGGGGACTCTGGGCCCACGTCCGCGAACTGGGCGGGATCGTTTAATAGCCTGTTAGTAGTCCGTTCGAGCCGTTCCAGCCCGCTCCTCGAACGATATAAAATAGGAGCGGTTGCTTCAGAATGCGTAAGTTACTGCTCGCCGCCTGTGCGGCATGCTCCCTGGCTGCAGCGCCCCAACAGGCGGGTAAACCAGGTCCGCCCGCGGCTCCCGGCGTGAGCGCGAACCAGGCACTCATCAACCGCTACTGTGTCACCTGCCACAACCAAAAGCTCAAGACGGCCAAGCTGGCTTTGGACATGCTCGACCTGACGCACCCCGAAAAGGACGCGCTGGTGTGGGAGCGGGCTATTCGAAAACTACGCGGAGGCATGATGCCGCCGCCGGGAGCGACGCGCCCGGCGCCCGAAGCGGTCAGCACACTGGCAGCCTATCTGGAAGATTCGCTCGACCGCGCCAGCGCTGCCAATTTCAATCCAGGCAGCGTCCGAATTCACCGGCTGAACCGCGCCGAGTACGCCAACGCCATGCACGACCTTTTCGGGATCGAAGTGGATGCGGCCGCGCTGCTGCCCACCGACGATATCAGCGACGGCTTCGATAACATCGCCAAGGCCCTCAAGGTATCGCCGTCGTTCCTGGACCAATACATCATGGCGGCGCGCGCGGCGGCGAAGCAGGCCATTGGAACACCGCCCGTGGCGAAAGAAGCCAAAACGACGTTCCGGGCGATTGACGGTAGCGTGCCGCTGCCACCCGGAGCACGGGGTGGGATCACGGCGCAGTACCTGGCACAGTTCGAAGGAGATTATGAGATCCGTGCGGCAGCGAATCCGCCGGTGCTCACCGTCGATGGAGTAAGCGTCGACACTAAGGGACGGACGCATCTAACGGCGGGGATTCACAAAATCATTGCAGCGTACGGCGGCCGCAGTTTCGCCGAGAGCGAGGGCGAGTTGTTCGGTTTCATTCCCGGCGCCGCCGGCACCGGATACGCCAGTACGGGTATCGTCCCTGGTGGGTCGATCTATGTGAATGGTGGTGTGAGTAATTCCGTGCGCGCAGGCGGTCCGAATCTTACGGTCGAGGGCCCGTTCAATCCCGCGGGTAATCCCATCGAGGCGCCCAGCCGCGCGCGTATCTTCGTCTGCCGCCCGCCCGATCCTAGCGAAGAACCAGCGTGTGCCTCGCGCATTCTCTCGAACCTGTCGCGAAAGGCGTTCCGGCGCCCGGTTACCGGGAAGGACCTGGCGCCGCTGATGCAGTTTTACAACGAAGGGCGCAAGAGCGGCACTTTCGAAACCGGCATCGAGAACGCGATGGTGGCGATGCTGTCGAGCGCCAAGTTCCTCTACCGCGTCGAGCCGCCCCCGGCCGGCGCGCAGCCGGGGGCCATCTACCGGCTCAGCGACACGGAGTTGGCGTCGCGCCTTTCGTTCTTCCTGTGGAGCGGCATTCCCGACGAGGAGCTGCTGGCCGTGGCCGAGCAAGGCAAGTTGCGCGACCCCAAAATGCTGGAACACCAGGTCAGGCGCATGCTGGCCGATCCCCGGGCCCAGACCCTGGTGACCAACTTCGCGTTTGAGTGGCTGAAAGTGCGCGACATGGATGCGCTCGAGCCCGACCCTTTTACGTATCCTGCCTTTGATCGCGCGCTGCGAACAGCGTTCCGCCGCGAAATGGAGCTGTTCGTCGACAGCATTTTCCATGAGGATCGCAGTGTGGTGGATCTTCTGAACGCGAATTACACGTTCGCCGACGAGCGTCTGGCGGCTCACTACGGAATCGAGAATGTCCGAGGCGACCGGTTCCGGCGCGTGACCCTGACTGATCCGAATCGTTACGGCCTGCTGGGCAAAGGCGCCGTGCTGATGGTAACGGCCTATCCGAACCGCACGTCGCCGGTGCTGCGGGGGTCGTACATCCTGGAGAACATTCTCGGCACACCGCCCGCGCCGCCTCCTCCGAATGTCGAGGCCTTCAAAGAAAACAAAGAGGGTGAAAAGCCGAAGACCATTCGCGAGATCATGGAAGCGCATCGCGCGAATCCCACATGCAATGCCTGCCACGGCGTTATGGATCCGCTGGGCTTCGCGCTCGAAAATTTCGATACCATCGCTACTTACCGCAGCATGGATCGCTATACCCGAACGAAGATCGATACCAGCGGCAAACTGGTGGATGGAACGGTGCTGAACGGCCCCAGCGATTTGCGCAATGCGCTGCTGCGGCACCCCGAACAATTCGCGCAGACATTCACGGAAAAGATGATGACGTACGCCTTGGGTCGGGGCATCGAGTACTTCGATATGCCCGCCATCCGGAAAATTGTGAAGGACGCAGGCCGCGAGAACTACAAGTTCTCGTCGATCGTGATGGGGATCGTCAACGCGCCGGCGTTCCAGTCAAGTGTGGTGGAGCAACCGGCTGTAAACTGAGCCGCGACCGTCAGGGAGCGGTTGGAGGAGGGATCGCAAATGTTCGTCACCAGAAAGCATCTGTCGCGCCGCGCCGTATTGCGGGGAGCGGGAGCAGCCGTGGCGCTGCCGCTGCTCGATGCCATGATTCCGGCCAGCACGGCATTAGCGCAAACCGCCGCGAAACCCAACCTCCACCTCGGATTCATCTACTTCCCTCACGGGGCCGTGATGGATAAGTGGACGCCCGCGGGGCAGGGTAAGATCGGCGCGCTCGGCCCGATCCTCAAGCCGCTCGATAACTATAAGTCGATGACTACGGTGTTCAGCAACATCGACAATCAGGCGCCGCTGGGTCCCGTCCACGCCCTCTCGCCCGGAACATGGCTCTCCTGCGTGCATCCGGCGATCAGCCAGGAAGCGCACGGCGGCACCACGGTGGATCAGATTGCGGCGCAGCACATCGGCCAGGACACACCGCTGCCCTCCCTTGAAGTGGCCACGGAGAATCACGGCGGCGGCGGCTTCTGCGACCGCGATTACGGTTGCTCCTATTCGGGAACGATCTCCTTCCGCACGCCCACTACGCCCCTGCCCATGGAGGTCAATCCGCGGAAACTCTTCATCCGGCTGTTCGGCCAGGGAGATAACGCCGCCGACCGCGCACGGCTGTCCAAACAATACGCTTCGCTGCTCGACATGGTGGGCGAAGAGGCCAAAGATCTGCAGCGGGTTCTCGGACCGTCCGATAAGGCGATGCTCTCCGATTACCTCGAAAGCGTGCGCGAAATCGAGCGGCGCATCCAGAAAATGGAAGCGCGCGATCTCTCGCACGTGACCATCCCCAACGCCCCCGGCGAAGCGGCGCTGGCCTTCGACCAGCGCATCAATCTGATGTTCGATCTGGTGAGCCTGGCATTTCAGGCCAATATGACGCGCGTGTTTTCCTTCATGATGGCGGCGGAGGTCAGCGGTCAGACCTACAACCACATCGGCGTATCCGACGCCTTCCATCCGCTCTCGCATCACAATAACGAGCAGGCCAAGATGGATCGCCTTGCGAAAGTGCAGACCTATCACTCGCAGGTGTTCGCGAAGTTCTTGGATAAGCTGGCGAAAATGCCGGATGGCGACGGCACGATGCTCGATCACTCGCTGTTCCTGTACGGCAGCAACATGAGCAACAGTAACGCTCATAACCACTACCCGCTGCCGATTTCCATCGTGGGTGGCTGGAAGACGCTGAAGGGCGGGCAGCACGTGGTGCCTCCCGAGCACACGCCGCTGGCGAACGTATTGCTGACGCTGCTGGACCGCGCCGGCATCCCGCAAGATAAGCTCGGCGACAGCACCGGTAAGCTCCTGGAGGTCTGAGCGGCAATGAAGAGCTTCATCGTTGTCGTGCTCGCTGCGCTGCCGGCGCTCGCGGCGGAAGTGCAACTCGCCGGCGCCATTAAGTCGGGCCAGCGGGCGGCCGCCGTTGACATGATCGCGAAGAAGTCGGCGGATGTGAATGCGGCCGAAGCCGATGGTTCCACCCCCCTTCTTTGGGCCGCGAGTTTCAACGATGCCGACCTCGTCAAACGCCTGCTGCAGGCTGGCGCAAATCCCAATATTCGGAATCAACTCGGATCCACGCCTCTGGTGGAAGCGGCCCTGAACGCGAATACGGATGCGATTCGGGCGCTGCTCGATGCCGGCGCAGATCCCAATGCCGCTGGCGCCGATGGGCAGACTGCCCTGATGGTCGTGGCGCGAACATCCAATGTCGCCGCCGCCAGGCTTCTGTTGGATAAGGGTGCGAATCCCAATGCGAAGGAAGCGCAGCGCGAGCAGACTGCGCTGATGTGGGCCGCCGCCGTGAGCCAGGGCGCCATGATGCGGGAGCTGTTGGCGCGCGGGGCAGAGGTGGACACGCGGAGCGCCAAGGACCTGATGACGCCGCTCGTCAGCTCGGAGCCGCGTGCCCAGCCTCGTCCTCCGGGCGGCATGACCGCGATGCTGTTTGCGTCACGCGAAGGCTGCATGGATTGCGTCAAGGCGCTTGTCGAGCATGGCGCGAAGCTCGACCTGCCGGACCCCGAAGGCGTGACGCCGCTCATTTCGGCAGTCTTCAATGCGCACTTCGACTTGGCCAAATACCTGGTCGAACAGGGCGCGAATATCGACCGCTGGGATTGGTGGGGCCGCAGCCCGCTCTACCTTGCGGTGGACTATAACACCTTGCCTCACGGAGGGCGGCCCGATCAGCCTTCTCTCGATGAAACGCTGCCAATCGATATCATTCGGCTGCTGCTGGAAAAAGGAGCGAATCCCAACCTCCAGTTGAAGCTCCTGCCGCCGTATCGCGCCACCGGCGCCGACCGCGGGGTGGACCGCATGCTCATGCAGCCTGGCGTGACGCCTCTGTTGCGCGCCGCCAAGGCCCAGGACGCACCGGCCATCAAGCTGCTGCTTGAACACGGCGCCATCGTTGATCTGCCCAATAACGATGGCATGACGCCCATACTGGCGGCTTCGGGAATGGGATCCGTGGATGCAGATACGCGCGGCTACTACTATGCCTCCGATATCCAGGAGCGGGCGATTGCCTCGCTCGACTTGTTGCTGGCGCACGGGGGAGAACTTAACGGGCGCGCGAGCCGCTTGCAGCAGGCGCCGCTGCACGGAGCGGCCTTCTGGGGCTGGAATAAGGTGGTCGAGTATCTTCTCGAAAAAGGCGCCGACATCAATCTGACGGATGGCCGTGGATTCACGGCGGTCGATTACGCGATGGGGCGCGCCGGAGGCAACAGCCGCGGCGGCCAGCGCACCGATGTCCACAAGGACACCGCCGACCTGCTCCTGGCCAAAGGCGGTGTGGCGGGGACACCGGCTCAGCAGTCCGGCGGACGAGGCGCAGCGCGCTGACAGGGAGAACGCCTCATGCCGAGCCGCGACCTTCAGGGAGCGGTTTCCAGACTGTCGTGCGTTGCCCCCACGGCTGGAGCGTTCACTTCTTGGTGGCGGTGAAGGTTCCGTTTCCTAGCTGGCCATACTCGGTGGTGCCCTTGATCTTCGACGCGCCATCGAGCGTGCCTTTGTAGGTCACTTTTCCTACCTGGCCGCCATCGAACGACCACTCGACCTGGTCGCCCTTCACAGTACCCGTAACCTTCGCGTCGCCCAAGATCCCGGAATACGTGCCCGAAAGTGCCTCGCCCGTTTGCTGGAATGTGAAGGTAGCGGAGCCTGTACCGGCATCCAGCACCACGGCCGCCGTCCACGTGCCGGTGAGATCGGCTGCGCTGAGAACGAACTGCATCGAAACCGCCAAAACCCACAACGCAAGTCTTTTCATTTTCGTCACCCCGTACATAGTTCTTGGGTACATTCTATTCCAAGCCGGCGCCGCCGGTATTCGGTATCGTCTGCGGTTGCACGCGGCCAAACCGAGTGACATAATTGGTCCCGATTTCGCGCTGGCTTCGGGGGACGGATGCCTGAAGGGTGCACCGCAGGGCATCAACAGTCCGGGTTAGCCTTTCAGGGGGAGAGTCATGATGCGTCCCACGCAGGTTCTTGCCTTCCTTTTGGTTTCGACGAGCGCCGTGTGGGCGCAGAGCGATCGCGGAACGATTACCGGGACCATTTCCGATCCGGCCGGGGCTGTGGTTGCCGCAGCCGCTATCGAAGCGCGGAACACGGAGACGGCGGCTCTCTATCAGGTGGCCAGTTCGGCCACCGGCAATTACACGATTGTGCAGTTGCCGGCCGGCACTTACGAGCTTACGATCGCTGTCCCCGGGTTCAAGAAATTCGTCCGCCCTGGCCTGATCATTCAGGCAGCGCAAACCATCCGCGTGGATGCCACGCTGGAAGTGGGCAACGCCACCGAATCGGTGACGATCAATGCGGAAGCCCCGCTGCTCAAGACCGAGAGCGGCGAATTGAGCCAGACCATCGCTACGCAGACGATGGACGCGCTTCCCCTTTTGCAGGTCGGCGCGAGCAGCTCGGGTCTGCGCAATCCCTATAACATCGTCGCGCTTCTGCCGGGGGCATACTACCAGCCCGTCAATACCGGTTTCACCACCGGGCCTACCGTGCGTATCAACGGCGGCGCAACAGCCTCGGAAAGCCTCCTGGTGGACGGCATGGACGGTTCCAACCTGATGGGCCAGACCATCAACCAGCAGATGCAGCCGGGCATGGATTCGATCCAGGAATGGACAGTGCAAACCAGCAACTACTCCGCGGAATTCGGACAGGCCGGCAGCTCGGTGATGAACGTGACCATGAAATCGGGCACCAACCAGTATCACGGCAGCGCGTACAACTATTTTCAAAACGAGTTTCTGAATTCCGCGCAGCCTTTCACGGTGCAACCAGACAGCCCGAATGAGCATATCCGGCCCGTGGTGCGGCGCAATGATTATGGCTTTACCCTGGGAGGCCCCATCCGGATTCCCAAAATCTACGATGGCCGCAACCGGACCTTCTTCTTCTTCAGTTGGGAGCAATACCTGAATACGCAAAACCAACTGCCTGCCACAATGTCGCTTCCCACGCCGGCGTACCGCAACGGCGATTTCAGCGCCGCCATCACGGCCGCGGGCAACCGGAATCTGGGAACCGATCCACTGGGCCGCGCGATTATCTCCAATGCCATTTACGATCCCAACACGCGCCAGGTCGCGCCCAACGGCCAGATCGTGACCGATCCTTTCCCGAACAACACGATCCCGCGCGCTCGTTTCGATCCGGTCGCCTTGAAGATCCAAAACATGATGCCGCTGCCCTATTGTGTCGGCGGAGCTCCCTGCAATTCCAATGGTGTAGTCAACAACTGGCAGAATATCGAACTGGGGAAGCGAGACACGGAAGCTCCCTCTCTCAAGCTCGACGAGCTGTTGGGGGCCAAGGACAAACTCTCGTTCTTCTGGAGCCGCACGCTGACCTACTGCCTGACCTGCTACGGCTTCGATGGCCTCGATCAGCCCATTTCCTATACGTTCGGCGGGGCCATCTATGCCCATCGGGAACGGCTGAATTACGACCGCACCATCTCGCCTACGCTTCTTCTTCATTTGGGCGCGGGCTTCGACGCCGACGATTTAGGCCGGCCGTCCGTAACGCCCGATTACGATACGTGCGGGCAACTGGGATTGTGCAGCACGGCCTTTATCCGTCCGATCACATTTCCCAACATTACCGGCCTGTATGACAACCTGGCCGGCGGTTTCGGCAGTGTGACGCAGCCCCTCGGCCCAATCCCGCGTGTCGACAATCTTTCGCAGCAATTCGACGCCATCACCAGCGTCACCTGGGTCAAGCAGAATCATACTTTCAAATTCGGCGGAGAGTTGCGCAACGGCGGCACGTACTCGCAGAACTTCAGCCGGGCTAATTTTGCTTTCAGCGCCGCGCAAACCGCGATGCCGTACCTGGTGAATACCTCCACCGGCACGAGTGTGGCGAACATCGGCGGCAACCATATCGGTTTGCCATACGCGAGCTTTCTGCTCGGCGCCGTGGATACGACCCGTATCGACCCTTATTCCTCGGTGCGCTACGGCAAGCAGCAATGGGGCTTCTACGCGCAGGATAGCTGGAAAGTCAAACGCAAGTTGACGCTCGATCTGGGGGTGCGTTACGACTACTCGCTCTACTTTAAAGAGCAGTACGGCCGTTCGCCGAATTTCGCTCCCAATCTTGCGAACCCGACGGCGGGTGGTCACCCGGGTGCGGTCACCTATGAAGCTGTCTGTCACTGCAGCTTCACTCGCAACTATCCTTGGGGGATTGCGCCGCGGCTGGGCATCGCGTATCAGCTCCTGCCCAAGACGGTGTTGCGCGGGGGCTTTGGGGTGGTATACACAGGCACCGGGTTCAGCGGTCTTACCGGTTCCGCCTCCGCGAACAACACGCTGGGCCCGGCCTCCACTCCCGGCCAGCCGCTCATGACGTGGGGCCAAGGCGTGACCGTGAACGGCACGCCGTTAACGCCCGCGCAGACAGCCTGGCCCAATTTCGATCCCGGCTTCTATCCGATTCAGGGGGTGATTCCAGGCCAGGGACCCCAATACTACGATCCCAACGCGGGGCGGCCGGCGCGGCAATATCAATGGAGCGTCAGCCTGCAGCGCGAGGTGATGCGCAACCTCTTGGTAGAGGCTTCTTACATCGGCAACCGCGGAATGTGGTGGCCGCTCGTTACCACAGGACCGCCAGCGGGAGTGCCGCTCGTCAATTACAACTACCTGAGCAACGATCTGTTGAGCCAGTACGGGCTCAGCTTGAACAACGCAGCCGATGTGGCGACGCTGCTCGCGCCCATCGGCTCGGCAGCCGCGGGGCGTTTCCAGAACAAGCTCCCCTTCGCCGGTTTCCCGCTCACGGCGACCGTGGCGCAGGCGTTGCGGCCCTTCCCGCAGTTCAATACGCAGTGCGTGGGCGCTACCACGAGCGGGCCCTGTCCCATCAACGCGCCCCTGGGCGACACCTGGTACAATTCGCTCCAGCTCTCCGCGAATAAGCGGTTTTCACACGGCCTCCAATTTAATTTCGGGTTCACGTGGCAGAAGTCGCTGGATACTTTCTCCGGCAGCCCCGACGTGCAGAACCGCAAGCTGGCCAAGGCGGTGGCGACGCTGGATCAGCCCCTCGTGACCCGTGCCGGTTTTACCTACACGCTGCCCCAGTGGGGACCCAAAGCCGTTTCGTACGCACTCCGCGACTGGTTTCTCAATGGCTTTATGTATTACGCAAGCGGCATCCCTTTGGCGGTTCCGACGGCCAACACCTCAGGCTATCCGGCTAACCTGGCCACCGGCACCATCAACAACGTGACGTTCCAGGCGGCCACGCCGCAGATGCGAGTTCCGGGCCAGACACCGTTCCTGCAGGACCTCAACTGTCACTGCTTCGACCCCAACACCACCATCGTGCTGAATCCCGCGGCTTGGGCCAACCCCGCACCCGGCCAGTATGGCGGCGCGTATTACTACCCGGACTTCCGCGGCCAGCGCCGCCCCGTGGAAAACCTGGCGGCGGGCCGTCAATTCCGCATCCGGGAACGCATGAGCTTGAGTCTGCGCGCCGAATTCCAAAACATATTCAATCGAGTGTATCTGAATAATCCCAGTATCACGGGCACCGGCGTGAGTCCGCAGAGCGCGCCGGTGTGCAAGCTGCCGAACGGCGCCAACGGCCCTTGCTCGCAACCGGGTTTGCAGGTGGTCTCCGGTTTCGGCTCTTTCAACACGTCGACGGTGCTGTATCAGCCGCGCACGGGGCAACTGGTCGCGCAGTTCCAGTTCTGACGCCGCGAAAGTCCTGGCGCCAGACGCGCGCTATGGCTCGTCGCGATCTGGTTCGGACACCAATGTGGACCTGGTTCCCGTGGCCCGCAGCACGGAACCCAGGGAACGCTCCGCGTCTTCCAGGCAGGACTCGATCTCGTGAAAATCGGGAATTTCGCGAGGATTCACGTTGCGTAAGGATCTCGCAACGGATTGCAGTTTCAACCTGCTATCATTCAGTCTCTCTTTTTCATCCTGTGTCAACGCCATGGTTTATCCCTCCTGGCAGCCGTGCGATTCCATGTGCCGTATGAGCACGTACTTGGCCTCTTGTTTCTTTTCGGCGGCCATATGGATGAGGACATCAAATCGGGCAAAGTCCGGATCCCCATCTACAACCGCCCGAGTTTGTTGAGCATGCAACTCGTTCAAATCGTGAATGGCACGCAAAAACTCGTTGCTAAGCCTCGTCCTTTCTTCACAAAACGAGATCGCAGGGATGTTGCGGGACGTCTTCTCGCTTTCGTTGGAAATCAGCGTGGGCTGACTGACCGATGCCGCGACTCTCAACAACTCTTTCTTCTCCCTCGTTGTCCTGCTCATTGTGTCGGGGTAAGTACGGTATTCCGCACCGGCTGCATGGAAGGCGCGGGCTCGGTTCAGCAACTTTCGGACCTCTCGGTCCAAAGCGGACGCCCGGAACGGTTTCGATAGAAATTCCCATGCTTCTCGTGGCAGTTGATGCAAATGCAGCACATCCTTCGGCCGCAATCCTTCAAACGGCGTTCCGGATATGAATAACACCTTTAAGCCAGGCCAAACCGCAAACAGTTCACCAGCAGCCTCGGCGCCTGACTTGTCCGGAAGAATGATGTCGGCCACCAGAAGATCCAGGGAACCTCTGTGCCATCGCCCCGCCTCGATCGCCTCTGCGGCGGTTGTTGTTTCGAGCACATTGAATCCTTTAGCGCGGAGTATGGCCACGATCACTTTTCTGGAGATCGGTTCGTCTTCCAAAACCAATACGGTTTCCACAGCCAGTGCTCTCTCCCGAACTGCGGAGCACTTAGTTGCCCGATGAATAGAAGGGCGCTCGCCGATATTAGTCAGGATGTAAAGGAGCGCACGTTCTCGGCTCCGCCTGGCGAAACCGCCTGCCATGTCGCGCCAAGGAAAAATAAGCGCAATGGGTATAGGATGGTTAGCTTGGATAATCGCGTGAAATACTTGCTTATCGCACTGGCATTCAGCGCGGCAGTTGCTCCCGCTTTTGCGCAGTGGCCTTCTCATCGTATGGACGGTCCGCGGACACCGGACGGCAAGGCGGATCTCGCAGCGCCCACGCCGCGCATGCCTGATGGCAAACCGGATCTTTCCGGCGTGTGGGATCTAGCGCGTCCCGCCGGCGCGGGCCGCGGCGGTGCGCAAGCCCCGGCCACTCCTCCTGCCCCACCGCCGGAGGGGCCCCCGCTGGCGACTTTCTTCAACATCGGGGCCAACATGAAAGACGGGCTGCCGCTCCAGCCGTGGGCCGCGGAGCTGTTGAACAAACGCAAGTCGGAAAACAGCAAAGACAACCCCGATGCGCACTGTCTGCCCATGGGCCTGATGCAATTTCATATGCATCCGCAGCCCCGAAAAATCCTCCAGATGCCCAAGGAAATCGTCATCATGTACGAGGCCAACTACGGGCTGCGCCAGATCTACCTCGATGGGCGCTCCTTGCCCGGCAGCGACGTCGAGCCGTGGTGGTTCGGCTATTCGATCGGCCATTGGGACGGAGACACGCTGGTCGTGGAAACCAACGGCTACCGCGACGACGTTTGGCTGGACGTGTGGGGCTCCCCCATGACCAGCGCCGGTAAGACGATCGAGCGTTTCCGCCGTCCGAATTTTGGAACCATGCAAATCGATGTGACGATCGATGATCCGAAAGCGTATACCAAGCCCTTCACCGTCCGCGTGAACCACCGCCTTTCGCCGGACACGGAACTGATCGAGTTCATCTGTCAGGATCGCGACGCTCCGCACTATGTGGGCAAATAAGATGGAACGTATGGGACACTTCGGCAAGGCTTGTGCCCTGACCATAGCGTCAGCCGCCATCACGGCGGCAGTCTTCTTGCTGCTGGCGCAACGCGCTGCGCCGGTTTCCGCGGCGGTTCCCGAAACTTCGGGCCGCATCGCCGGCAAACCGGATCTCAACGGCATTTGGGAAGCCAACAACACCGCCAACTGGGACCTTCAGACTCACCTGGCGCATCCCATGGTGGGCCAGCCGGGCGTTACGCCCGGCTCAACGGTTCTCGCCGCGCCTGTGCTTGCGCTGGGCTCGCTTGGCTGGGTCCCGGCCGGCCTCGGCGTGGTGGAAGGCGAAGACATCCCTTACCAGCCGTGGGCCGTTGCCAGAAAGAAGGAGAACCAGGAACACTGGATTGACCGCGATCCCGAGGTCAAGTGCTTCCAACCCGGCGTGCCGCGCGCCATGTACATGCCGCATCCGTTTCAAATCATCCAGAGCGCCGCCAAAATCCAGATGGTCTTCGAATACGCCAATGCCCAACGCATCATCCATCTCACTAAGATGGAGCCCTATCCCAACGTGTTGTGGATGGGTTACTCGGTGGGGCACTGGGAGGGCGATACTCTCGTAGTCAACGTCTCCAACTTCACGGATGGGACCTGGTTCGACCGCGCAGGGAATTTTCACAGCGATGCCTTGCACGTCACCGAGCGCTACACTCCGGCAGGCAGGGACGTCATCCATTACGAAGCCACCATCGAAGATCCGCAGGTCTTCACGCGTCCCTGGAAGATCAGCATGCCCCTGTATCGCCGCCTGGAGCCGAACGCGCAGCTCGTTGACTTCAAGTGTGTCGAGATGGTGGAAGAAACGCTGTATGGCCATCTGCGAAAACAACAGCTCGTCAGGCATTGGGAGGGAAAAACCATGAATGTGGATATCACGCGCAAGATCCCTCCAGGCGAGGAAGTTTATGAGCGCTACGTGTCGGGGAACCCGCCGGCGCCGAAATAGATTCGGGAGGTTCGTTTTATGCGAGTCGGTTTGAATTTTCCAGCCGCTGCTTTTGCCGGCATAGCCGTGCTTTGTTGCGCCGTCCCGCTGCGTGCGCACCATGCGTTTGCGGCGGAGTTCGATGAGAACAAACCCGTCCATTTCGTGGACGCAATCGTCACGAAGGTGGAATTGATCAATCCCCATAGTTGGATCCACGTCGATGTGAAACAACCGGATGGGACCGTCGAGAACTGGGCTATTGAAGCCGGTAGCCCGAATATCCTGCTGCGGCGGGGCGTCACGCGCGACGTACTAAAGGTCGGCCAGAAGATTGTGGTGGACGGATATCAGTCGAAGGACGGCACACATCGCGCCAACGGCCGCGATCTCACGCTGCCAAACGGGCAGAAGCTCTTTCTCGGGTCGTCCGGGAATACCGGAGCGCCCTATGAAGTGCAGCGGCCGGGCGTCGACACCGTGAAGTAGGCGGGCATGACGGATCGATATTTGATCGGCGCGGTGTTGGGCGGGATGATGTTGGTGTCCCTGGCGGCGCTCTCGCTGCACGGTCAGGCTACACCACCCGCTGCCAAAGCCACTACTGGCAAATCCGCAAATCCGCCCCGGACGCCCTGGGGCGATCCTGACCTGCAAGGCACCTGGTTCGTGATGTACGACGTGCCCCTCGAACGCTCCGCCGCCAATTCAGGCAAGGAGTTTCTCACGGACCAGGAAGTGGCCGCCGCCGATGCGGCGAAAGGCGTGAGTCCCGGCCGCAATGCGCGTTCCGTCGATAAGGCCCAGGATGTGAGCGGCGCCTACAACGCCGTCTTCAACTCTGTGCTGAAGACCGGCAAGCGGACATCCATGATTGTCGATCCGCCCGACGGGAGAATTCCTCCCTTGGTCTCCGGAGCCGCGGCCGGACGGGGATTTCCGGGAGCGCCCACGGGGCGCGGCGGTTTGGGTTTGGGAACCGCCCCGGGAGTAAACGATAACCCGGAGACGATCCCGCAATCGCCGCGTTGCCTGGGTGTGCCGATGCCTTTCCTGCCCCTTAATACGCTGTTCGCGCAAGGCACCGTCATGCAGGTTGTACAGTCTCCCAAATCCATGGCCATTTACATGGAAGACGATCACGCCGGCGGCGGCAATCGCGTCATCCTCCTGGACGGGCGCCCCCACGCGCCATCAAAGATGAAGTTCTATCTGGGAGATTCGCGCGGGCATTGGGAGGGCAACACGCTGGTGGTCGAGAACACCAACTTTTCCCAGGGCTTCCGCGGCTCCAATATCGAAACCTACAAGATGATCGAACGCTTCACGCGCGCGGACGCCAATACCCTGCGGCGCGAGATCACGTTCGATGATCCCAAAACCTGAGCGAAGCCGTGGACCGTTCTCGTAGAGATGTCGAAAGCTCCGGATCAGCGCCACATGATTTTTGATTCCGCCTGTCACGAGGGAAACTACGGGATGACCGGCATCCTGGTCGGCAATCGCCGGCAGGAGCAGAAGAAATAGCCCGCTTCCAGGGCGCAACGCTACCCTTTCTCGATCATCGCCTCCGTGGATTTGATGACGATCCGGACGGCGTCGCCCTTCTTCAGGCCCAGTTCCTCGGCGCTGGCGCGGGTGATCACGCTTTCCACCATGAGCTCACCAACCTTAACCACGATGCGCGCCATTATGGTCCCCAAATGAACTTCTTCGATTACGCCAGGTAAACGATTGCGAGCTGATATCGCCATGGCAGGATTATCTCATTTTGGGACTCCCGATCAGGCGGCCATTGGTTCGAGATGATATCTTTCCTGTGTGGATGAAGTACACCGGCTGCGTGAGGTCGTTCTGGAATCGCTCGACCAGGAGCGGGACGGAAGCGCCCTCGCCCGCGACGCCTATCGGAGCCGGACACAGTTTTACCGCGTGTTCCGGGCGATGATCGAGGAGACGCCAGTCGCCATGCGGCGGCGGCTGCTGCTGGAAAGAGCGGCGTGGCAGTTGTCCCGGACGCAACTCTCGATAACAGACGTCAGTCTGAACGCCAATTATGGATCGCTCGAAGCGTTTACCAGGGCGTTTCGAAAGGCGTTCCGCGTTTCGCCCAGCCTCTATCGCCGCATGGGGGCCACGTACACTTACCTGCACGCAGCGAACGGAATCCATCACCATTCCGGCAACCATGACATGAAAGGAGCTAATCTATCCATGGACCTTTTTGATATTTTCTCCGGCCAGGAATCCTGGCATACCCGGCGTCTTCTCAACCTGGCGAAGACGCTCACCGATGAGCAGCTTGACCGCCCCTTGCAATACAAAGTGAAAGTCTTTCCGTGGGATGGTCCGGATCAGAGTCTCCGTCAGATGCTCGACCGCATGGTGCAAACCAAGGAGGTTTGGGCCGCTGCGCTTACGGGCGGCAGCATGCCCCCCATGGAAAACGCTCCGCCCGAGGACCGGACTCCTGCGGCCATGCTGGCGCGCCTCGACGAAGCGGATGCGGCGTTCCACGGCGTACTTACGGATGTGCGGAACCGAAGCGCCTGGGAGGACACATTTGTAGATGCGCTCTGCGAACCGCCTGAAACCTTCACCTTTGGCGGTATGTTCGCGCACGTGATTACGTTCAATGCCTACCGGCGGTTGCTCGCCATGGACGCCCTGCGGCTCCTGGGCATCAAGGTAGAAGGTTTCGGCTGTCCTTCGGAGTATGTCGCAAGCTTAACGAGTGCGTGACCGTGAGTCAATAAAGAGTGCTCAGGCGCCGACATCGCCGCTTACATCACCCAATGCCCTGGCCCGAGAGTAAGCGCGCGGCAATGCTTGCTTAGATCGGGCGATTGGTAAAGGAAGCGCTCACTTATTAAGCGCCATGCTAATACCAACGTCGCCTGGAAGATCGCCGTTAGCCAGACGAAAGAGCCCCCGTGGCTTCGTTCCTGCAACCGGACTCGGGACTCCGCCCGAGCTCTCGCCTGTCCTCCGGCCGAACGGCCGCTACAATGGTGCCGATGAACCGTCTGGACGAATTGCGTCTCCGCCACGAAGCTGCGGAACAGGGTGGCGGGACCGAACGCCGTGCCCGCCAGCATAAAGAAGGCAAACTCTCCGCGCGCGAGCGCATCGAACTGCTGCTCGATGAAAACTCCTTCGAAGAACTCGACAAGCTGGTCACCCATCGCTGCCGCGACTTCGGCATGGAAGAGCAGAGCGTCCCCGGCGATGGCTTTGTCACCGGTTATGGCCACATCGGCGGCCGCCTGGTCTACGTCTTCGCGCAGGATTTTACCGTCCTCGGCGGCTCTCTTTCTGAAGCCAACGCCCGCAAGATTTGCAAGATCATGGATCTCGCACTCAAAACCGGCTGCCCAGTCATCGGCCTCAACGATTCCGGCGGCGCCCGCATTCAGGAGGGCGTTCTCTCGCTCGCCGGCTATGCCGATATCTTTCTCCGCAACACGCTGTCCAGTGGTGTCATCCCACAAATCTCGGCCATCATGGGCCCCTGTGCCGGCGGCGCCGTGTATTCGCCCGCCATCACCGACTTTGTCTTCATGGTGGATCGCACCAGCTACATGTTTGTCACCGGTCCCGACGTCATCAAAACGGTTACTCATGAAGACGTCACCAAGGAAAAACTCGGCGGCCCCATGACTCACAACTCCTTGAGCGGCGTGGGACACTTTATTGCCGGCGACGATAGCGATTGCCTGCGTATGATTCGTGAGTTGATCGGTTACCTGCCGCAAAATAATCGCGAAGATGCGCCCCGCCGCACGACCGCCGATCCGCCCGGCCGCATGGACCCCGCTCTCGATACTCTCGTCCCCGCCGAGTCCAACCTCCCCTACGACATGAAAGACGTCATCCACCGCGTCGTCGATGACGGCGAATTCTTCGAAGTCCACGAGCATTGGGCCAGGAACATCGTCATCGGCTTCGCCCGCATGGACGGCCGCTCCGTGGGCATCGTCGCCAACCAGCCCGCCTTTCTCGCCGGCTGTCTCGATATCAACTCCTCTGTCAAGGGCGCTCGCTTCGTGCGCTTCTGCGATGCCTTCAATATCCCGCTTGTTACTTTCGAGGACGTTCCGGGCTTCCTTCCCGGCACCGAGCAGGAGTTCGGCGGCATCATTCGCCACGGCGCCAAGCTGCTCTACGCCTTCGCCGAAGCCACCGTCCCCAAGGTCACCGTGATTACGCGCAAAGCCTATGGTGGAGCCTATTGCGTCATGGGCTCGAAGCACATCCGCACAGACGTCAACCTGGCGTGGCCCACCGCCGAGATCGCCGTGATGGGGCCGGAGGGCGCGGTGAATATCGTCTACCGCCGTGAGCTGGCAGCAGCCGCCGACCAGGATGCCGCCAGGGCGCAGAAGGTTGAAGAATTCCGCGAGCGCTTTGCCAATCCTTTTGTGGCCGCCGAACACGGCTTCGTCGATGACGTCATCTATCCCCGCGAAACACGCCCGCGCGTGATTCGCGCCCTCCGCATGCTGGAAAACAAAGTCGACACCATGCCTCGCAAGAAGCATGGCAACATACCTCTATGATCCGGCTCTGCGGTTTGCTCCTGTTGGCCGCTCTCGGCGGTTCCGCTGCCCAGGAACACTATGCGCCCGATTGGCCGCGGCTGGAGCCGGAAATCCTCGAGCATTTCACCGCCCTGGTGCGTGTCGATACCAGCAATCCGCCCGGCAATGAAACCCGCGCCGTGCAGGCTATCGAAGCGGTCCTCGAGCGCGAAGGCATCCCCGTTCAGCGATTCGCCCTCGATCCCGCGCGGGCCAACCTGGTCGCGCGCCTGAAGGGGAACGGTTCCAAAAAGCCCATTCTTCTCATGGGCCACACGGACGTGGTGGGAGTACAGCGCGAGCGCTGGAGCGTGGATCCCTTCGCCGCCATCCGCAAAGACGACGTGATCTACGGACGCGGCGCGAGCGATGACAAGGATCACGTCGTGGCCGGCATGATCGTGATGCTGCTGCTGAAGCGTCTCCACGTGAAACTCGATCGCGATGTTATCTTCCTGGCAGAGGCCGGCGAAGAGGGCTCGACGCAGGTGGGAATCGATTATCTGGTGAATCAGCACTGGCCCGCCATCAGCGCGGAGTTCGCCCTGGCGGAGGGCGGCTCGGTGATCTTCGAAAGCGGCCGCGCGCACCACGCGCTGGTCACGGTCAGCGAGAAGGTCCCGCGCGGTGTTCGCCTCGTCGCGCGCGGTCCGTCGGGACATGGCTCCCGGCCCACTCCCGCCAATCCGGTAGTCCGCC
>PSRJ01000060.1 GCA_003175985.1 Terriglobia bacterium
AGGCCATCTGGGTGGTTGGGGCAAGTTGAAGAAATTCAGAGCCGCGATCGACGCGGCCTTCACCCCGGAGATCGATGAACAAATCGCCAGGAGCCTTGAGGACGAGATGTGAGGCTGCTCCTGGATACTCAGGTGGCGCTCTGGTGGCTCACCGCCAGCCCACGGCTCTCCAAGTCGTCGCGAGAGTTAATGGTCCGCTCGCCGTGTGCTGTATCGGTCGCCAGTGTTTGGGAGGTTGATCTTAAGCACCGCCTGGGTAAATTGCCGATCGCACCGGGGCGATTTCGTGACGAGATGCGGTCAGCAGGAGCCACGGTCCTATCGGTAATCGACGAACATGTCTTGACCCGTGTGAAAGCTGCGGAGTCTCACCGTGATCCGTTCGACCGCCTGCTGCTGAGCGTGGCCGAAGCGGAAAACTTCGTCCTCCTCACGGCGGACACCGCGCTCATCGCACTTGGGCGTCAGGAACCTCGCCTTCCCATCCGGAACGCGTAACAACAGGCCGAACGCGGGGGATTTATCGGCAGCGGTCAAGCCTTCCACTTCTCAGCAACGGGGACTACACCGCCGCGTATGCCACGGACCTGTCAAAAGCACTTTTCAATCGCGCCGCTCGGGGCGCTGCATGAACATCCAGCGGTGGCCTTCTCGATCCTCAGCGCGATAAAGGCGACCATACGGAAGATCTTCCGGCGGGGACAGAATCTTCGCCCCCGCGCTCTGCGCGCGCTCATAGTGGGCGTCAACGTGATCAACATACACGAGCACTCCATCAACCACCCAGGGCACCATCAGCCATAGGCGAATACGCTCATATTCTTTGCAGCGCGTTGCGGGGCTCTGATAGCCGGGCGGTCCGCTAGCCAGCATAATAACGCCCTGATCGGTTTCCATCTCCGCGTGCCCGATCCTCCCATCGCGTTCCGGCATCCGCGCGCGTTCGCGGAATCCGAACGCTCGCGCTAGCCAGTCCAGCGCCGCAGGGCAGTTCTCGTACGACAACATCGGAATGACGCCTGGATACTCGTCAGCCATCAGCTCAGTCTACCCCTTCGGCGAATGTAAGCGACGGTGGACTGCAGCTAGCGCTTCAGCGCCCGGTATGTGCCCGCGACGTTCTGCGGCCGCTGCTGCTGGTAAAACTCCCAATCTTTATAGCCGCCCATGAGCACGCTGGCCTGCGCCTGCTCCAGCGTCTGTCCCGCGGCGATCGCTTTCGCAACGGCATCGCGCAGTTCCTCGCGATAGCGGATATTCTCGCTCACGTCCGCCTTCTTACCCAGCTTGCCGTGGCTGCATACGAAATATTCGAAGTCCATCGCTTCCACGGCCTTCACCATAGGGATCTCGTCCGGCGAAATCGGCCCAAACGGCAGCCGGTGTACGGTGATCCAGTCCGAAGCGAACAGCACGTTGCTGCCGTCCACGAACCGCACGATCGTGTTGTCGTCCGCATGGCCAGTCGGCCGTGAGATCACCTCGACCCGCTTGCCGCCCAGGTTGATGTTCACGCGGTCCGTGTAGGTCAGATCGGGCGGCCGCACGAATTCCAGCGGCCCGCGCGCAATTTCCGCTCCGCTCAGCCAGCCGTCTTTGTTTGCGTCGTACATGCTGAACATCGTCTTGAGGTTGCCCTGTGCCTCCGATGCCTCGATGCGCCCGTTGCCGTTGGTATCCTGTGAACGCACGTTCGCCGGCAGCGCCGTGCTCGCGGGCGGCATCGCGATATTCTTCAGCATGTTCTCGTGTCCGATGAATCGGGCCGTATCGGCATAAACCGCCGCGCCCGAGGCGTGATCCCAATGCGAATGGCTGTAGATCACGTACTTGACCGGCAGCGCGAACCGGCGGGCCATTTCGGCCTTCAGCCAGGTGCCCATCTCCGTGCCGATCGGTTCCACCAGCACAATCCCTTCCGGCGTTACCATGAACACTGAAACGTAATCGTCCATCCGGGCGTAGTACACGTCACCCGTGAGCTTACCGATCTCCTGACCTTTATATTCTGTCTGCTGATAAAACGATCTCTGTTGTGCGCGGGCGGCGGGCGTGAGCGAGAGCGCGAAACACGCCGCCAATACGATTGCGAGGGATTGCGCTTGCATGACCCTGTAGCCTACCACATCACACTCGGAAGGCGTGCGCGCTGGGATATACTGAATACTTGCCGATGACCCGCAACGCCGTCCGCTAGCTTCTCTCGCGGCCCACCTCCTGCAATCTACGTGTGTCTGTTTTCAGAAAGAGGACAGTCAGTGCATTCCAATTGGGAAACGAATTTCTTTCGCGGTATTGCGCTCGATATGTGGCGTGCGGTAGTTACTCCGGCATGGACCGTTCCCGAGGTCGATTTCTTCGAGCGCGCTTTTCACTTGCAACCGGGAGCCCGTCTCCTGGATGTTCCCTGTGGTAACGGCCGCCATTCGATTGAACTGGCCCGGCGCGGATACCGCATGACTGGGATCGATCTCAGCGAGGAGTTCATCGCCGAAGCCCGCACCTCGCCCCTTCCCGTCGAATGGATTCTGGGCGATATGCGCCACATCGATTTCAACGGGCAGTTCGACGGCGGTTTTTGCTTCGGCAACAGCTTCGGCTATCTTGACGGCGAGGAGGCCCGACAGTTTCTTGCTTCCATCGCGCGCGCATTGAAACCCGGAGCTCGGTTTGCCATCGAAACGGGAATGGCGGCCGAATCCATCCTACCTACACTCGAACAGAAACACTGGTATCAGATCGGAGACATTTACATGCTCAGCCAGAACCAGTATCACCCCGCGGAAAGCCGCCTCGATATCGAGTACACGTTTATCCGCGGCAGCGAGATCGTCACGCGGCCGAGCGCCAGCTACGTGTTTACCGTCGCCGAACTCTGCCGCATGCACACCGCGGCCGGACTCAAGCCGGTTGAGCTGTTGAGTTCGGCCAGCGGAGAGCCGTATCAGCTTGGCAAGCAGCGGCTGATCCTGGTCTCGGCCCGCGATTCGTGACATTGCTACGATGGTAGCGATGAGTCCGAACCCCCAAACGATGCCGCCCAAGCTGCCGATCGCGGGAGTCCGCAACCTGATCGCCGTCGGTTCCGGCAAGGGCGGCGTCGGCAAGACGACGGTTTCGGTGAACCTCGCCGTCGGATTGGCTTCCCTGGGACACAAAACCGGGTTGATGGATGCCGATGTTTACGGCCCCAACGTGCCGTTGATGATGGGAATCAACCGAACACCCATGGCGTATGGGGAGCGAATTCAACCGCTCGATCAGTACGGGGTCAAGCTGATGTCCATGGGGTTTCTCAATCCCGGCGATAAGCCGCTGGTCTGGCGCGGGCCCATGTTGCACAGCGTCATCCAGCAGTTTCTGCGCGGCGTCGATTGGGGCGATCTGGACTATCTCATCATCGACCTGCCTCCCGGCACCGGCGATGTTCAGCTCTCTCTCATTCAGACCGCACCCATCACCGGCGCTATCGTCGTGACTACGCCTTCCGACGTTTCGCTCGAAGACGCGCGGAAGGCGATTCACATGTTCCACCAGGTGAAGGTTCCGATTCTCGGGATTGTCGAGAATATGAGCTGGCTGAAATGCCCGCATTGCCAGGAACGCATCGACGTGTTCAGCTACGGCGGAGGCCGCCGCACCGCCGAGCAGATGGATGTGCACTTTCTTGCGGAGCTGCCTCTCGACCCGCAGATCCGGGTGGGTGGCGATACCGGCAACCCCGTGGTCCTGCGCAAGGCGGAAGGCGAGCCCTTCCTGGAACTCGCGCGCAACACCATTGCCCGCACCGCGGAAGCCGCCCTCGAACAAGGGCCCAAGATCGAAATCAGCGACTGAGCCGCCGCTACTAACGCGGTATAAAGGGAAACGTGCACCTGCCGGTGAACCCGCCGATTCTCCCTATGCTCGCGCTGCGGGTGGGCGGCCTGCCGTCCGAAGGGAAATGGATCTTCGAGCCCAAATGGGATGGATTTCGCGCGCTAGTCTTTCGCGACGGCGACGAATTACAAATCCAGAGCCGCGATGAGAAGCCGCTCGATCGATATTTCCCCGAGCTCCT
Source organism: Terriglobia bacterium (assembly GCA_003175985.1). Classification (GTDB taxonomy): domain Bacteria; phylum Acidobacteriota; class Terriglobia; order Bryobacterales; family Bryobacteraceae; genus PSRJ01. The sequence goes on from PSRJ01000060.1 coordinate 4,061, forward strand.
CGACCCGCTGCGGACACAGTTGCCGGCACGCTGTGTGCTCGATGGGGAAATCGTCATAGTCACGGACCATGGCCTGGATTTCGACGCGCTCCAACTTCGGCTGCATCCGGCTGCGTCGCGCGTGAGGCTTCTCTCCCAAACCAGCCCGGCTTCCATCGTGTTCTTCGACTTGCTTTGCGAAGGCGACCGGAACCTTATGAGTGCGCCGTTTGAGCAGCGCCGGCGCGAGTTGGAATCGATCCTCGCCTCCGCGGCGCCGCCCATTCACCTCACGCCCGCGACTTACGACTCTAGCCTCGCGGCCGATTGGTTTCGCCGTTTCGAAGGCGCGGGCTTCGACGGCGTGATGGCCAAACCGGTATCGGGGACGTACGAGCCCGATAAGCGTGTGATGCTTAAGGTCAAGCATGAGCGTGAATGTGACTGTGTAGTTGCCGGTTTTCGCTGGCACAAGCAAGGCGAGCGCGAGGCTGTCGGTTCCCTGCTGCTCGGGCTCTTCGACGATGCCGGCTCCCTGCAACACGTGGGCGTTTGCGCCAGCTTTACCGCGGAGAAGCGCCGGGAGTTGGTGCAATACCTGGCGCCGTACCGCGAGAACGCCCTCACCAATCATCCGTGGAAAGGCTGGGCCGAGCACGCCGCGGGCGACGGACCCGGACGGCGCATACCCGGAGGCCAGAGCCGGTGGAACCAGGGTAAGGACCTCTCCTGGGAGCCCCTGCGTCCGGAACTGGTGGTGGAAGTCGCTTACGACCACATGCAGGGCAGCCGCTTCCGCCACACGGCGCAGTTTCGAAGGTGGCGTCCGGACAAGAAGCTGACAGATTGCTCTTACGCGCAACTGGAGGTCGTTCCGCCGCAGGAATTGGCGGCGATTTTTGCGAGCGGGCGCTAAGACCGCTTCTGCCAGGCGCGCCGCCATTCCCTGGTGGGATCGTCGTCCGGATCGGGCGTTTCCTGCGGCGGCCGCAGTGCTTCGGGCACGTGTCGCAGGTTCACGCGAATGCGTGTCCACGTGGAGGAGCGCCCGCGCATCGAATCCACCAGCACGTCGTCCACGGCAAGATGCCGCGCTGCCTCGGGGTGCTTGCTCTTCCACCGTTCGAGGCCCGCGAGGGCCGCTTCCTTTTTCGGCGAATTGGCGATCACCAGCAGCGGCATTTTGACTCGCGGCGGCCTGGCGGTCTTTTTGGCCGCGGATTTGGCGCGCGAAGGAGCCACTCGCGGCGCCTCGCTTTCCATCTTCCGGAAATGCGGAGGCCAGGGTGCGTCGCTCAGACCGGAGGCTTCATCCTGCGCCGCGAGTTCGAGTAATCCTTCGAGCGACCCGGGCGCATCATCCATACTCGCGTGAGGGTTGCCCTGTTCCGCGAAGCGCTTCGGAACCGTGAGGATGGTGAAATCGGCCGGCTCGCAGTCGGGCACTTCACGCCAATCGAGCGGCGTCGAGACTCGCGCGTCGGGCAAGGGGCGCACCGAATAGGCGGAGCACGTAGTCCGATCTTTTGCGTTCTGGTTGTAGTCGAGGAACACGCCGTGCCGCTCCTCTTTCCACCATTTCGAGCTGGCAAGCGCGGGCACGCGCCGCTCCACGGCGCGAGAGAGCGCAACCGCGGCGCGGCGTACCTCGGTGAAGGTCCAGCGCGGCTCGATGCGGACATTCACATGCATCCCGCGCGAACCGCTGGTCTTCGGCCATCCGCGCAGCCCCACCTCTTCGAGCAGGGCCTTGACTTCCGAAGCGACCACGCGGACGTCGGCCCATTCTACCCCGGGGCCCGGGTCGAGATCGACGCGCAGTTCGTCCGGATGGTCGAGGTCGCCCGAGCGTACCGGATGCGGGTGCAGTTCGATGCAGCCCAGGTTGACGATCCAGGCAAGCCCTGCCGCATCATCCACGACGATTTCTTCCGCCGTCCGGCCCGAAGGAAACGAGAGCGTCACGGTGCGCAGCCACTCTGGCCGTTCGGCGGGCGCGCGCTTTTGATAAAACGCCTCGCCCTCGGCCCCGTTCACGAAGCGCTTCAGCACCACCGGCCGGTCGCGGATTCCGGCCAAAGCGCCCGGAGCGACCGCCAGGTAGTATCGTACGAGGTCGAGTTTCGAGACCTTTGTCTGGCGTGAAAAGTACAACTTGCCGGGGTGCGTCACACGAATCTCGCGTCCCCCGACGGAAAGCACTTCTGCGGCTTCTTCCTTGCCCACGCAATCAGGCTACACCGAATCGGAATCGAGCTACGCAGCCGCCACGGTAGAATCGAACTAAATGTCCAGATTTCGTCTTCTCCTGCTTGCCACGGTCTTGAGCCTCACCTTGTCGGCGCAGAGGGGCGGGAACCGTCCGGCGTCCGAGAATCCGGCCGCGGGCCAAAACCCACCAGCCGAGGCGCCTCCGCCCAAGGTCGAAGAGAAGTCCTCCAAGACCGAACACTCGATTCGCATCGATGGACAGACCATCAAATATACCGCCGTAACCGGCACCATGGTGCTGAAAAAAGAGGACGGCACGCCGACCGCCAGCATCTTTTATATTGCCTACACAAAGGACGACGTGAGCGACGTCTCCAAGCGGCCCTTGACGTTCGCCTTCAATGGCGGACCGGGTTCGTCTTCCGTCTGGCTTCACATGGGAACGCTGGGGCCCAAGCGCGTGATTATGGACCCTGAGGGCAACCCCACTCCTCCGCCCTACAAGTTCACCGATAACGAGTATTCCTTGATTGATCAGACGGACCTGGTGTTCATCGATCCCGTCAGCACGGGCTACAGCCGTGCTGTCCCTGAGAACACGGCCAAGAACTTTCACAGCCTGAAAGGCGACCTCGAATCGGTCGCCGAGTTCATCCGGCTGTACACGACGCGCAATGCGCGTTGGAGTTCGCCGAAGTTTCTCGCCGGCGAGAGCTACGGCACCACGCGCGCGGCCGGCCTCTCGGGACAGCTTCAAGACTCCCTGGGGCTCAATCTGAACGGGATTATCCTGCTTTCCTCCGTACTCAATTTCGGGACCATCCGCTTCGACACCGGTAACGATCTGCCCTACCCTCTTTACCTCCCGAGCTATACCGCCGCAGCCTGGTATCACAAAAAGCTACCCGCAGACTTGCAGGCTGGGGGTCTGCCGAAAGCCATTGAGGAATCCAAACGTTTCGCCTCCGGACCCTATATTCTGGCGCTGTTTAAGGGTGATTCGATAACCGCCGAAGAACGTGGCGCCGTGGTGAAGAACCTGGCGCGGCTGACCGGACTTTCCCCGCAGTATATCGAGGAGAGCAATCTTCGTGTACGCGCGGGCCGCTTCGAAAAGGAATTGCTGCGCGATCAGCGCCGCACCGTGGGCCGCTACGATAGCCGCCTGGAGGGTGTGGATCAGGACGCAGCCGGCGCCAACCCGGAATATGATCCCAGCTATGCGTCGGTCCAAGGCGCGTTCACCGCTGCCTGGAACCAGTATGTTCGCACCGATCTGAAGTTCGAAAGCGACCTGCCGTATGAAATACTCACGGGGCGCGTGAGTCCCTGGAGCTATTCCGATTACGAGAACCGGTATGTCAACGTGGCCGAGACGCTGCGGGAAGCCATGACCCAGAACGCATCTTTACGCGTATTTGTGGGCGCCGGCTACTACGATCTGGCGACACCCTTCTATTCAGCCGAATACACATTGGGCCATATGGGGCTCGATCCGAAGCTGCGCGATCATGTTTCGATGGGCTTTTATGAGGCGGGACATATGATGTACACGCAGCTCAAATCGCTCCAGAAGGCCAAGCAGGATCTCGCCAGATTCATGGCGGCCTGCCTGCCTTAGCCGCGGCTACTTACGTGAAGCGAGAACGGCGTTGACCGTTACGCTGCTGCCGGGTTGAATTTGAATGGTCCGCGTCCAAGTAGCTGCGCCCTGCTTGACAAGTAGCGCGTGCTGACCGGGCGGTACGGCAAGGGTCGTCGGGGTGCTGCCGACGTAGGAGCCATCGATTTCGATGTCGGCGCCTTCCGGTACCGATCTCACAGCCACCGTTGCGGGTGTCCCCGTGGCCGCGGCCGGACCGTTTATCGGAGTGCCCGCGACCCCGGTCGCTTGCAAGGTGTTGGAACCCGCCGGCGGCATTACCGGAGCTCGCGGCGTCAGAATGAACCGCTGATCGGTGAAGACATCGACCACGATGCCTTTGTTGATCACTACGTCTTTGCCCTTTATCAGCAGGAAGACAGGTGCCGCCGGCCAAAAAACTACGGCGGCCGCGCCGGCCAGCACACCGGATTTCACCGAATTGCTGCCTCCTTCCCTCCGGGTCGGACTGTAGCGCAACGGAACCGAGGTGCCATCCACGGCGACCACGCGTTCGATGGAAAAGTCCAGCTTCCCGGAACGGCCCAAATGCCCTTTCGGCTGTGCCTGCACTACCGTGCCGACGCAGGCCGAGCCTTGGGCGATCACCACGGTATCCCCAATCCGGACATCTTCGGTAACCGTCAGGTTAACCGATTGCCCTGCTTCCGCTGTCCCGGACGACAGTGCCTGTTCCAGCCGCACTCGCACCCGGGTCCCTTCCGGAAGCACGATCTGAGCTGAAGCAATCCAGCTTGTCGCCACTATCAATCCTATGTGAATCAGTAACTTATGGTTCATATCCGGCTTATCGGTCGGGCACCACCAAGTTTTAAACCGAACTTCTTCGGTACTGTACTAAAATTTTCTTGACATCAACAAACTCATATTTTATTATCGTTAATGAATGAGGTTGCCGCTGGCAGCCTGAAAAATACCCTATGAGGAGCTTCAAAACTATGTCTCTCAGCCATTTCGATCCCCTAGCCAATCTGCGCTTGTTCGAGGATGCGTTCAGCCGTTTGGTGAACGAGCCCGCATCCAACCGGCCGTGGTCGCCGGCAGTAGATGTCTACGAGAGCGAAAATGAGCTTGTGCTCAAGGCCGATTTACCGGACGTCAAGCTGGCGGACATTGACGTGCGAGTCGAGAACCAGACTCTGACCATCACCGGCGAGCGCAAATTCGAAAATCGTGAAGAAAGTAAAGCGTTCCATCGTCTCGAGCGCAGCTACGGAAAGTTCATGCGCAGTTTTGCGGTGCCGAACACGTTTGACACCGATGGCATCAGCGCCGGGTATCAGAACGGAGTGCTGTCGGTTACTTTGCCCAAGAGGGAAGCCGCCAAGCCCCGCCAGATCAAAATCGAAGCGAAGGCGTGACGCATCTAATCTGAGTGAGGCCGGTGAATACCGGCCGAAGAAAGGAGGGCAGGCTAGCGGAATCCGCATGGCCTGCCCATTTTGTCTTTAAGGATCATTCATGTTCAGGCTCGATAAATTGACCCAAAAGGCGCAGGAGGCTCTGCAGCAATCCCAGGCTATCGCCGAGAAATCGCAGAACCAGGTGATCTTTCCTCTGCACCTGCTGCTTGCGCTGTTGGAAGAAAAGGAAGGGGTTGTGCGCCCGGTCTTGGAGAAATGCGGCGTGCGGCCCGACGCCATCCTGGCGGAAGCGCAGCGGCTGTTAACCACTTTGCCCAAAAGCAGCGGCCTGCAGCCGGGAACCTACCTCTCGCAACCGCTGAATGAAGTACTCGAGCGGGCATTCGATGAGGCCGCACGCTTCAAGGACGAATTCGTTTCCACCGAGCATTTGCTGCTTGCCCTGAGCCAGCAGCGCAGCGACCCGGCCGGACAGCTTCTCGACCGCGCTGGCGCGACGCACGATGCCATCTTGAAAGCACTGGTTTCCGTGCGCGGAACGCAGCGGATCACCGACCAGAATCCGGAATCGAAATACCAGGCGCTCGAGCGGTACGCCCACGATTTGACCGATTCGGCGCGGCAGGGCAAACTGGACCCGGTAATCGGCCGCGAGGAGGAGATCCGCCGCGTCATGCAGGTCCTCAGCCGCCGCACCAAGAACAATCCCGTGCTGATCGGCGAACCGGGCGTGGGAAAGACAGCGATTGTGGAAGGCCTGGCGCAGCGCATCGTGCGCGGCGACATTCCGGACCAGCTTAAAAACAAACGCCTGGTGGCAATCGATCTCGGGTCCATGATCGCGGGAACCAAATTCCGCGGCGAGTTCGAAGACCGCCTCAAGGCTGTGGTTCGCGAAATCATTGAATCCAACGGGGAAATCATCTGCTTCATCGACGAACTGCACACCCTGGTCGGAGCCGGTTCGGCCGAAGGCGCGATCGATGCCGCTAACCTGTTGAAGCCCGCGCTGGCGCGTGGGGAACTTCGCTGCATCGGCGCCACAACGTTAAACGAGTATAAGAAGCACGTCGAGAAGGATGCCGCCCTGGCCCGGCGCTTCCAGGCTGTGATGGTCGGGGAGCCTTCCGTGGACGATACCATCGCCATTCTCCGAGGCTTGAAAGAGAAGTACGAGATCCACCACGGAGTGCGGATCAAAGATTCGGCCATCGTTGCGGCCGCAGTGCTGTCCCATCGCTATATTGCGGACCGTTTCCTGCCGGACAAGGCGATCGACCTAATCGACGAGGCCGGTTCCGCGCTGCGTCTCCAGATCGGCTCGATGCCGCTCGAAATCGATGACCTTGACCGGCGAATCTCCCATCTTGAAGTCGAGCGCCAGGCGCTCACCAAAGAGAAAGACCTGGCATCCATCGAGCGTCTGCGTCATGTGGAAAGCGATCTGGAACGGCTGCGCGGTGAAGCTGCCGGCCTGAAAGGGCGCTGGAACCGCGAAAAGGGCGCCATTTCCCGCGTGCGCCAGCTCAAGGAGGAACAGGACACGCTGCGCCAGGAGGAAGAGAAGGCTCGCGGCGCGGGCGATTGGGAAAAAGCGGCCCAGTTGCGCTATGGGCGGCTCTCGCAAATTGAAAAGGAAATACAAACCGCCGAGCAGGAACTGGAAGCCGTCAAAGAGAGCGCCATGCTGAAAGAAGAGATCGACGAAGACGATATCGCCCGGATCGTCGCCAAATGGACCGGCATCCCCGTGACGCGCATGCTCGAAGGGGAGATCCAGAAACTGATCCAGATGGGCGAACGGTTGAAGGATCGTGTAGTGGGCCAGGATGAAGCAGTACGGCTGGTTTCCAATGCCATCCTGCGGAACCGGGCCGGTCTCAGCGATCCGCGCCGGCCGATCGGCAGCTTTATCTTCCTGGGGCCGACCGGTGTCGGCAAGACCGAACTGGTGCGCGCTTTGGCCGAATACCTATTCGACGACGAGAAGGCCATGATCCGCGTCGATATGTCCGAATACATGGAGAAGCACGCGGTGGCGCGAATGATCGGTTCGCCTCCGGGATATGTCGGCTATGACGAGGGCGGGCAGTTAACGGAACAGGTCCGGCGCCGTCCGTATTCCGTGGTACTGTTCGACGAAATCGAAAAGGCACATCCGGACGTCTTTAATGCGTTGCTGCAGATTCTGGACGACGGACGCCTCACCGACGGTCAGGGCCGGACGGTGAGTTTCAAAAACACCGTGATCGTCATGACTTCCAACGTCGGCACCGGGATGGTGGAGAAGAACACCATCGGATTTTCGGTGCACGGCAAGGACAAGCGGACCGAGGATACTCGCACGTGGCTCTTGCAGGCTCTGCGGCAGCAGTTCCGGCCCGAGTTTTTGAACCGCGTTGACGATATCATCGTATTTAATTCATTGACGCGGGAACACCTGCGCCTTATTGTGGACATCCAATTGCGTCAGGTTGGGGCGTTGCTGAAGGAACGGAAGATTACGCTGGAAGTGACGGCAGCAGCCAAAGACCGGCTGATTGAAGAAGGCTACGACCCGCAGTATGGCGCGCGGCCGATGAAGCGCGCCATTCAGCGCCTGATTCAGGATCCTCTTGCCTTGAAGCTGATCGGCGGCGAGTTCGCGGAAGGCGATACCGTCGTGGTGGATGCCGGCGCGGAAAGCGGCGAACTCGCGTTTCATAAACAGGTTCCCGTTGCGGTGTGACTGAATTGATATGACAACGAACACTTTAAAGACGGCGCTCCTTCTGGGAGCGCTCAGCGGCCTCTTCCTGCTGATTGGAGAATATATCGGCGGCCGGCAAGGCCTGTACTACGCCCTGGTTTTTGCGGGGCTGATGAACTTTGCCGGCTATTTCTTCTCCGACAAGATCGCGCTCTCGATGTATTCGGCCCAACCGCTTTCCCCGACGGACAACCCGGAGGTGTATCAGCGCGTCGAGCCGATCGTCCGGCGGCTGTGCCAGCGCATGGACCTGCCGATGCCGAAATTGTGGTTGATTCCGGAGGGTTCGCCCAATGCGTTTGCGACGGGGCGCAATCCGTCGCACGCGTCGGTCGCGTTCACGACCGGGGTTTTGCAGCTCATGAATGACAACGAAATCGAAGGGGTGGTGGCCCACGAATTGGGCCATGTGTTGCATCGGGATATTCTCATCAGCTCGGTGGCGGCGATGGTGGCGGCGGCCATTACCATGCTGGCCCGTATAGCATTCTGGTTCGGACCGCGCGGCCGCGACGACGACGAAGGCGGAAGCATGTTCGGCGCACTTTTCATGATGATCCTGGCGCCCATCGCCGCCATGCTGATCCAGATGGCGATCTCCCGCTCGCGCGAATACGATGCCGATGCGGCATCGGCCAAGTACATCGGTTCGCCTTACCCGTTAATCAACGGGTTGCAGAAGTTGGAAAGCTGGTCCAAGCGCATTCCGATGGACGCTTCGCCCGCCACGGCGCACATGTTCATCATCAAGCCATTCACCGGTCAGAGTGTTATGCGCCTGTTCTCGACTCATCCTTCGACCGAAGATCGCATCGCCCGGTTGCAGGCGATGCGATGAACGAAGTCCGCGTGAACCGGAAGGCGGCCGACCGGGTCGCTTCCGGCCACCCGTGGATCTTTTCGAGCGACATCACCGATCGCAATGGCGCCCAGCCGGGCGAAGCCGTCAAAGTTTCGGATTTCCGGGGACGCGCGCTCGGGACGGCTCACTACAGTTCGACCTCTCAGATTTCCCTCCGAATGCTTTCGCGGCAGGTCACCGGGATCGGCCGCGATTTTTTTTTGGAACGCCTGCGCGCCGCGGAAGAACATCGCCGCCGGGTGGTGCATCACAGCGACGCATACCGGGTGGTACACGGCGAGGCGGACCTGCTGCCGGCGCTAGTCGTGGACCGCTACGCGGACTGTCTGGTCCTGCAAACGCTCAGCCAGGGAATGGATCGGGCGAGTCCCGAAATCGTCTCTTGTCTGAATGAGATATTTCGTCCGCGCGCCGTCGTGGCGCGCAACGACGTTGCCGTTCGCGCCAAGGAGCAGTTGCCCTTGGAATCCGCGGTGCTATCGGGCGAACCGCCGGACTCTGTGACCATACGCATGAACGGACTCACCATGCAGGCCGATCTGCTGCATGGGCAGAAAACCGGCGTATTTCTGGATCAGCGGGAGAATTATCTTGCGGCGGCGCAGTATGCGCGGGGAGGCCGGGCGCTGGACTGTTTCACTTCCACCGGCGGGTTCGCGCTACACTTGGCCGCGAAGTGCGCAAACGTCGAAGCGGTGGATAGTTCCGAACCTGCTCTCCTCACGGCGCGCTGCAATGCCGCGGCAAACGCTATCGACAACATCGAGTTCCGCGAAGCCGATGTTTTTCATTTGTTAGCCGGATATGTGTCCGCGCACCGGCAGTTTTCGCTGGTGGTGCTCGACCCGCCGGCATTCGCGAAATCGCGCAGGAACATCGAAGCGGCGCTCCCGGGTTACAAAGAGATCAATCTGCGCGCGCTACGCCTGTTAGGTCCGGGAGGGATCCTGGTGACCTGTTCCTGTTCGCATCACGTGAGCGAGGCCATGTTTTTGGAGCTGGTGGCCGAGGCCTCGCTGGACGCCGGACGGACGGTCCGGGTGCTCGAACGCCGAACGCAAGCGCAAGACCACCCGATCCTGCTCACCGTGCCCGAGACGCACTATCTGAAGTGCCTGGTGCTGGAAGTGATGTAGCAGCCAGCCCGTGCCTACGGCATCAGGGACGCCGTGTATGCCACGATGTTCATCATGTCGTCGGTGGTGAGGTTGGCGACCACCGGTTTCATCAACTCGGTCCATGTCCCTTTGCGGGAGCCTTGCTGCATGTCGAACATTTGCCGCATGAGGTAGCTTGGCGAGCGGCCGGCGAGACCGGGCACCGGCCCCAGTCCTTTCAAGTCGGCGCCGTGGCAATTGGCGCAGGCGATCGTTTTACCCCCGCCGCCCTTGGTGACCAGAGCCTCGCCTTTTTTCACCGCGCCCATCGGAACGTAGGCCGTGAAGCCTGAGTGGGGATCGCGCAAAACCTCCGTAGCTTCGCCGTTTACGGGAGTTTCCAGGATCCGGTTGCCGAGCGGCTCCATCTCCTTGCCTTCGACGATGAAAAGACCATTATTGGGCTTCGCCTTGGGCGCCATTTTGGTCTCCACCACCTTGATCCACGGCGTCCATTTCATTGCGCCGAAATATTCGGCGGCCGCTTTGATCTCGTCATCCGACATGTTCTTCGCGAACTGCACCATGAGGTTCGTGTTGGCCTTGCGCGGATCGCTGCTCTTCCGATTGCCATTCTTGAAATCGTTCATCGTGTGGATGAAATAGTCGGTCGGAAGGCCGTTGACGCCGGCATTCTCCGCGCGCCCTTTTCCGTTCGGATAGTGGCATAACCCGCACGCCCACACGTTCGGCTGCTTGCCGTGAGCCACGACGTCGGGCATGGTGGGATGGTCTTCGGGAAACCAGTCGGCCGGACCAAAGCGGTTGGCGATCTGCGCGCGAGCAAATTGGCCCTTAGCGCCAGGAAGACTGCGCGGGGTTTGATCCGTGTTGGCCGGACCGACCGGCGCGGGTGCGGCGCCCGGTTGCGGCGGGCCTTCGAACCCGTAGGCCCACGGCGGCGGATCGGCGGCAAACAAGCCGCCGGCAATAACGGCGAACGCGAGTGCGAATGTTGCGAATCTCGAAAGTTTCATGGAGCCTCCTTTGGGCTGCGGCATAGTTAGACTGGCGCGGTGAGCGCGCGCTCTATCGAAATAGAGTATAACCACTCAACAATAAGCCCGCCGCCTAATTGGCCAGCGGATCCGGCCGCATCTGGAATTTCACCAGCTTCGGCGGGGTCCCTTTGCCGCCTTCCATGTGGAAGGGCGCGCGCGTCGAGATCGGCGTGTAAATCGCCTTCCCCTTCCAACCGGCGTTCGAATTGTCGATGCGGCCGTCCAGGCCTTTCGCGTAGTAACCCATGGGATACGGCACGCGTAGCGTCAGGAATTTGCCGTCCACGATCGCCAGCAATCCTTCGGAGAGATTGCCGGTCGCAAGCGGCACGTCCTTGCCGGCGCCCAGCATGTCGAACCGGTCGACGAAATTGTAGTACACCGATTCGGCGCTGCCATTCTCCACAGCTCCCTTGTAATTGGGTCCGGGGAACGTATAAAGCGTCCAGCCTTCCGGACAGTGTTGCCCGGTCGCGGCGGCCGGCCCATTGAGCGGGCCCTTGCACTTGCTGCGGTCGAAGCTGGCGTAATGTCCGCTCGAAAGCGGCGCCCACACGACACCCTTGCTGTCGACATCCATGCCGCGCGGCGCGAAGCCCTGCACGGGCGCCTTTGGGTTGTTCCAGGGCACTTCGTAATATTCGGCCAGTGCGGTCTCGGGCGGGTGCGATCCGGGAACGAAACGAACCAGCGCGCCGGGCATTCCCAAGACCGAACCCCACACCGAGCCATCCGGCGCGGGCGCGTCGCCATAGAACGACACGTTGATCCGCTTGTCCTTGGTTGGGTCCGGAGGTTGATTCGGCTCGGTGTAGGCGTCGCGCTTCCCGTTCCCGTTGTAATCGAGCACGAATGCGCTCCAGCCCTGCGCCTGTTTTTCGTCGTGCGTCTTGTCCCAGATCCGTGTATCGAACCACCCTTCGATACCGGCTGGTCCGAACGAGGACCACAGCACATCGCGGTCGTCGAAATTCACGTGACCCCACGTGAAACAGGTGTCGATCGTCGTTGTCTCTTTAGTCTTCGGTTCGTAGAGCTCCAGCCCCCGCTGACCCTGATTAATCGGGAACAACTTCGCCGAGGGATGATCCGATCCCGCTTGGCACCACGCCGGCGTTGTAGGCTTGCGGACGCGTGCCGCGGCCCAGACGCGGCCCTGTTTATCCATGGAAAAGCTATGGACCGTAGTCTGGCTGTTCCAGATGGCCTCGTCTCCCCAATATGGTGATGCGGCCATCGGTTTCGTAGCGAAAGAACTCGGTGTCTGGGGATCGCGAACCCGGAGCTTCACCTGGCTCGTCGCATTGCGCACCGGGTCGAGAACCGTCAGGTAGTCGCCACTCTCTTCGAGGGCGCCGTAGATGGGCCCATTGGCGTTCACGCCCGGATTCCGCTTGTCGCTCGAAATGGCATCGTGCAGATAGACCTTGGGATCGGCCCAGTCCCACAGCGTGACGACGACGTTCCGCTCGCGGCCCTGCGGGCGCGAGGGAGCAGCGGACGGCAGCTCGCCATGCGCAATCCGGTCGGACCAGTCCGCGTACATCGCCAGCGCACGCTGGCGGCCAACCTGATCGAACCGGGCACTCATCCCGCCACCCGCCTGACCCGCCTTGATCCGGAGATCCCAGGCGGCTTTCGAGTCCGCCACTTTGCTAAGGATGCTCTGGGGAATCTCGCGCGTGGCCTTGTCGCCCATTTGATGGCAGCCGGTGCAGCCGTCCGTGTTGACGATGTTACGAATCCATTCGCCCTGGCTTTTGACGCTTGTGGCAATGCCGTTCCCCGAAGGGCCGGTGCCGGGGAAATCGCTCTTAGGCGGCACTTGCAGTAAAGAGAACCAGTAGAGCGCGGGATAGTATTCGACGGCAGCCTTCTTGTCCGGCGCCACCACCGCCTTCAAGTTCAGCGACTGCCCCGGCGTGGCTTTCACTTTCGGTGAGTCCACCAGCCCGTAGCCGCGAACCCAAACATTGTAGTTCGCCTTGGGAAGCTCCGGCACCAGGTAGCGCCCCTGATCGTCGGTGACGACGATCTTGACAAATTTGGTGGGCAGTTCAGTGGTTTCGGCGATTACCCAGACCCCCGCCTCGGGGCCTTTGGAGCTGGTCACAACTCCACCCAGGTCGGCGTTACCCACGCGGACGCTTCCACTCTGGGCTTGGGCCGCGCGTGAGCCCACCAGCATAGCGGCCAACACCAGGGCCAACGCTAACAGTGTTCCCGGATACAGAACTCTCTTGTTCATGTCAGAACCTCCTTCTAGGGCACGTGCGCGATTGTATTCAACTGGAGGTGCGCGCACAAGCCCCCCGGGACAGAGGGTCTCCTCAATTCGCGGTCAGACTACCAGCGCCTGCTCCAGGTCCCCGATGATATCTTCCGCCGCTTCAATCCCAACAGACAGACGCACCAGGCTGTCGCGAATGCCCATGCGCTCGCGGTGCTTGGGCGCGACTTCACGGTGGGAGCTCATTACGGGGTAGAGCATCATGCTGTGCACATCTCCCAGGGATGTGGCGCGGACAATCAGTTTCAATGCATCCATGAAGCGGAATATCTCGTCCCGGCCGGCGTCCTTCAACTCGAAGCTGACCACGGCTCCGTAGAGATTGGGTGGAAACAGGCGGCGGACCGCGGCGGCATCCGGATGTGCGGGGTCGCCGGGAAAGTAGATGCGTTCCACCTTGGGATGCGCGCTCAGCCACGACGCGATACGGCACGCGTTCGCGCATTGCTTCTCCATGCGGACGGCGAACGTCTTGATACCGCGCATCGTCAAATAGCACTCGAACGGACCGAGCACGGGACCGGTGGCACGCGAAAGAGCGCGCAGGCCCTCGAAGTGCGGTTCGTCGGAGACCACAACACCGCCCAAAACATCGCCGTGGCCGGACAGGTATTTCGTCAGGCTGTGCGCCACCATATTCGCGCCGTGCTCCAGAGGACGCAGGATCAGCGGTGTGGCGAACGTGTTATCCACAACCAGGGCGGCGCCCGCTTCGCGGGCGATTTCCGCGATGCGGTCCATCTGGCCCACGCGCAGCAGCGGATTCGAGATGGTCTCTACGAGGATACAGCCGGGTCGCGCCTGGGCCACGATCGCGCGTAGTGCATCGAGGTCGCAAACGTCCGCGAAACGGATCGCGACACCCGTGGGCTCCAGGACGTTGAGCAACAGGCTGACAGTTGCGCCGTACAACGCATTGGCGGCAACGATGGATTTGCGCCGGTCGGCCAGAGCAGTCACGACAGCCATATGAATGGCGGCCATTCCCGAGGCACAGGCCAGAGCGCCGTGGCCTCCTTCGAGGTTGGCAACCAGTTCCTCGAGGGCGACGGCCGAAGGGTTTTCGTAGCGCGAATAGGAGAAACCGGACTCCTCACGACCAAAGACGCGGTCGAGCTGCTCCATGGACTCGTAGAAGAACGAGGCGGCCGTATGAACCGGTGTGGTGACGGGAATGTGTCTGCCGGGTTTCTTGCGATCACCGGCGTGGACGGCCCTGGTGTGGATCTTCATCGTTATTTCCTCTTCCAGCGGACCCCGGCCTTGGTGTCTTCGAGAATGATTCCCTGATCGAGGAGTTGTTTGCGGACATCATCGGCGCGGGCGAAATCCCTGGCCTTCTTGGCGGCAGTGCGCTCGGCGATGCGGGCTTCGACTTCTTCGTCCGACACCTGTCCCGTAGCGGCGGTGGGTTCGATCACGGCAAAGACGCGATCGAACAACGCCAGCAGTTCCAGAGCTCCGGGCACGTCTCCTGCGCCAAATCCGCCTGAATCCATGGCGCTGTTGGCGTCACGTATATATTCGAAGATTGCCCCCAATGCCTCGGCGGTGTTGAGGTCGGCGTTCATGCCGTCAGTAAACGCCCTGCAGGCCTGCGCCGTGCGACGCGTTACCGCTTCGGTAGCGCCTTCGGGGAAGCGGTCGCTTTCCAGACGGAGCTTGAAATTGCGCAGCCTCTCAATTGCCGTTTCAGCGGACTTTAAGCCGTCGAAGGTGAAATTCAGAGACTTCCGGTACGGCACCGAAGCCAGCAGGTAACGCACGGTCTCGGGTTTGTACCCGCGGTCGAGCACGTCGCGCAGCGTGAAATAGTTGCCCAGCGACTTGGACATTTTCTGCCCTTCCACCAGCAGAAACTCGGCGTGCAGCCAAAAACGCGCGAAGGGCTTTCCGGTGAGCGATTCCGACTGGGCGATCTCATTTTCGTGATGGGGAAAGATCAGGTCCACACCGCCCGCATGGATGTCCAGCGTTTCGCCCAGGTACTTGATCGCCATCACAGAACACTCGATGTGCCAGCCTGGGCGGCCCGGCCCGATCGGAGTATCCCAAAAACGCTCGCCCTCCTTGGGCGCCTTCCAGAGCGCAAAATCGCGGGCGTCCGCCTTATCGTAGCTATCGACATCAACCCGCGCCCCGGCAATGTTCCCGCTAAAATCGTTGTGCGAGAGTTTGCCGTACCCGGCGAAACTGGAAATCCGGAAATATACCGACCCGTCGCTCTTATAGGTGTGGTCCGCCGCTCCCAACCGCTCGATGGCTTCGACCATATCATTGATATGGCTTGTAGCCGGAACCAGGTGCTCGGGACGCTCCAGGCGCAGCTTATCGCAGTCCTCCAGAAAGGCCCGTGTATAAATGGCCGTGTACTCCTCCAGAGTCTTGCGGTGGGCGGCGGCGTTGCGGATGATTTTGTCGTCCACGTCGGTGATATTCATGACGTGGTCGAGGTGGAACCCGGAGGCGCGCAGCCATTTGCGCAGGAGGTCGACAAACGTAAACGTCCTGAAGTTGCCAATATGAGCGAAGTCGTAGACCGTAGGTCCGCAAGTGTACATGCGGACGGTGTTATCACGCGCCGGTGAAAACTCTTCCGCCTGTTGGGACAGCGTGTTATAGAATTGCACCGCCATAGCTTCGGAGATTTTTCATCGTAACAGACCCCGATGAGCCGGTGGTGCACGGCTAAATGTACTGTCAGGAACTTTTCACCCTGTAAAAACTGCGCGCTGAGGCCAGGTACATACACCTAAATCCCTTGCTGGCATACATGGAGGGGCAATTGCACGTGTCGGCACAAATCCAAAAAACAGGAGCACTGGCATGACGCGATTGATCGGCGAACGGCGTAGTAGTCCCCGGTTTGACCTCCATCTTCCGTTACGCTACCGCTTGTCGCAGAAGGGCACGCAAAACCGCTGGAACAGCGGGATGACGCGTGACATGAGCAAGGACGGCGTGGTCTTCAAAACACGACACCCCCTACCGGTGGGTGGTCACGTGGAGATGCGGATCGATTGGCCCGCTCGCTACCAGTCCGTCTATCCGGTAGATCTGCAACTTACCGGTTTCGTAATGCGCAGCGACGACGGCAAAACGGCCGTCAGGATCAGTTCCCATCGGTTCCTGGTACGCTCCGCTTCGGAAAGCGAACTCAGCAAGACAGCCTAAAGGGAGTTTTGCCGCACGAAGTCTCAGGGTCAGGCCCGCCCCTATTTAGGGCTAGTTGTAGAAAAAATACGCAAATTGTCGAAAATTTCCCTTCCCCTTTCAGGGTAATTCGCCTACCATCGAGGTATGCAGAGATTAACACCCGGTTATCTGCTATTGGCTTTTGCTCTAGCCGCCGGCCCTGCCGCTGCCATTGCCGCAGACCAGCCGACGAAGACCATCAAGACGGTTACCGCGAAGGACACCCCGCTCGATGGTAAAGTCATGTTCCACGAATATTGCGCGGTCTGCCATGGCGAGAACGCTCAAGGCAATGGACCCGCCGCCGATGCGCTCAAGAAAGCGCCCGCCGACCTGACCCAGATTTCCCGCAAGAACAGCGGCAAGTTCCCTGAAATCCGTGTGATGCGCGTGATCAAAGGGGATGATGAGTTAGCTGCCCACGGAAATCGGGCGATGCCGGTCTGGGGCACCATCTTCCGTTCGCTCAGCAGCAAGGAGGGATCGGATCTGCGGGTCAACGCGCTGTTGAAATACATCGAAGGATTCCAGGCTAAGTGATTACTTCTTCCGCTCCGGATCTTGCACCAGAACTCTGCGAATCACTTCGCTGAGCTGGATGGGAGTCCAGGGTTTGGGGATCACGGCATCAAAGCCGAATTGCGGCGCATCGGCTACCACCGGCGCGTCGGAGTAACCGCTGGAGACGATGAGTTTGGCGGTAGTCCCGAGTTCTCTAAGGCGGGTGGCCGTCTCCAGGCCACCCATTCCTCCCCGCACCGTCAAGTCCAGAATAATAGCGTCGAAGTGTCGCCTTACGGCGGTTTCGGCCTCGTAAATGGCGATCGCCTCGGCGCCATCGCTGGCGCACCGCACCTCGTAACCGATCGCGGCGAGTACTCTTTCCAATAGCACCCGCAGGTGTTCCTCGTCATCCATCACCAGGATTCGTCCGCTGCCGTGGTGCAGGATCTCAGTGACCGGCTCCTGTGCCGGCGGAGTGGCTTGAGAAGCGGGTAATTCGATCGTGAAGACAGTGCCATCGCCGAGTTTTGATGCTACGGAGATGTGACCCCCGTGCTTGGAAATGATGGAGTAAGCCATGGCCAAGCCGAGCCCCGAGCCCGAAGGCTTGGTGGTGAAATAGGGATCGAAAATCCGGGGCAGGATCTCAGCAGGAATACCGGAGCCGTAGTCACGGACCGAGATCCGGACGCAGGGCTCCGGCTCGACGCCCGGCCGCTGGACCACGATGTTTTCGGCGCGCACCTCGATAATCCCTGTCTCCACCGTCGCCTGACGGGCGTTTAGCAGGATATTGTGCAGGACTTGCCCGACCTGACCCGCATCGATTTCCGCACACCAGAGATCCTGAGCGAGATGCACCTCGAAGCTGATGGCAGTGCCCGACCGAACCAGATTGACGGCATCGCGGATGACTTTAGCCACAGAAGCGATTTGCCGGACCGGAGAGCCGCCTTTCGCAAACGTCAGAAGCTGCGAGGACAAAAAAGCCGCCCTCTGACAGGCTTCGGATATCTGCTCCAGAACATGCTTGACGGGATGCCCCGATTCCAATTGCAGTTTGGCAAGCTCCGTGTTGCCCTGCACCACGGTTAGGAAGTTGTTGAAGTCATGAGCGATGCCGCCGGCCAGGACACCCAGGGACTCCAGTTTGCGCGCCCGCAGCAGTTCTTCTTCGGCCTGCTCGCGTTGCTGGATTTCGGTCATGAGCCTCTGATTGGCCGCCCGCAGCTCAGCGGTCCGTTCCTCCACGCGCGCTGCCAGTTCATCGCGGGATTTTCGCAGGGCCCCCTGCGCTTCCTGGAGCTCCTTCTCAATTCTTACGCGTTCGGTGATATCGAGCGCATGGCCGAGAACCCAGGGATCGCCTTCCTGGCGCTGGTAGAGAGTATTGCGGTACATCCACAGACGTTCGCTACCATCCTTGGCCAACAGGCGCATCATGCCCGAATCGTGCCCGTTTTCCTGAATCCGCCGCAGATAATCGTCAAACCGGCGGCGAACGGCGGGCGCCAGGAAGTCGCGGAGGTTTCGTCCCGAACCGTCTTCAGGGCTGTACCCTAGGGAATATGCCACCGCGGGATTGATCGAAATCAACACTCCCTCGAGGTCGTGAATACACATCAACCCCAGGCTGTGCTCGACCAGCAGACGATATAAATCGGTGTGCAATGTGTGGAGAATAACGCAAAGTGCGCTCACCCGTCAAAAACTCACCCAAGTAGTTACATTGATAAACTAGGTGCACACCCCGGAGGGGTTTCCTTAGGCGCACAAACGAGAAGAGTTGTGTAGAAGATCAGAGGAGAAAAAGGGCATGAAGAACGACAAAAAGGATCGCAAGCAAAGCGGTAAACCGCATCAAGGTCGGTCCAGGCGTGAGTTTGTCGCTGTCTCCGCGGCCGGGCTGGTCGCCGCGAGCGGTTCGGCATCGGCCGCAAGCCTGATGGTTGTGGAAGAAAACGTCGAAATCAAAACGCCGGACGGCACGTGCGATGCCGCTTTCATTCATCCTGCCACCGGATCGCATCCGGGCGTATTGATTTGGACGGATGCATTCGGCCTGCGCCCGGCATTTCGCGAGATGGCCAAACGGCTGGCCGCGGAAGGGTACTCTGTCCTGGTCCCGAACCCGTTTTATCGGGTGGCCAAGGCGCCGGTCTTCGGCGATGTGGCATCTTTCAATTTTCAGAACCCGGACGACCGGGCGAAACTGGGTCCGTTGATGGGCTCTGTGAACGCGCCCGGCGCGGCCGAAAAGGACGCTGTCGCTTACATCGCGTTTCTGGATGCTCAGAAGCCGGTAAACAAATCCAAGAAAATCGGCACTCAGGGATACTGCATGGGCGGACCCCTCATCGTCAAGACCGCCGCCGCCGTATCGGGCCGGGTGGGCGCTGCCGCATCGTTCCATGGCGGGGGTTTGGTTACCGACAAGCCGGACAGTCCGCATCTGCTGGCGCCCAAAATCAAAGCCCGCATGTATTTTGGAGTCGCGTCGAACGACGACAAGCAACAGCCGGATGCGAAGGATAAGCTGCGGGAGGCATTCGCCGCCGCGAAGGTTCCGGCGGAAATCGAAGTCTACCCGGCGTCACTGCACGGTTGGTGTGTTTCAGACATGCCGCTGCAGAACGGCAACCCGATCTATAATAAGCCCGACGCGGAACGCGCCTGGGGCAAGCTGCTCGCGTTATACAAGACTGCGCTTGCGTGAGCTTCGGAGCGAATCAGCGGCTCGATCCCTTCATAGCCGCTTCGAACGAAATTCCGTTCGCATCGAGGATTTTGCCGGTAGCCCTCTCAAGCGCGGCATGCGCTTTACCGTAGGCGCTTTTCGCGGCTACTTCGGCCGAGCGGGCTTGCGCCAGCAGGCTTTCATACTGGATCACAAAGAAACTGGTGGATGCGCCTACTTCAAATTTCGTTTGCTCGATCTCCAGCGATTGCTCCTGCAACTTGCGCGCCTGGGCAGCCGCTTCATACGAAGCACGCGCGCGGCGCATGGCGATCAGCGCGTCCTCAACCTCGAGGCGCGCCTGATTCTCCATCTGCCGCAGGCGGATCTCCGACTGCTTCACTTGGATTTCATCGCGAGCCAGGTCAGCTTCGGCGATGCGGTTGTGCAAGGGCAGATTGAACTGGACGCCAATCCCGTAGGTCGGATATTTCCGGGAAAAGATCTGATCGAGGACGCCTCCGTAACCGCCTATTAAGGCCGGGTCGGCAGCCGGCTGGAGCGGATTCAAGGCGCCGGCTAGGCCATTGTTCTGCATCACGCCAACCAGATCCACTTGCGGCAGAGTCGCGCTGCGTGCTCCTTGCAAGCCGATCTTCGAGCTGTCGATCTGCAGCCGGGCCTGTCCGAGGTCAGGCCGATTCGCCACCGCGTCCGCGGTCAGATCCTGGATCGGCTGCACCTCTTCGTTCTCCGGGATGCTGAGCGTGCCGGTGGGTAGAATCCGGGCGCTGCGCACCTCCGGATCCTGATTGCCCTGGCGGGTCAGCACATTCTTCAGAATCGCTTCCTGCTCTTCGAGCAGGCCTTGCGCATTGACGAGGTCCTGGCGCGTGGAGAACACCTGCGCGTTGGCGCGCGTCATCTCCACCGGCGCGAGCGTACCCTCTTCCACCTGGGCCTGCACGTCGCTGAGCAGCTTCTCGGACAGGCTTACGGATTCCTGTTTCACCTTGACGTCTTCGTAGAGCGCCACGAAATCGGTGTAGAGCCGGATCACGCCATAGACGGTGGCGATCAGTTGCTGGCGAAATAACAGGCCGGCGATTTTCTGTTCATTGGCCGCGATCCGAATAAAGCGCCGGTTTAAGCTGGTCCCAAAGCCGCGCAGCAAGGGCTGCGTCACGGTAAAGCCGAGGCTCGAACCGGTGTAGGGATTATACGCCGTGCGCAGCGAATTGACCGATTGATGGTTATTGTTGAAGTTCAAACCGGCCACGGCGCCCGAGGCAAAGCCCTGTTGAATCCCGCCGTTGGCCAGCGCCGTGCTCGAGACGAGCGCCGGAGTGCCGGTCGTCACACTGTTTGCTTGCGGCGTGGTCGAGTGTGTCCAGTTCACCTGGCCCACCAGTGCCGGATCGTAAACCGGGATCGTCGTGCCGGAGGACTGGGGAATGGTCCCTTGCAGCGAATAATTGGCCTGCGGACCAGTGAGTAGTCCGAGGGCCAGGGGACTCGTCGCCACCGAAGAACCGGCCGTGGCGCGTCCGGAAACTGCCGGGTTGGTGACGATCTGACTCAGCGGCCCGCCCACGCCCGCCGGCGCTTCCAACAGCGTGTAGTTGAGGCCACGCACCGCACCGCCGCCCTTCGCGCGGAGCACGTCGGATTCGGCCGATGGCAGAGTGAAGCGCTGCAATTCAATATCGAGATTATTCTCGATGGCCAGCGACAGGGCATCCTGGAGCGAAAGGTAAAGATCCCCGGCGCGGATCAGTTCATGAACGCGCGCCGAATTCGCAAAATTGACCTCGCGCGGAATTTTCGGCAAACCCGATTGCGCGCAGGCAAGGATCGAAAAAGCGGACACCAGACCGGGAATTCGTTTGTACATCGGGACCAGTTTAACTGCGCCGCCCCTTGGACGGCTCCTGTTGGACGGGCTTCACTTTAACGCCTTCCCGCACAAAGTCACTCGGGTTGACGATGAGTTGCTGGCCCAGCTCGATTCCGGACAACACCTCCAGGCGATCTCCGTAGTCGCGTCCCAGCTTGATGCGTGTGTAGTGCACCTCATTGCCGGAATCGACTACGGCAACCTGCGGCCCGTCCGCGCGCACCACCAGCGTATCGCCCGGAATGAGCAGCGGCGGGTCACGGCGGGGGACCATCAAGTCGACTTGTGTGAACATGCCGGGCAGCAGCCTGCCTTCTGGGTTCGCCACTTCAATCTCGGTCAGGAGTGTGCGGCTCGCCGGGTCGAGAGCGTTCGAAGTGCGGCTTACTTTGCCGGAGAACTTGTGTTCCGGCATGTCGGCGATGTCGAGCGACGCGGGTTGCCCCACGCGCACCGAATCGGCCTCCGCTTGCGGCACGTTAATGAAGGTACGCATTGTCCCCGTCTGGGCAATCCGGAACAGAAGGGTGTTTCCCGCGTTAATGAGGGCGCCGGTATCCACATTGCGCAGCGTGACCACACCGGCGAACGGCGCGCGGACCGTTTGATAGCCCTTCAACTCGCGCAGCCGGGCCACGTTGGCTTCCGCGGCCGCCACGTTACTGTTCGCAGCGGCCACGGCCTTTTCCAAGGACTGTACGTTGGCCTGCTGCGCTGCGTATTGCGCCTGATAAACGTCGTTTTCCTGGCGGGAAACGGCCCCGCGGTTCACCAGATTCTTCCAGCGCTCCGCCGTGATGCGAGCCAGGTTCTCATTGCTGCGGCCCTGCTGCGAAGACGCTTCCGCCTGCTGGACGGCATTCTGCGCCTGCTGCAATGTGGCCTGTGCCTGAAGGATTTGTTGATCGAGCTCGGGAGCTTCGATCTCGGCCAAAACCTGTCCTTCCTTTACGCGATCCCCGATATCGGCGTACCGCTTGCGGATGTAGCCGCTGGCGCGGGCCAGCACGGGCGCCTCGGTGACGGCCTGGATGGTTCCGGGGAGCTCCAATTCGCTGCGGGCCTCGCCACGCACCACCGGGGTGACCGTGACCAGCGGCAGACTTTCGACATTGGTTTTGGTTTCCGCGGCCAGCACCTGCTCGCGTTTACGCCGGGGAAGATAGCCCGCAAGAAAGCCCGCCACGATCAGGGCGAGCAAGATACATCCGAGGAACACCAGGGCGCCTCGCGAAGGACGGGAATGAGAACGTACCGGAGCGCCGTGGCGGCCTCTCTGTTCTTCCAACTGGTGTTTGAGCGACTCTATTTCCGCGCGCAACTGCTCTTCTGTCTCATCGATATGTTTCATTGCAGGTCCTCACGCAGGAGTATCTCGTCCCGAAAAAACGCGTGTTGTTCCTCCTCAATTTGTTGTTCGAAATCGGCCGGCGGCGCTTTTCGAAGCAGGCTGTAAACCAGCGGCACGACAAATAGCGTAGTGCCGGTGGCCAGTGTCAGCCCGCCCACCACGGCCCGGCCCAGCGGCGCGTTCTGTTCACCGCCCTCGCCCATGCCGAGCGCCATGGGCAGCATGCCAATGATCATGGCCGCGGCGGTCATGATGACGGGGCGCATACGGGTGTGGCCCGCGGCGAGGGCCGCCGACCGGGCATCCAGGCCTGCGCGCCTCTGATCATTCGCGAACACAACTACGAGAATGCTGTTGGCGGTCGCTACGCCGACGCACATAATCGATCCCATCAACGAAGGAACGCTAAAGGTCGTCCCGGTCATGAACAGGATCCAGACGATTCCGGCCAGTGCGCCGGGTAGCGCCATGAGAATAATGAACGGATCGAGCCAGGACTGAAAATTGATCGCCATCAGGAGGTAGACCAGAACCACGGCGAAGATCATTCCCAGGCCGAGCCTGTAAAATGACGTCTGCATGGTCCGATACTGGCCGCGCACTTCGATGCTTGTGCCCCGGGGCAGTGTCCGCGATTCTTCGGCTACGATCTTCTCGACTGCGGAGCCCACGCTTCCGAGGTCGCGCCGGTCCACGTTCGTATAAACGTCGTACACAGGCTGCGTGTTGTAGTGATTCACGATCAGGGGTGAGACCCCCCGAGTCACTCCCGCCAGGTTCGCCAGCAATTGCGGGTTGCCCGCGGCGCTCGAAGTGATATTGCCCGCGGGCGCCCCGACCGGCGTTCGCAGCAGGGCATCGAGCGAATCGATCCGGTACTGCGGGGTCTGCACATTTACGTTGTAACTGACGCCCGTATTCCAATCGAGCCAGAATGCGGGGGCAATCTGGTTGGTCGAACTCAGCGAAATCATCAGGCTGCCGGCTACGTCGCGCTGCGTGAGCCCGACCTGCCCAGCCTTGTCGCGGTCCACGTCCAGGCGGATTTCCGGGTAATCCACGATCTGATGAATATGCACATCGGCGGCCCCGGGGATTTGGGAAATCCGCTGTTCCAGCCGCTGCGCGATCGGATAATTGGCCGTGGTGTTCCGTCCCAGCACCTGGATATCGAGCGGCGCCGGTAGCCCGAAATTCAGGATCTGGTTGGTGATGTTGGCCGCTTCAAAGAAGAAAACCACATCGGGAAATCGCTCGCGCAGGCGTTTCCGCAGCTCGTTGGTATATTCGGCCGAGGTGCTGTGGCGGTCCTCTTTCAGAGAAATCAGGATCTCGCCGTCACCCGGCCCGATTGTGGGGCTATCCCCGAATGCCAGATTGAAGCCGCCGTTGGGGAGACCGATGTTGTCGATGATGTTTTCGATCTCCTTGAGCGGGATCACGCGGCGAATCTCATTTTCGATATCGGCAAAGATCGTTTCAGTGGTTTCGATGCGCGTACCGCTCGGGGCGCGTGCATGCAAGCGCATCTGTCCGGAATCGACTGTGGGAAAGAAGTCCCGGCCCACCCAGCCTGCCAGCAGTATCGAACCGCCCACAAATACAAGGAACGCAGTGAGGATGGGACCCGGGTGATCGAGGACCCAATGCAGCAGGGAAGCATAGGATGCGCGTACCAGCTCGAAGGCGCGATTGAATCCGCGATCCTGCTCGCGCCCCATTTCGGCGCGAAGCATGCGATGCGCCATAGTGCACACCAGCGTTCGCGAAAAGAAGTACGACGCCAGCATGGCAAATACGACTGCCAGAGCCAGCGGTGTGAACAAAAACTTCGCCGCGCCGGTCAGGAGCAGGACAGGAACAAAAACGATGCAGATGGAAAGAGTCGCGACAAACGCAGGCGCCGCAATTTCTCGTGCGCCGTCCAGGACCGCGGTCACGAGCGGCTTGCGCATGGCAATATTGCGGTGAATATTCTCGACGGCCACGGTCGCGTCGTCCACCAGGATTCCGACTGCCAGCGCCATGCCTCCGAGCGTCATCACATTGATGGTTTGGCCGAGCAGGCTGAGCACGCAAAGCGAAGCCAGAATCGAAAGCGGAATCGAGATGCAGACGATCAGCGTGCTGCGCCAGCTCCCCAGGAACAACAGGATCATCAGGCCGGTGAGAAACGCGGCCATCACCGCTTCGCGGACCACGCCATTGACCGAAGCACGCACGAACAGCGATTGATCGGCCAGTTCCCGGACGTGAAAGGACTCCGGAAGGCCGGCGAGAATCTTCGGAAGCTCGCGCCGCACGGCATTCACCACAGAAAGCGTGGACGCTTTGCCGTTGCGCATGATGGTGAGCAGCGCGCCGCGGCTGCCGTTGACGCGAACGATACTGGTTTGCACCGTGTTGCCGTCGCGCACCTGGGCCACGTCTTTCAGAAATACCGTGGCGCCGTTTGCGACCTTCACCGGAAGATTGTTCATGTCCGCCAGCACACGCGGGCTACTGTTGAGCTTGATCTGATAATCCCGGTCGCCGATTTTGGCCGTCCCTGCCGGGATGATCAGGTTCTGCTGCGCCAGCGCCGACGAGACGTCGGACGCCGTGAGCTGCTTGGCATACATCTGATCGGGATTCAGGTCGACTTGGACGGCGCGGAACTTGCCGCCGTAAGGAAGCGGCACTGAGATGCCCTGCACCGTGGACAATTGTGTTCGCAGAAAATTGTTGCCGTAATCGAAGAGCTGCTGCTCGGCGAGCGTTTTGCTTTCCAGGCCTAACTGGAGGATGGGAACGGCGGAGGCGTCGTACTTAATAACGTTGGGCGGCTGCGTTCCCGGAGGAAAGGCGCGGAGGTTGGCTTGCGCCTGGGCCGTGATCTGCGCGATCGCCATCTCCACCTTCGCGGCCGGCTGAAGATAGACACGGATCACCGCTACGCCGTTGTAGGACTGGGATTCGATGTGCTCGATATCGTTGACCGTGGTCGTCATGGACCGCTCGAAGCTGACGGTCATCCGCTTTTCCATCTCTTCCGGCGCCAGGCCACCGTACTGCCAGACCACGCTGACCACCGGTATGTCGATGTAAGGAAAGATATCTACCGGCATCGACACGATCGCGGCAACACCCAAAATCGCCACCAACACCGCTACCACGACAAACGTATAGGGGCGTTTTAGGGCGATCTGGACTATCCACATGGAGCTGCCAAGGCAAAGAACTGCACTCATGATAGCGGACGGGTGAAAAGTTGAAATGACGCCACGGGAGCAGTGGCCGGTAGCTCTTTGGAGCTAGTGATTTATGCAGCACCTAAAATAGGCCGGGCAGTTCGTTAGTCGATGTATCCCAAGCCCTGCATCTTCTTGACGACTTCTTCGTCCGAGACCGACTCGTCCTGCTTGGCCACTTCGCGCTCGAGTACGTGTTCGACAAATTCCTCGGGCGAGCTGTAGCCGGCCGCGGCAGCGCACTGTTTCACTTTCTCGTATAGAGACCGGTTCAATTTGATGGTTGGTTGAAACATAATCCTCCCGCTTATAGGACAACTTTCATCGGCTTCTTGAGCGCCAGGCCCGCCAGCATGGCGACAATCAGAAACCAGACGATCCAATTTATTTCCAGCCCGAAGACGCTGATCGCGGAATCCGGGTAACGGACATCAATCCAATCGACGGCACTGGCGGCGACCCTTGGACTGTCGGGGTGCCACAGTACGGCGAGGGCCGAATTCACCCTTCGTCCCGGAATGAAATGCGCATCGCGGCGGGCCTCGATCGGCATGCTCACGGTCTGGCCTCCGAGGCGAAACTGCAACTCGCCCGAAACCGCCTGCCGCGGGCGAATGCGCCAGCTTATTTCCGAGCGGCTCACAATGCGGACCGGCGGCGCGGTGAGTTCCACTCCCGGCGGCAGCGTGAGGTCCGGAGCGGCGCCATCCACCGGGCTTCGCAGCCGCATCGTGACAACGGTATCGGAATCGAGGGCCAGCGGCTGGCGGGAATAGAACGATTCGAGATGAATCATGAGCAACGCCAGCGGGGCCGCGATCCACACCGCCGGGCGAAGCGCCAGGCCGAGGTAGCGCAGGTTGGCCCGCAACAGCGAAACCTGCGTGCGCCACGTAATCGAGGGTTCATCGGAATAAACACGAAGTTCCAGAAGATAAGCGTAAAGTTTTCGCTTTACGGCCTGCAGCTTCGCCTGGTCGGACGTTTTGCGGAAGGCCCAGATCATTCCCGAACCCGCCAGCACAGCGAATACGGCTAAACTCAGGGCGGGAGGACCCCACGAGAATGCCGCGGCAATGGCACGCAATCCGGCATTGATCAAGGCGTTGAAACTGTCCATGTTCAGAACACCGTCTGCCCGAGCATGCCCGCCGCGCGGGGCACGCCGAATTCGCTCAGGATCGTCGCAGGGACATCTACCATCTGCGGCTGCGTCGCGCGGAACTTCCGGTTACTGAGCAGTACGCCGGGCACCTCATCCGCCGCCATGCAGTGATCGCCGATCCATGCCTGCGTGTTGTCGTCAATGGCCGCGGCGGGCACGGCGCCGAGCGCCGTTTGCCAGGAAGCGCGGTACCCCCTGCGGAAGCCAACAATCAGGTCCGGCGCGTGCTTCAGGTTGCGGCCCTGGTATGTCTTTTCCGCAAAATACACTTTATCGACGACGTGTTCGCCGGTTGCAGGATCGCGGAACTCGAGAAGTTTCGCGGAAATCTGGTCCAGCAGGTCCTGCTTATCGGCCAGAGAAACGACACCGCCGCTTTCCCGCCCATACAGGTTCAAGTAAATGCCGTTCAACCCCAGTGCGTAGGCCTGGGTTTTGTCCCAATTCACATGCGCGAATCCCTCGGTGTCGCCGGTGTTGGAGGCGTCGTCGAGTGTTAAGAGGCCTTCCTTCATCAACCACGTATTCAGGTGCACGGCGCGGTCGAACCGCGCGAAGCCGTGATCGGAGAGAATCATGAGCTCCGTATCCGGCTGGCGCATCGCATCGCCGATGGCTTGATCCACCTGGCGGTAAATATCGAGTAAGTCTTCTTCATATCTACCCCACAGCATGTGGGAATTCTGATCGATGCTCGAAAAGTAGTAGAAAAGCAGTCCGCTCGAAAACCGGCCGAGTTCATAGTGGAACATGCGCAGGTTATCGGTGAGCACTTTGCGGCTTTGCGCCAGGAACTCGTCTTTGGAGAGAATTCCCGCGCGAAACGCGGAGGTCTCCTCGGCAATTCCTTGTGTGTAGAATGAGCCCAACTTCCCAGTCAAAGTGCGGCTGAAGCCGGAGGGTGTAGAGATGGGCATCGCCGGATCAGCCGGATCGATGTTCACCGGGCTTACATAGACTCGCACGTGCGGATGCACCTGCTGCAGGTAAATTCGAAAGATCCCGGACACACTCTTCAATCCGGGAATCAGCCGGAAATCGGCGCGCTGCCAATCGGACCATTCGCCCTGCCGCAGAACAAACTGTTCATCGGGAAGATCAAAGCGGGCCACGGGAGCGGCGGGGTCGGCGTGCATCCGGATGTCGATGGCGGTCTGCGCCTGGTCCTTGCGCAGGCTGTTCGGCGGCCCCTCGATCTGCAGAGTGGCGCTACCGTTCTCCAGGTGAATGGGCGCGATGTGCCCACCCGCCACCTGAGAGCGCTTCTCGGCGGGATCGTCGGTGTAAAAGCTGAAGGTTCCGAATGTGCCTGTAAGATCGGGCGTCCCCATGCCTGCGAGCGATTCGGCCTCACACTCCGCAGGCGGGAAATTCGCGGGGATGCGGATTACCGTGGCGGGAATTCTTCGTTCGGCCAGGATCTGCCAAAAGGTACGCCCGGAGCGCATGGCTTGCACGCTGCCGGAAGTCAGCGGGATCAGATAAGGTCCGATGTGCAGCGAGTGGCTCGGCGGAGTTGCTTCGGCCATGGAGGAAATCGGCTGGCGTGTTACAGGGTCGCGGTGGATGAAATCGAAGATGCCATGGCCGCCGGGGTCGAGGCCCGTCGCGACAGTGGACCATGCCACCGGACTCTGCGGCGGCACCGTGGTGGCCAGACGGCGGAAGTCGCCCTGCTGGCGCAGGCGGTTCAGATTCGGTAGCGCTTGCCAGTGCGATTCCAGGAATCCGGGATCCATGCCGTCGATGCCGAGCACGATCAGACGGCGGCCGGCGGCTTGGGTTGTCTGGTGTGCGCAGCCGGTGGCGAGCAGCAGCAGTGACGCGAGAGCCAGCCACTTCATTACGCCGGTACCTCGCTCACCTGCGGAACGTGCGCTTCGAATACCGATTTGCCTTCCATGTACGGCGGAGAGGGGATGCCGAAGAGGTCCAGTGCGGTCGGCGCCATGTCTTCAAGCCCCGGATCTTCCGCGCCAATCTTCCGGTTCGAAAACAGCACGCCCGGAACCAGGTGCGGATCGATGCAATGATCGCCGCTCCAAGCCTTCGTGTTGTTCTCGAACACCGCGGAGGAGACTTTGCCCACTGCCGCATCCCACGAAGCGCGGTAGCCGTTTTCGTATCCGATGACGAGATCGGGCGCCGCATCGAGATATGGCCCTGTGTAAAGCGAATCCGAAGGCCACGCACGCCGGATTGCCGTGCTGTTCCGCTCCGGGTCGCGCAGTCCCGAAAGCCGCGTCGCAAGTTCCCGCTTCAGGGCCGCGGCTTCGCCTCGTTTTACAATCCCTTCCGCTTCCCGCCCCTGCTGGTTGATGTAGACTCCGGCAAGGCCGAAGGTATATGCTTTGGTGCGGCTCCAGTCAATATCTTTCAGATAACCGGCTTGTCCATCGGCGCGATTCTTCAGAACGAGGTAGCCATTTTCCAGTAGCCAGGTATTCAGGTTGACGCCCCGTTCAAACGAAGCAAAGCCGTGATCGGAGAGCACGAACAGCACAGAATCCTCGTCGACATATTGCATCGTCTTGCCCACGAGTTCATCCGCCCGGCGATAGAGATCCTCTATGACGCCGGAAAACGGTCCGCCGCGATCCATGTGGCGGAAAAACATGTGCTGCACCCGGTCGGTCGTATCGAACACGCACGCCACCACGCCACGGCGTGTCCGCTCGAGGGCACTGAAGAACATGGCTTCGCGTTCCTGGTAAGTCAGATAGGCCTGCTGCAGGAAGGCACTCTCGTCAATCGCGCCCTCATTCAGCGCCCAGGTGTCCTCGGCCATTCCCAGAGTGGAGTACGCACCGAGTAACTTGGCGAGGTACGCCGCGTAATACGACGGATGCGAGATAGGCAAAGCGGGATGTTCCGGATCGATGTTAATGGGAGTCACATACAGTTTCGGACTGCCGTCTCTCTGGCGAAGCAGAAAGCGCGCGATTCCTCGTACCTTAATACCCAGCGAGGCCCGAAACACGAGAGGAATCCAGGGAGTATATTCGCCTTCGCGCAATTCATGGCGTTCTCCGTTGATCTCGAGCGTCTTGCCCCGCAATGTGAACGGCAGTTCGAGATCGGGTCCTTTCTCTACGGCGGCGTCCTTGGGCCCTGGAATTTTTCCGGAGTAACCACCGGGAATCGGGGTGAGTGCGAAATGGTTACCACCCTCCATCGCGTCACCGCCGGCGCGTGTGCTGAAAAGGGCGAACGTGCCCTGCGTGCCCAACAAATCGGGCGTGCACATGGCGGAGAGCATGCGCCCGTGAAACTTCTGCGGAGGAAACGTGATGGGCACTCGCAGAACGGTCGAGGCGATTTGATGGTCACCCAGGATCTGCCAAAAGGTCCGGCTCTTGCGGCGCAACTCGACCGTGGGGCGCGAAAGCGGTATCCGATATTTTCCGATTCTCAGGATCCGGCGCGGCTCGCGAACCCGGGCCGAGGCAAGTTCCGGCAGATACGAGTGCAGATTCCGGTTCAAGAAATCGAACATATTGTGCCGTGCCGGATTTACGCCCGTTGCGAACGTGGACCATGCCACAGGCGAGAGCGCCGGAAATGTCGTCCGCAGCGGCCGGTAGTCGCCGTTTTTCCACAACCGAGCCAGGTTAGGCAGCTTGCCTTCTTTTATGAACCTCTCCACCAGGCGAGCGTCGAGCCCGTCGAGTCCCAGGAAAATCAGCTTGCGGATTTTGGCGTGCCGATAACCTTGGCCGCCGGCGATGGCGCGGTAAACCATGCGAATCGGCCAGCTCAAGAAGGACATAAGGCCCAGGAAAAGGCCTCCGAGCATCGTGAGAAACGACCCGAGAAAGGCGAACCCCGCTCCCGGCCCAATATAAGCCACCTCGATCGGGTTGTGCCCCCTGTGACTGAGGGACAAGAGGCAGAGAAACAGACAGATCACCGCGAGTGTGGCGCGTTTTCCCATTCGTGCAGTAGTGTAACGCCTGCGAGGTGTTATTCGTCTGAAATCCGGCACGGAAGTGTCACTGATCGTCCGTTTTGCGGCGCCCGTGTGTTTCGATTACTCCGCTTTGAGTACCGGCGTTATTACCCGTTAACCGCCTTGGCTTTAGGCTAAGTGATGAGTGCATAATAAATGAGGGGCATGTCATCCGATCATCGGGCTCTTTCTCACAGTATACTGTGGGGGGCCTTGTATGGCCTGGCCGCCTGGTCAGCCTACGCAGCAACTGAAGTAGTATTCTCATCCCTACTCTTTGGTCTAACCAGGCCATATTCCATATTCACCCCCTGGCACTGGCAACTAACCTGGTTACTGGTACCAGCCTTTTTTCTTGCCGGAATCTTCACCGGAGCTGTGGCGGGCGCCGCTGTCTTTTTTGTCGGACTCTCGCGGAACCCGGCCGCGCTCGAGTGCGCCGCCTCGCTGTCCCTGGTTCTCGCTTTCATAGTCCAGGTCGTTACGGCGCAGCAGGGCCAGCCCGGCTGGTACTGGTTGTTGTTCGCGGGACTGGGACTCGTTCCGGTACTGTTGGCCAGTATTCAGTCTTCCAAGTGGCACCGGCGGTTCGGCTTTTTGAGCAGCCCATGGGTCATCTCGGCGTTACTCCTGGGGGTTGGCGAAGAACTGGTCATCCTGGAGATTCCCACAGCGCGGCAACTGGGCGTGCCTGTCGATTTTTGGGCCATCGTAATGGGCGGGCTGCTAGCCCTACTGGTTGGCACGTCCGTGGTGGTGGGCCGCATGGTCCACGGCCGCTTCTCCCTGAGTGCTGCCTGGAAGCCCGCATCGGCCGTGATACTTGTTTTACTCGTTTTCGGCAGCGAATTGCTCACTTCGGGAAGGTCCGGCCCGGTCCAGGCGTCGGCTGCCGAACCCGCCTCATCGAAAGAACCGAACGTGCTGCTGATCGTGCTGGATACGGTGCGGGCCGATCACCTGTCGATTTACGGGTATCCTCGCGAGACCACCCCGAATCTGGCGCAGTTGGCCCGCGACAGCGAACTCTATACCCATGCCATTTCCGCAGCCGACTTTACGCTGTCGAGTCACGCGTCGCTATTTACAGGCCTTTACCCGAGCTGGCATGGCGCTTACTGCCAGCCGCCGGATGCCGGCTTCGGCCGCAGGATGGATGAACACGTGCCCACCCTGGCCGAAATCCTGGATCAGCATAACTATTTCACCGCGGCGGTTGCCGCCAATTTGTACCTCCGCACCGATTTCGGCTTGAGCCGTGGCTTTCAGAATGTTCGCATCCCGCGGCCTGTGCCCGTTCTGCCGACCGAGAACTGGTATCTTTTGCGCCGGCCGCTGCGGCGTGTGCTGAGCTATGCTTTCGATACCGCCCAATTCGACCGGTTGAACACCCGCGCCGAAGACATCGACCAGGAGCTTTTTTCGGTTCTCGAGCAGCGGCCCGCCGGGGCGCCATTTTTCGCCTTTGTGAACTATATGGACGCCCATTTCCCCTATGTGCCGCCGGCCCCATTCGACCGGAAATTTGCCGGGAAGAACTACCAGCTTTCCGAGTACGACCTGGATGCCGAGCAACAGGACATCAGCGGAGGCCAGCCTGTTCCCCCGGGCTACAAGAACCATGTGCTTTCCCAGTACGATGGCGGGATCGCTTACGTGGATGCCCAGGTGGGCAATGTGGTCCGCTGGCTGAAACAACGCAACCTGTACGACAACACTATGATCGTAGTCACCAGCGATCACGGCGAGGCCTTCGGCGAGAGAAGCCGCGTGGGCCACGCCAACTCGGTCTACGAGAATCTGCTGCATGTGGTGCTGATGGTCAAATATCCGAATTCCTCGAAGACGGGGGTCAAAGATCAACCGGTCAGCCTCATCGATGTATCGCCAACGATTCTCGCAGCGCTCGGGATCGCCCCGCCCGCCACGACACAAGGACACAATCTGCTTCAGCCCGTGGAAGGCTCCCGCGAAGTGTTCGGCGAGACCTTTCCGTGTTCGGTATTGCAATCGCCGGATTGCCCGCGCGGATGCACTGCGCGCACCGTCATTTCCTGGCCGTACAAGTTCATTACCTCTACCAACGGGAAACGCGAGCTATTCGATTTGAGCGCCGATCCGGACGAGACTCACGAGCTCTCGGCGGTGCGGCCCGAAGTTATGCGGCAGTTGAATGCCGATCTTCACGATTGGATGAAGAACATCCCGAGTCTTTCGCGGCAGAAGGTGCAGGTCGATAACGATTCGTTGCGGCGGCTGAAGAGTCTGGGATACGTGCAATAGCTTCGCTCAGCAGAGGGCCGCATCAGGCCAACTTGCGGAACCAAAGCCAGTAGTACTGAGTCCCAGCCCCGTCTTCCCGCTCGATATCGAAGCCAGACTCTTCGGAAAGCGTAACCGCGTCGCGCTGCGAAACCGGATAGCCGACCCAGGTGTCCAGCTCATCGCGCCGCAGATCCGTGTGCCCTTGCACCTGGAATTTGAACAAGCCTCCAGGCTTTAGGACACGGTAGACTTCGCGGCAGTACGACGACATGACACTGTAAGCCGGTATGTGCTGAAAGACGATGAAGGAGAACGCGAAGTCGTACGAATTGCTCTCAATGCCCGCGAGCGTGCAGCCATCGCCGAGGACCAGCTCCACGTTTTGCAGGTCGGATGTATTTTCCCGGGCCTGGCGGATCATTTCCTCGCTGATATCTACGCCGGTGACGCGGCCGAAAATCCGGGATAGCATGCGAGTCATCCGTCCCACCCCGCAGCCGATTTCCAACATGCGCAAATCGAGCGGCGAGTTCCGGCCGCCGCAAATGGCGATCATGTCGGTCATTACCTCATTGGCGACGTTGATTTCCCCGCTGCGGAAGAACTCCCTCCGGTCCCAATTCTGGCGTTCGCTCTGAACGTAATACTGCGCGTTCTCTTTGGCGCGGCCGTTCCAGTCGGACCGCATTTTCTCTAGGACTCGGTTATCCATGAAGCGATTCGTCAACGGCGGCGGGTGAGCGTTACCGTGGCTTCGAGTGGTTTGCCGCCGCGCATCACTTTCACTTTCACGACATCATCCGGCTTCTTGGCGCGCAAGGCGTAAGTGAAGTCGTAAAGGTTCTGAATGGGTTTGCCATCGAACTCGACCATGACGTCGCCTGCTTTGAAACCGGCCTTGGCGGCCGGCGACCCTGGTGTGACGTCGGAGAACTTCACGCCGTTCGTGCCTTCTCCGAAGTCCGGGATAGAGCCGAAGTAGGGACCATAGCCCGATGCCGCGTTGGATCCCGCGGGTCCTTCCGCACCGGCCGGCGGCGCCACGCGCACGAATTGCGGGCGGTCGGCCGTTTCCCGCAGGTTCTCGGTTACATCGGCCACCAGCTGCAGGAGTCGCACCGCCCCCGGAGCGTCGATCTTATCCCAGGTATCTGACGCCTTGTGATAATCGCTGTGCAAGCCGGAAAAAAAGAAAAGCACCGGAACCTGTTTGGCGGTGAAGGATGTGTGGTCGCTCGATCCGTATCCCGAAGTATCGGAATAATCCAGTTGGAGCGAATACTTGGGCATCTCGCGATCCAGCAGCGCGCGGAAACTCGAGCCGGTCCCGGCGCCGCCGATATAGACTTTGGCATTGCGCACGCGGCCGATCATATCGAGGTTGATCATGGCCACGGCCTTTTCGAGTGGAAAGTCGGGATGGGCAACGTAGAAGCTGGAGCCAAGCAGTCCGAGTTCCTCGCCGGCGAAAGTCAAAAACAGAACGCCGCGTTTCTGCTTCGGCTGCATTGAAAACCAGCGCGCCAGCTCGATTACTCCGGCCGTGCCGGAGGCGTTGTCGTCGGCGCCCGGATGCACCGTTCCCGCCTGATCGGGATCGAGCGCGAATTGCTCGCCCAAACCCAGATGGTCGTAATGCGCGCCAATGACCACGTATTCGTCTGTCTCACCAGGCAGGTACCCCGCTACGTTGTGGACCGTCTTCACAGCGCGTTCCACATCGAGGTTGGCATCCACGCGGAGCGAATCCGGAAATGCGAAGGACTCCGGCTTCAGCGTGTGATCGATATTCGCCTCGATTGCGTCCAGTTTCTTCCCGGCTCCGGTGAACCAGGATTCGATCTTATCTGCCTTCACCTGCACGAACGGGATGCCGGCATCGGCCGGTCCCGCAACGCTTCCGAAATTCTCCAACTGATCCGGGTCAGAGCGGTGGTTGGCGCGGTCATTTACCAGGATGACGGCGACCGCCCCGTGGATCTTGGCGTTGGTCGCTTTGCTGGCGAATTGCGTGTGCTGCGTGTAGCTCTTGCCGGCGAAAACGCTGCTTTCCTCGAATTCCTGGGGCTCGTGCCGCAGGATCAGGACCACTTTGCCCTTGACGTCGATCCCTGCGTAATCGTCGTAATTGTATTCCGGAGCGGTGATTCCATAGCCTGCGAAAACCACGGGACCCGTAATTTTGCCGGCCGATGAGAAATTGAAGGGAACGAAGTCCTCCGGAAAGTGGAGCATGGTGGCACGGCCCGCCTCGTTGACGTGAAATCGGTTGGCTTTTCCGAGCCGCGCATTCGTGGTTACCTGGAAGGCCTGGTAATAGCTCTTCCCATCGGCCGGCTTCAAGCCGAATTCGTGGAACTTGCCTGCGATGAAAGCGCCCGCCTTCTCGAGTTCCGGGCTGCCTGTGGCGCGGCCTCTCATTTCTTTCGAGGCAAGAAACTTAATATCGTCCAGATAGCTGTTGGGTTCAAACGCCGCGCCAGCGCAAAAAGCAGCGCCGCTCCAACAGCCAATCAGAGGCAGCAGACTATACTTCCAACTCTTCATTTTGGATACCCAGCCTTCCGCGTGCCGCCCAGGCTATTTCTTCTTGGACGAATTCAGGGGTGCAACCGGCGTAGCGGGCTTGGGGGCCCCCGGCAGGTCCAGTTTAACGGAGCAGCCGCAATCCTCACCGGCATTCTTGGCAGTCTTCTGATATTCGATCTCGTAGTCGATCACGGCCTTGAGGGTGGGCCATTCCGCAGCCGAGGCGATCCGCCGTCCGTTGATGAACAGCGTCGGCGTGGAATCTACCTTGACTGCGCGTCCATCGGCAATGTCCTTATCCACCTCGCTCTCGGTCGCCTTGTTATCAATGCAACTGGTAAGCTGCAGCGCGTCCAGGTTCTTCTCGCCCTTCGCGAATTCGAGCACCTTGTCCTTCAGGTTTTCGGGAGTGATCTCGTTCTGGTGCTGGAAGATCCAATCGTGATAATTCCAGAACTCCTCGCCGTTCTGCTTATAGACGCAGCGCGATGCGATGGCCGCGGCCTTCGACCAGGGGTGCAGGGTCGTCAGAGGAAACTGTTTGAAATAGAAGTGCACCTGCGTCGGGTAGTCTTTGAGCAGGTTCTGCCGCAAAACACCGGCTTCACGCTGGCAATAAGGGCATTGGAAATCGCTGAACTCCACCAGCACGACGGGCGCGCCTTGCGTGCCCATGCTCGGAGCGCCTTCCGTCTTCAGCTTGTCCAGATCGGCTTTGAACGGATTCTCAGTGGCATCGTAGACAGTGCCCTGTATGATCTTCGAGCCGTCTTTGGAAACGAGGAACGGGAAATCCTGGTGGGCCGCGTCCATGGAAGCGGATACGGTGACTTCCAGAAAGCCCGGCAGCTCGGAGGGCTTCGGGTCGCTCACCTGGACGTTTACCTTGGGATCCATCACATAAAGGTGGCGCACGTAAGCCTCGAGCGTGGGCTTGTCCAACGCGGATTTCTTTTGACCCTCGACGGCCCCGGTAAACAAAAGGGCGGCTACCAAACAGACAAGCGCTCGCGACATATCCATCTATTGTACTGGAACGGGCTGGGGCGAAGATTCGTTACATAATGGGGTGAATGCCACGGAAACCCCCGGCCTTCGTGTGGTTCGCGCTGCCCGTGGTGCTCTTCTTATACTTCTACAATCTGAACGCGGCCGGGCTGGTGGGTCCCGATGAGCCGCGCTACGCGTCGGTGAGCCGCGAGATGGCGCATTCCGGCGACTGGGTCACGCCGCGCCTCTGGGGTCAGCCATGGTTCGAAAAGCCGGCCCTTCTGTATTGGATGCAGGCGGCTGCGTTCCGCGCCGGCCTGGGACCGGAACTTGCATCGCGCCTGCCGGTCGTTGTTGTCGCTTTAATGTTTCTGGGCTTCTACTGGTGGATTCTGGAGCGGGAATTCGGAAGGCGTGTGGCGGCATACGCCACGCTCATTCTGGGCACGTGCGCGGGATGGGTCGGATTCAGCCAGGTTGGAGTTACGGATCTCCCGCTGACTGCGGCATTTTCGGCCGGTGTCCTGCTGGCGCTACCCTGGATAAACCGCGGCGATACCCGCCTGCTGCCCGCCGCGGCCGCGATGCTCGGCGCCGCTGTGCTGGCGAAGGGTCTGGTTCCCCTAGTGCTCGCTCTCCCGATGCTCATTCGCGGACGCATCCGCGATCTCCTGCGCCCCCAGGTGATCGCTACTTTCCTGATTGTGGCGCTGCCATGGTACGTGCTCTGTTACCTGCGGAACGGCCGCGAATTTTGGGATGTCTTCTTCTGGCAGCATCATTTCTCGCGATTCACTTCGACTGAGTTGCAGCATGGCCAGCCTTGGTGGTTCTACATTCCGGTGCTGGCGGGTGCGTTGCTGCCGTGGTCGCCGCTGCTGGTATTAGGCACGCGGCGCACGATGTGGCGGGAACCGCGGCGCATCTTCCTCGCGATCGTAGTCCTATTCGGACTGCTCTTCTTTTCCATCGCTGCCAATAAGCTGCCGGGCTATGTCCTGCCGCTGCTTCCCGCAGCCGCCGTGCTGATGGCGATTGCACTGGAAGAAACGATTGACGCGCGGCCCTGGCTGGCTGTTTGTGCTCTGATGCTGGTAATGTATCCGATCGCGGCCCGGCTCTTACCGGCGGCCATTGCAGCGGGGCTCTCCCGTACAGCGCCTCCGCAATTCGAGGTCACCTGGCTTGCCCCGTTTGTGCTCGCGGCGGCGATATGGATCGTAGGCCGGCGCGCGGACCGGCTGCCCGTTTTTGCCGGCTTGGCCGTGTGCGCCGCGGCGGGCATCCTTTATCTGAAGACCACGGCATTGCCCGAAATCAATCGCATCGCTTCGGCGCGCGAGTTATGGAGTGAGCTGGGTCCCCGCGCGGCCGATGTCTGCGTGGACGACATCCACCGCAACTGGCGTTATGGGCTGAACTTTTATTCCGTCGCGCCGCTGCCGGATTGCGCACAGCAGCCTAAGCCACTGACAATCCGCCAATCTCCGGGCGCGCTCCCGTACCTGGCGCCGGCCGGTTCTGCACCGGCGTCGTACTCTCCTGTCTCGGGACTTGAAAGCAAATGATCCTGCCCCAGAGTTACCTGGCCACTCTGACGTTACTGATCTTATGCGTCGTCTTTTGGGGCTTATGGGCGAACACCTACAAGCTCGCTCGTTGGCGCTTCGAATTGTATTACTTCGACTGGGTATTCGGAGCTTTTTTGGCGGCCGTGATCCTGGGGCTGACGTTCGGCAGTTTGGGTTTTGATGGCTTCTCCATCCGCGATGACCTGATGATCGTGAGCAAACGTGCCTGGGCATACGCATTGGCTGCGGGCGTCATTTTTACCTTGGGCAATACCTTCCTGGTCGCCGCCATGGCCATAGCGGGCATATTTATGGCGTTCCCGGTGGGAATCGGCGTATCCATCGTAGTAAATGCGGCGGTGAATTACGCGATCCGCCGCTCGGGCGCAATCATGTTCCTTCTGTTGGGCTCCGCGCTGATGATTGGCGCCGTTGCCGCAGTGGCCTTGGCTTACCGGCATCTTTTGATTCTCCGCCACGAACAGATCGCAAGGGCCGGAAAGGCTAAGAGCACACGGCGGCCGGGCGCCGGCAAGGCGATCGGGTTTGCCGTAGCGGGCGGCATCCTGCTCGGCTCCTTTTCACCCCTGCTGGATGGAGCCCGCGCGGGTGACATCGGGATGGGCCCTTATTCGATGGCGCTGCTGTTCACGGCCGGGGCTACCGTCTCGACGCTCATGTTCAACTTGTTCTTCATGAATCTGCCGGTTGAGGGCGAGCCCCTGGAAGTTCCCCAATATTTTCGCGGCCCGCTGCGGAATCACCTGCTCGGCCTCGCCGGCGGCGCATTGTGGGCGGCGGGTTTCGTGGCGCTCCTGGTGGTGGAAGCCGTGCCGCAACAGATTGGCCGTCCGCTTAGCGACGGCATGAGCCAGGCCGCAGCATTAATCGCCGCCGGATGCGGCCTCTACATCTGGAAAGAGGCGCTAGGAGCCGACGGGCGTGTCAAATCCCTGGAAGGCCTTGGCCTGCTCTTTTTCGCAGGCGCGATTGTCTTACTGGCGATGATACCGGTGTTTGGTGCGAAGTAACTGCTACGCCGGCACCCCAATACCCAGCTTGGCGTGCCACGGCGTCGCTACGCGGATCGCGTCGTTCACGGCGTTGATGTTGCGCACTCCATCGTTCTGCAGCCAGTCTTCCAACGCTTTGGCGCCCTGCTTGGCGTAAACGGGAATACCTTCCTTCCACGTCGCCCGTCCGCAGAGAACTCCCGAGAAATCCGTGCCTGCCTCGGCCGCCATTTTCAGCGACTCGATGAATTGCGCGTTGCTGACCCCGGCGCTGAGATAAATGAACGGCTTGGCCGCGAGCGAAGCGGCCTCGCGAAAGTGGTTCAGCGCTTCCGCGCGGCTGTATGCCTTCTGACCCTTGTAAACACTGCTGCCTTCGACATACTCAGCGTTGATCGGCACTTCGACTTTCAGTACGTCCACCTTGTACTGAGGCTTGGAGAACTCGGCCATGCTCTGCTTGACCACCTCGGGCTTGCTCTTGGCGAATTCCAGGCCCTTTTCATCGCCGCCCTTCGGGTCATAGCCGACAAACTCAAGGAAAAACGGAATCTCGTAGGTCTCGCATTCCGCGCCAATGCGCTCGATGAACGCGTGCTTCACATCATTGATCGATTTCTGCTCGAACGAACTGTAGTAGATCAGGATCTTGACAGCATCCGCTCCCCAGTCCACGATGCGCTTTACCGAGACATGGGGCAGCAGGTCGGGCAGGCGGCCGGGCTGCGTGTTGTCGTATCCGCTCAGCTCGTAGGCCAGCAAGAGTCCGGCATTTCTCGAACGCGCGGCGGCCGCGTCGAGCCCATACTCCGGATCCAGCAAAATGGCGCTGGCATGCGGAGTGAGAACCCGCGTGACGATGGTCTTGAATTCGCTCATCATCTCCAGTGTGATCTGTTTGGAATCGATACCCCGCGCGGCGGCGAGGGATTTCTGGAGGCTTCCGCGTTGATCCATCGCGGCTGCGGCGATGACGCCCTTATCGTTGGAAAGCGCCTTCATGCGGCGCAGCTTGCCCTCGGAAGGTTTCATGCCCACATTATAATTGGCTTCACAAACGCATAGGTTTCAGATACCCGGTCAGCTCCAGGTAGCCCACACCGTTCGCCGAGCCCCTGTACGTCACGGCGCCTTCCCAATAAGTCGGAGCGGAAGCGTCTTCGGAGACAAGTTCCTGATCGGGAACTGCCGCCGCGCATTCCAGCACCAGTTTTTGCGCGGGCACCGTGATGCGCCACCGAAGTGGATAGCGCGCGCCGGTCTTCGGGCTGGTCCAAAACTCCAGCGGCTTCAACTCGAACTCCGCGCGGCTCAAATGAGTCGCCTTGCCAGTGCGATCCACGAACGTGCCCGCTGAGTAAGGATCGATGCTTCCATCCAAATGCCGGATCTCGAACAGCATCAACTCGGTGTTGTTTTCCAGTTGCACGCTAAACCAATCCCAGCCGGCCTGATACTCGGAAAGCTGATTCGTGAACCACTCGTGATCCATCCATGCCGTGCCTGTTACGCCTGCTCCGTTAAGAGTACCTTCCACTTCCAGGCGCGGCAGGGAGACATAATAAGAAGCCTGTCCAGCGCCTTCTCCCTTTCGGCTGATCCCGTTCTCCCCGTTAATCACAGGTGGCTTGCGCGAGGTCAGATGGAGACGAAAGCGGATACCATCGGCTACGGCGGAGAGGTCTTGCGCACCTGTCGCTTTGTCCCACTCGCATTGCCAATTGCCATTCCAGATGCGCCCCTCCTCGAAACTGATCCCGGCGATCCCCGGCCCCGCCCGGTTCAGGCGCTTGTAGTAGCGGTACCGTTTTGCGTCAATATCCGTCAGAGCCAAGTGAGCCAGGTAGAGATCATCGACACGCCAGGTGGAAGGGTTCCCGGCCCGCCCGCGATTCTCGCCTTGCCGAAAAAAGACCAACTCAAAACCGAAGCGATGGCCGTCCTGGGCATGGAGATTGCCCGTGTAGTACCACCACTCGGTGCGGAATTCGCGATGATCGAAGTGATCGCGCGGGAACTGGTAACCGTAACCGGGAGCCGCCTGCCGGTACTCCGGCGCAGCCAACAGAGAAACGCCGGCCACGAGGCATAGGAAGACACGCATCAACACAGCCATTATGCCGGAACAGCCCTCACGGGCCGCTTTGCTATGATGAAACCACTCCCCGAATGATCGTCGAATCCAATATTGTCCGATTCGATTGCATTGCACTGGATAGCGGCGCTACGCTCGCCCCCGTAGAGGTCGCCTACGAAAGCTACGGCGAATTGAACGCGCGGAAAACGAATGCGATTCTGGTGTTGCATGCATTTTCCGGGGATGCGCATGCCGCCGGAATCAGCCACGAAACGGGGAAACCGGGCTGGTGGGATAACATGATCGGCCCCGGCAAGGCCTTCGATACCAACAAGTATTTCGTGCTGTGCTCAAACGTGTTGGGCGGCTGCCGCGGCACCACGGGGCCATCCTCGATCAATCCCGTCACGGGCTGCCCTTACGCCATGTCGTTTCCCGTAATTACGATTTCCGATATGGTGCGGCTGCAAAAAATGCTGATCGATGCGTTAGGCATCCGGAAGTTGCTCACGGTCACGGGAGGTTCGATGGGCGGCATGCAGGCGTTGGAATGGGCAGTCGCCTATCCCGATCGCGTGGTCAGCGCTATCCCCATTGCCACCACGACACGGCACAGCGCACAGCAAATCGCGTTCAACGAGGTAGGGCGGCAGGCGGTGATGGCCGATCCCGATTGGAATGAGGGCAACTACTATAGCAAGAAGCCGCCCGCCCGCGGCCTGGCGGTGGCGCGCATGGTCGGGCACATCACTTACATGAGCGACGATTCGATGCGCGAGAAATTCGGGCGCCGCCTGCGCGGCAAAGAGAACTTCGGCTTCGATTTCGACGTCGATTTCGAAGTCGAGAGTTACCTCCGCTACCGCGGCAGCGAGTTCGTGCACCGCTTCGACGCCAACTCCTACCTGTACATCACCAAGGCCATGGATTATTTCGACCTGGTCAACGGGCAAGGCACGCTGGCCGCGGCATTCGAAGCCGCTCAGGCGCGATTCCTTGTCATCAGTTTCAGTTCCGATTGGCTTTACCCGAGCTACCAGTCCCAGGAGATTGTCCGCGCCCTGCGCGCGCGGAATCGCGACGTGGCCTATGTGGAATTGCAGTCGAACTACGGGCACGATGCGTTCCTGGTGGATGTCGCGGAACAGACAGACCTCATCCGCGGTTTTCTCGCCAGCACCTACGAGAAGGTGCAATGACCGCCCCCGCTCCCAAGCCGCAGCCTTTTGTTCGCGAGCTACTGGGGCGAAGCGACTACAGAATCATCGGCGAAATCGTGGAGCCCAACACCAAGGTGCTCGACCTGGGCTGCGGCGATGGCGAACTGCTTGCCTGGCTCGCCGCCAACAAGCGCGTGGATGCGCGCGGAGTCGAAATCTCCGGCGTCAAAGTACAGCGCGCGATCGCGCGGGGAGTCTCGGTCTATCAGGGCGATATCGACGAAGGGCTGGCGGACTATCCCGATCGCGCGTTTGATTACGTGATTCTGAGCCAAACGCTTCAGGAAACGTTTCATCCTCGCAAGGTGCTGCGGGAGATGTTGCGTGTCGGCCAGCGCGTGATCGTGGCCTTCCCCAATTATGGCCACTGGCGCATGCGGCTTTCCATGCTGCTTAGCGGAAGGGCCCCCAGAACTAAGTTGTTTCCCTACGCCTGGCACGAATCGCCGAATATTCATTTCCTAACACTGCACGATTTCGAGGACCTTGCCGCGCTCGAGGGCCTGAAGGTGGAGCGGCGTTACTTCCTCTCGGGAGCGCATAAGGTTACCGTGCTTCCGAACCTGCTGGCAGAGGTAGCAGTGTACCTGGTGAGCGCTTCGGCGTAACTCCGGGGACGTGAACGCGCACACGTTCACGCACCCGCACTGACACGCGGGGCCCTCAAAGTGCACTTAGGGATGGCAGGCAACCGGACCTGCCCTGAATTCAATACGCTGAAAGCAAATCGTTATGAGAAAAACGGCAGTCGCACTTTTCTTTTCTTTCGCGGCGTTGGCACTAGCGCAAGACGACGCGATCAAGGCC
Organism: Terriglobia bacterium; assembly: GCA_003175985.1. Taxonomy (GTDB): domain Bacteria; phylum Acidobacteriota; class Terriglobia; order Bryobacterales; family Bryobacteraceae; genus PSRJ01. The sequence continues at coordinate 47,777 of PSRJ01000060.1, forward strand.
AAACGTGTCGCATCTGTAACGTGGGATCTCCAGAACCACAAACTAATTTGGACGGTTGAGAATGGCCTGGCAAAGAATGGGGAATTCGTTCCTTCCTCCAAGGAAAGCTACGAGATTTCACCAAAGGACGGCGCCATGACCTTTGGGGGTGAGCAGCGCGGATTTACGGCGCAGGAAGCCGTCTGGCTGCAGCGCCTGCTCAATGTGCTTACAATCTACTGCGCCGAAAGCGTAGTCTGGTGGGACGCCGGTGAAGGTCTGCCATTGAACGAGGACGGGACACCGGCGGCGGTGCCCCAGGACCAGAACCCGGAGGCGCACCCGGCCGAGAGTCCCGATAACGGACGGCGAAAAGTGGCGGAACCCGAGCCGCAAAAAACGCCTGGCGCGATCCGGCTCGTGGCTCAAAATCGGATTCGCTGAAATGAGAGCGCTGTTGCTGGGGCTCTTGTTGGCGGGGACCTGGTGTATCCAGGGCCGTTCCCCGGCCCGCCGTACTTACTATGATTTTCTGGCGACGGCGTTTTCCCGAAACGGCATCACCGCTGACGGCATTCCGTCACAGGTAGGTATCGTGGCCGCCGACCCCGCCGTGCTTCCGCTCGGCACGCGCGTGCGCGTAAGCGGTGCCGGCATGCATTCCGGTATCTACACCGTGAGAGATACGGGCTCCAAGGTGGATGGGCGGCATATCGATATTTACATGCCCAGCCGGGCCGCAGCCAAACGCTTCGGCAAAAGGCGCGTGCGCGTTACCGTCTTGAAATGGGGCGATTCGAAGAAGTAAACGGAGACTCTTACTGGGTAAAGTCGCCGCGATGATGGTCGCGAAATTCCTGGTCGATGGCCTTCCGGCCGGCGAACCCTTCGTCGGTTCCGTGCCACCAGTCGATCGACGGCTCCCCGAGTTTCCAGCAGAGGTAAACTTCTCGCCCGCGAAACAGCGTGGGAAAGTCGATCAGGCCTGCATCCAAATCCTTCACCACGCAGCCATATTCCTGGACCCGATCGACGATCTTCTGTACATCCTTGGCGGCCCTTTCCCGGAGACTGCGGGCCTTCTTTACCTGGTTGCGATCGATGAGCACGCCGCCCATCAACAGGATTCGCTGCGTGAACGCTTCCAGAATACTCTCGGCTTCATCGTGGCAGGACTTGGCCTCGAGCGCATTTCGCAGCAGAGAATCTACACTGGGAATCAGGCTTTGGGCTTCGGGAAGAGTGAAACGCTTCGGCATCTGCCTAGAGCACCCGCTGGCGTCGCCATGATTATACCAGCCACCCTCGCTCAGGCGGCGTAGTGCGAACTCACGTAATCGTTCAGAATTTGAATGAATTCGGCGACGATGTGGTTCCCTTTTAAGGTGGTCATCAGCCGCCCATCCACATACACCGGCGCTTTCGGTTCTTCAAAAGTTCCCGGCAGCGAGATCCCGATATTCGAATGCTTCGACTCTCCGGGTCCGTTGACCACGCAGCCCATCACCGCGACCTTCATCGTTTCCACACCGGGGTGCAGCGGTTTCCACCTGGGCATCTGATCGCGCAAGTAGGTCTGAATTTTGTCCGCCATTTCCTGGAAGAAGGTGCTGGTCGTGCGTCCGCATCCGGGGCACGCCGTCACCTGCGGTGTGAAGCTGCGGATACCGAGTGATTGCAGAATCTGCTGCGAGACAATCACTTCCTCGGTGCGATCACCGTTCGGGGCCGGAGTGAGCGAGGTGCGGATGGTATCCCCGATGCCTTCCTGGAGCAGCGGCGCCAGGGCCGCCGTTGTGGCCACGATACCTTTGCTTCCCAGGCCGGCTTCCGTCAACCCGAGGTGCAGCGCGTAATCGCAAGCCGAAGCCAGGGCGCGGTAGACGTCGATCAGGTCCTGCACGCCGCTCACCTTGGCGCTCAGAATGATTCTGTCGCGGCCGAGACCGTAACTCTCCGCCGCCTGCGCCGAATTGACTGCGCTCGCCACAATGGCATCCAGCGTTACTTCGCGCGCGTCCTTGGGCTCGGGCAGCTTCGAGTTTTCGTCCATCATCCGCGTGAGCAGCGCCTGGTCCAGCGAGCCCCAGTTCACGCCGATCCGGACCGGCTTGCCGTTCTCGATCGCAACCTCGATCATCGTCCGGAAATTGTCGTCCGTCTTGCGGCCGATATTCACATTTCCCGGATTGATGCGGTACTTAGCAAGGGCCCGCGCGCATTCCGGATACTTCTTCAGGAGGATATGCCCGTTATAGTGAAAGTCGCCGATGATAGGAACCCGCACTCCGAATCGATCCAGTGTTTCGACGATCTTCGGAACCGCCTGCGCCGCCTGCTCGGTATTCACCGTGACGCGCACCAGTTCGGAGCCGGCACGCGCCAGCGCCATCGACTGGTTGACGGTGGCCGCCACGTCAGCCGTATCGGTGTTGGTCATCGATTGCACGACAATTGGATGATTGCCGCCCACCTTGACCCCTCCGACTTCTACCGCCACCGCCTGACGCCGCGGTCTTACAGCCATGCATCCCCTCCTGCTGGAAATTCAAATTTTACCATTCGGGTTGAGAAGTCCCTTTGTGGCGCCGGCGCGGGATGCCGGGCGCGGGCAGTTCGTTACCGCCCTTGCGGCGTGACCTTATCGAACAGTTCCCGCCAGGAGGAATCGAGCGCGGTCCAGCGGTCGCGCTCCCCTTGCTCGGTCTCGGGCACATACAACGAACCATGGCCGGACTCGCACAGGAACTCGGTGGTCACCGGTTCTAAGACACTCGACCAGGAACCGATCGTCACCGGCATTGCTAAACGTTCGAGACACTCGGGACAGCGATGCCGCTGGTCGGCGAAACTCCACCAGACGCAGAAGCAGCAAGAGGCCAGGAAGAAAAGCGTCGCGATCACCCCCGACAGGCCGGTTTCGATCCACACGAGGAAGGGTGCGGCGGTGAGGAGCGCCGTTTTGGAGAGCAGGAATCGCCAGTAGCGCCAGCCCTGCCGCCGCAGCAGCGATTGCTGCCGGGCAATCAGAAAACTCCCCACCGCGAAGGCAAATGCCAGACCGAAAAGATATCCGACCCATTGCCGCGCCGGCAGAGCCGGGGACCACAACTCCGGCGCCCGCGGAACTCTTGGGTACACCGGTTTCGTCACGCGAAACAATTCAGCGCGCAGCGCGTCCCACGTGGCACCCGGTTTGAGGCGGCCAATCGCCCCGATCAGCGCGGGCGCCCGCGGGTCCGGCTCGGGCTCGAGTTCGAGAGGAGTCCACACACCGATCCGCGGTGAAATGGCCCAGAACGAGTCCGGAAGGATCCCGATCACCCGGTACTCGGCGCCTTCCACCCGAATCCGCCGTCCTAGCTCTTGCGGATCCGCTCCAAAACGTGTACGCCACAAGTAGTCGGTGATCACAGCCGCATCGCGCTCCCCAGGCCGGAACAGGCGGCCATAGGCAGGTTTGGCGCCAAGCACGTCAAAAAAATTAGTGCTGACGCGCGCGTGGTCTACGTAGGGGCGATGCCAATAGCCCGCTAGGTCCGCAAGCAGCTTCGATTGCTCCCGCCATAGTGGAATCAGGCGCGGCGGCACCCCCGAGGGCTGGCCGGCGGCGCCGGTATAGCGCAGCGCCACCAAGCGGTCCGGTTCCGCGATGGGGAACGCATGGAACAGCGATCGCGTCCGCGCGAAGCCATGGCTCAGCGCGCCGATGAGCAGCAGAAAGATGGCTGCGGCCACCAGCAGGAACCGGGGCGAGCGGAACAGATGCCGCCACTGTTCCCGGCTTTTCCATGCCCATAGCGAATCGGCCGCGCACGCCCAGCCGCAGGCCATCAGATCTTTCCGGCTCAGTTCCCCGCGCTCGAACAGTACCCAGGCGTTCCCGAAAATCGAAAGCCACTTCGCCCGCCACTGAGCCCGAGGTCCCGCCGGGACAATCCAGCCTGCTGCCCCGATCAGCCACCTGTATGCCTTGGACATGCGGACCTTCTATGTACCAGCTTAGTACGCGCGACGCCCCACGGCTCTCAACCCATAGCGATCGAATTCGACAGCCGCAGAAGGTTTTCCCCCAGGATCGACCGGGCATCGCTGCCGCTCACTCCCAACTCTCCGAGTGCGTGCGTTTGCTGCTCGAAAATCTGATAATTCCAGCCTCTGGGGAAAAACGAAGAATCGGTGCCAAACAACAGGCGTGAGGGTCCGGCCACTTCCAGGGCGCGCCGGAAGACCGTCGTCAGCTCCAGACCTTCGTAGCGCACCCAACTGTTCGAACTCGACGTGTCCAGGTATACGTTGGGGCAAAGGTCCATCAGCATGAGCGCCTCGCGGAAGTGGCCGGCCCCAAAGTGCGGCACCACGAAATTCAGCTCCGGATAGCGAAGGGCGATAGCGTGCAGGTCCAGTGGATTCGAAAACCGCATATCGAAGCGCGAGGGCAAGCCCAGCTTCTTGCGCACGCCGACCGTCAGCACGCCGCAATGCACGAACACCAGCCGTTGATGGGCGGCGGCATACTGCAGCAGCGGCTCGACGCGCGAATCGTGCATCGAGTAGCCATGCATGGCGGGGAAAAAGCAGAGGCAATGTATGCCATCCAGCGCCGCCGCCTTTTCCGCCAGTGGATTGACCATGGCATAGGCCAGAAACCGCCCCGGACACGCAGCGGCCGCCGCCGTTACCGAAGCCTCGTCACCCGGCACGCTGGCGATCAACGCTGCTTTTGCGATGCCTTCCACCGCAAGCTCCTCGGCCCAGCGCCGCGCCAGGTCCCCCGGATCCGGGGGTGGCAATTCCCAACCCAGCGTGTCCGCCAGGCCTTCCGCGCTCTTGTTCGCCTGTGTGCCGAGCGATTCGAAGAACCGCCTCGAAAAGAAGTGAACGTGCGCGTCGGCGACGGCGCACTCACCCCATGGGGTTTGCATCCGGTTTGTTCCAGCTCGTCAGCCCGGCCGCCAATGCCAGTTGCGTCAGGCCCGCGACATTGTTCACTCCGAGCTTCTTCATCATAGTCTTGCGGTAACTGCGCACAGTCTGCAAACCCAGGTCGAGCAGCGCGGCAATATCCTTGCTCGTCTTACCTTCGGCCACCAGCCGCAGAACCTGCAATTCGCGCGGCGAGAGCATTTCCAGCGGGCTGCGGTCGCGCGTCTCCAGATCGCCGCGCTGGATTCGCGACAGCAGCCGGTCGGAGACCTGCGAGCTGAGGTACGAACCCCCGCGCGCCACTGTCCGCAGAGCATCCAGTAACTCCGTGGAGGATGCCTTCTTCAACACGAACGCGCGCGCCCCGGAGCGAATCGCACTCACCACGGAATTCTCGTCGTCATACATCGAGAGGATGATGACTTTGACCGCCGGACAATGCCGCAGAAGCTCGGTAGTGGCTTCAATCCCGTTCATTCCCGGCAGGCCGATATCCATCAGCACGATGTCGGGTTGCGAGGTCCGGCATAATTGCACGGCATCGGCGCCGTTTTCCACCTCGCCGACGACCCGGAACTCCGAGCCGCGCTCCAGGATCGTCTTCACCCCGTCCCGGACCAGCTTGTGATCGTCTACCAGGACCACGTCGAATGGCATAAGTGTCACGCCGCTCCCGGGAAGCCGGCCCGCACCACCGTACCGGCGTCGCGCTCACTGGTAATCGCCAGCTCCAGGCCAGCCTGCGCGGCGTAGTGTTCCATGCTCAACAAGCCGAGACCCCGTCGCGCCCCCAGCGTGTCTCCGGGATCGAATCCCCGTCCGTTGTCTTTTACCTCCAGAAGAGGGCCGCTACGTGTGGACTTTACCGCGATTTCGATTGCGGAGCAACTGGCATGTTCCACGGCATTCTGCACGGCTTCCTGCGCGATCTGATACAGGGCGGCGGCAACTTTGGGATCGATCTTCAGAGAAGGATCGGCATTGATCCGCAGCGCTCCGCCGAACCGTTCCCGCATGCGGGCGGTGAGCCGGTCCAGGGCAGGCCGCAGCCCTGCGCGCTCCACCGTCGAAGGGTTCAGCTCGTAGCTGTACTCGCGCACTTCTTCCATCATCGTCTCCAGCATTTTCTGGATTCCGGCGATGCGCTCGCAAGCTTCCGGTGACAGCCCTTCGAGATCCATGCGCACCAGGTCCAATTGCAGTCCCAACGCTGTGAGGTTTTGCCCGACGGAATCGTGCAGGAACTTGGAGGCCATTTTGCGGTCGAATTCCTGGGCTTTGAGCGCCGAGAGTACCGTCTGCCTTAGTTCCTGCTCAGCGGTGCTCCACGGCGTAATCTCCCGTGCAATGCCGCCCACGTAGCCGATCTCGCCCTCGTGCCGGATCGGGAACAGGGTGATGTACCACGTGGAATTCCCGTGGCGTTCGCGCAGCAGCACGGTTTCACCGGCAAATGCCCGCCCGAACCGCGCGGTCCACAGCTTCGATGCCGGCTGGCCTTTCAGTTCTTCGGCGCTCTTACCGAAAATCGGAGACGGGTCGCCATAGACCTCGTGCATCACTCCTTCCGGGCCTGCGATCCAAAAACAGGCCGGGCACTGCTCCAAGAAGGCCTTTGGCAGCCATTCGGCATCAGGCATTTGTGAATCTCGATTCTAGCGGATTTCAATCGAACGGAAAGCGTTGTACGCAGAAACAGAAGTCTTTACAATTGGAGCGGTCGCCGTACCAAACTCGCTGCCGGCGCCTTGGCTCTTAGGCGCCCACGCCGGGTTTCTTGAGGAAAGCGCCGTGAGACACACCCGAATTATCGTGACCCACTACGGCGGGCCTGATGTGCTGCAGGTAATAGAAGACGAGCTCCCCGAGCCGAACCATGGCGAAGTGCGGGTGAGAGTGCTGACCGCAGGTGTCTCCTTACCCGACGTAATGGCGCGCGAGGGCGTTCATCCCGAAACGCCTCCGGCGCCCTTCACGCCGGGTTGGGATCTGGTGGGCGTCGCGGATCGGCTCGGCGACGGTGTCTCTGGGATCGAACTAGGCCAGACCGTTGCCGCGATGCCGATCCACGGTGCGTACGCGGAGTACGTCTGCCTGCCGCAACGTGAACTGGTTCCGGTGCCGCCTGGCTTGGATGCCGCCGAGGCTGTCTGCCTCATTTTGAACTACGTGACGGCGTACCAGATGATGACTCGCTCTGGTAGTGTCAGAGGCAGCCGGCGCGTGTTGATTCATGGCGCTTCAGGCGGGGTCGGCACGGCCCTGTTGCAGCTTGGGCGCCTCGCCGGGTTCGAGATGTACGGTACGTGTTCGGCGCGAGGAGCTTCGGCGGTTTCGGACCTGGGTGGCATCCCCATCGATTACAGGGATCGGGACTTCGTGAAAGAGATTCACCGCCTCACGGGCGACGGCGTGGACGCTGTCTTCGACCCCATAGGCGGCGCCCATCTCTGGCAATCCCGCAAGGCTCTCCGTCCTGGCGGGAAAGTGGTGGGCTATGGACTCATTACCTCGCTGCGTGGGGAGGGATTGACATCAGGTCGTCCCGGTCGTCGGAATCGCTTTCGCGGAGCCGCCATCTTTGCGATGTACATCGCCGGCGGCTGGCTTCTCCCGGGCAGGAAACGAGTAATTCCTTACAGCATCCAGACGCTCAAACGGTTGAAACCGGAACTGTTTCGACAGGACTTGATCGCCCTGTTGAACCTCCTGCGAGAGCAAAAGATCAAGCCGCTCATCGCGCAGCGACTTCCTCTGATCGAGGCAAGACAGGCGCAGGAACTGCTCGCAAAGGGCGGCGTGATAGGCAAGGTCGTGCTCGTGTGCAACGGGTCATCGCCTGCATCACGGCCGTCGTAAGGCGCGACCTACCCTATCGGTGCACGATCCGCGCACGCTTAAGACGCTGCGTCGTTTCGGAAATATCGTGCCCGCGCCGAGCCATTGGCTGCGCTATTCTGGCGTCGTGAGTCTCTTCGATTCGGCGCCGCTCCGGGACGACAGCCGGCGTCCGCTGGCCGAACGAATGCGCCCCGAGCGCCTGGAAGACTTCATCGGGCAGGAGCAGATCCTCGGGCCCGGTAAACCCCTGCGGCGCCAGATTGAGCGCGATGAACTGACCTCGATCATCCTCTGGGGGCCGCCCGGTGTGGGCAAAACGACCTTAGCCCGGCTCATCGCGCGGATCACAAGCTGCGAATACATTCCCTTCAGCGCCGTGCTCAGCGGCATTAAAGAGATCAAAGCCGTCATGAGCGACGCCGAGCGGTTGCGCCGCATGGGCCGCCGCACCATCCTCTTTATCGATGAGATTCACCGGTTCAACAAGGCCCAGCAGGATGCATTTCTGCCCTACGTCGAGCGCGGCGACATTATCCTGATCGGCGCCACCACCGAGAACCCGTCGTTCGAAGTGATCTCCGCGCTGTTGTCCCGCTCCCGCGTTTACGCTCTGCGCAGCCTGACCGTCACCGAAATCGTCACGCTGTTGCGCCGGGCCCTCCCGGCGGTGGGGCTGAGCGCCGAGGATGCGCTGCTCGAGCAGATCGCCATATATGCCAACGGCGACGCGCGCCAAGCCTATAACGCTTTGGAAGCTGCCGGCGCCGCGTCGGGCGGCGGAGTATTGACGGAACAGGCCGTACAGGATGCCATCAACCGCAAGGTGCTGCTGTACGATAAGGGCGGCGAAGAGCACTTCAATCTCATTTCCGCGCTCCACAAATCCGTCCGCTCGAGCGATGTGGATGCCTCCTTATATTGGCTCACCCGCATGCTCCAGAGCGGCGAGGACCGGCTCTATATCGCGCGCCGGTTGATCCGCATGGCCATCGAAGATGTCGGACTGGCCGACCCGCACGCCCTCGAGCAGACCATCGCCGCCATGCAGGCGGTTCACTTTCTAGGCATCCCCGAAGGCGACCTCGCGCTCGCGCAGGCGGCGATCTACTTGTGTGTCGCGCCAAAATCCGACGCCTCGTATCGCGCGATGAGCGCTACCCAGGAAGACGTCGAGCGGACCATCGCCGAACCCGTGCCGATGAATCTCCGCAATGCGCCGACACGCGACATGAAGGCCTGGGGCTATGGCGCAGGATACCAGCATGCGCACCAGTTCGAGGATGCCATTCCCGGCATGGAATGCCTGCCTCCTGCCCTCGCCGGAAAACACTACTACTTTCCCACTGACCGCGGCCTGGAAAAACGAATCTCTGAACGCCTCGAGGAGATTCGCAAACTCAAAGACAGCCGGCGCCCGGTGAATCCCCCCTAACCAAGGTCTAGATTGGTTCGGCTGCTCAGTCTGCGTAGCATTGCTGTGAATGGAGCAAAGCCGGGAACAGGTTCATCGGGAAGTGGAAGGCGTATATTGCCAGTACTCCGCTGCCCTACTGCGCTACGGCCGGTCGTTTACGGACTTCGACGGTGCCCGGGACGCGGTGCAGGAAGTCTTTCTTCGGTATTTCATAGAACGCACTTTCGGACGCCGGATCGAGAATCCTCGCGCCTGGCTCTATCTGGTGCTGCGAAACTACCTGCTCGTGCGGCTCAAAGCAGAGCAGAGATTCGCGGCCGCATCCCCGGAATCCCTGGCCGGCCCCGAAACCAACCCGGAGCAGATGCTTTCCAACTCGGCCCTGACGCGGGAACTTACTCGCACGCTCACCCCCCGAGAGCGCGATTGCCTGCGGCTGCGTCTGCAGGGGCTGGACTA